>DATJWT010000143.1:0-9813 GCA_035500975.1 Binataceae bacterium (SeqCode)
GAGGTAGCCAAAGAACTCACGATAGGCGCGAGCCAGCTGCAGGTTATCGTCCTGCAAACGACAGAAGGCCGGGAGCGTTACCCGACCAGCTACCTTGTAGAGGCGATCAGGAATGAAGCGGAGAAGGTCCCAAGCCATGGAGTAAAACCCGAGGGCGGTGCTACCGAGAAGGCGTCCGACCAGGATGAAGTCCATGTTCGCCGACAGCACATAGATGATTCTTCCGCCGAGTACGCTGGACGAAAATCGCGCCAGGTCGCGCGCAGCCCGTACCCGGGGTACGCCGTTCGGCAAGCGGGGATCCGCAAACCACACCACCGCGGCGTGGAAAGCGAAACGGGCGCCGAGACCCGCGGGAAGACTCCAGCGCGGCAGGCCATTCCACAACATCGCCAGCGCGACGATAAGAAAAGCAGCTTCGCCAACGACGTCGGCAGCCGCCAACGCGCTGAATCTCAGCGCACGCCGCAGGCGAGAATTAGCGGTTACGGCGGTCCCTTCCAGCAGAATCGGAATGCACAGAAGGCGAACACCCGAGGTTAACTCCGCCATTCCCATTGCATGCGCGATGAAGGGAGCGATCGCGTACAGGACCGTGGCGGAAAACCCGGCGAGCGCGATGCTCAGCCACCAGCCGGTATTCAGATGGTCGTCGGTGACAATTTTGCGCTGAATCAACGCGTCGGGAATGCCGGATTCGTTGACCAGCATCGCAAACGCCGAAATGACCAGCAGAACCCTGAAAATTCCAAAGTCATCCGGGCGGAGCGCGCGCGCCAGCACGATCATGCCGCCGAAGCGCAACACCTGTACGGCAACTTCGGCCACGACGTTGTCGCGCACGCTCTGTGCAAACGCGCTCCAGAGGTTCGAGTGCGAAGCGTCGGAGGATGCTGATGGAGGCTGGTTGTTACTCATACGCCGGAGCCTCGCAACAGCACCGGGACCGTGCGCGCGAGAATGCGCAGATCCGAAACGAAAGACCAGTTCTCCATGTATTGAACGTCCAGCCGAACCATCTGGTCGAACGAGAGATGGTTTCGTCCGCTGATTTGCCACAGGCCGGTGATACCCGGGATCACGTCGAGGCGCCTGCGATGCCACGACTCGTATAATTCGGTCTCGTAGGGCAGCGCGGGCCGCGGACCGATCAGGCTCATTTCGCCGCGAATCACGTTGATGATCTGCGGGAGCTCATCGAGGCTGAAGCGGCGCAGGACTCGGCCAACCCGTGTTATTCGGTTGTCCGCAACCAGCTTGTGGACCTTGCCTGCGCGCGGGTTCTCCCGGGTGACAGTATCCTTGTTGGCAATCCATTCGCGGACGTACTCGCGATGCGGAGCGTCGCCGGATGCGACCCGCATGGTTCTAAATTTGAGCATCTCGAAGTGGCGTCCGCGAATTCCCACGCGCGTTTGACGAAACAGAACCGGGCTCCCGTCAAACAGCAGGACCGCCAGCGCGGTGAGAATGAGGACCGGGGACGCGATCAACAGCAGCGTGGTGGAAACCAGCAGGTCGAACGATCGCTTGATTGCGAAGTTGAGACCTTCGAGGTTGGAGCCACGGGGACTGAGAAGGGGCAGCACACCCAGGACCTCGACGCGCACGCCCCCGGGAGAACGCAGAATCCAAGGGACCATCCACCAGCGCATGCGATTCTCTTCACAGATGCGCACGATGCGTTCCTGCATCTCGATTGGCGCCTCGGGCATGGCGACGGCCACTTCCAGACCAGGGTAGATCCTCGACAAATCGCCGAGTTGATCGAGCCTGCCGACCACCGGCAGTCCTTCAAACTGGCGTCCCTGCGCGTCGTCATCGACGAACCCGAGCAGTTCGTACTGAGTAAGCTGGTCGCGAATCTGTTCGCACAGATAGTGCGCGACGGGATTGAAGCCGACCACGATCAGCGGCGTAGCGATGGAGGGCCCGGCGTAAAAGCCGCGGATACCCTCGCGGAGGAGGGTCCGCATCACGGCAACCATCGGCACGCTCAGCACGAACCCGATGAGCACGGTGATTCGCGAGACCTGGATGTGGGCGAGAAAATCGAGGCCCAGGGTGAGCAGGGAGGCTATCGAACACGCCTTGGCGATCGCGATCGCTTCTTTCACTCCGCCGTTGCGCAGCTGGTAGAGGTTGCAGGCGCGGAAAACCAGCACCCACAAGCCGACGACCAGGGCAGTACCGGTCGCGAGCAGGAGAGGATTGGTCGCGAGGAGGCGCGACTCCATGCCGTTGGACGGATCATGAAGTGAGAGGGCAAAGATGAAGGCGCCGAAGAGCGCGATGGTGTCCGCGATCGCGAACAGCACCTTCTGTTTTCGAAGCTCGCTGGCGAACATCCCTCAGTTTCCGTTGGCAAGCGGGGTAGCCGCGGGGGTGCCTCGGTGATGTCCGCCAGCGAGCGAGATCGGTTTCCGGGCCAGGGTTTCGGCGACGACCCGCGCGACGCGAGCGACGTCGGAGCGCGCCAGGTGCGGATGCATGGGCAGCGAGAGAATCGTGTCCGCGAATCTTTCGCTGGCCGGAAAGTCTCCGGGCTTATGGCCGAGCGTCACGCACGCGGGCTGAAGGTGAAGCGGAAGTGGGTAGTGGATCCCGCATTCGATTTCATTGCTTAGCAGCGCCTGCCGGATCCGATCGCGTTCCTCACTTCTGATAACGAACAAGTGATAGCAGGACTCGCTTCCCTCGGTATCAAAGGGGAGTGTGACCGGAGCCGAATGCAGGAGCTCGCGATACTCTCCCGCGATCTCACGCCGGCGCTGGTTCCACGCCGGTAGGCGCTCGAGTTTCGCGCGCAGGACGGCGGCCTGGACCGCATCGAGCCGCGCGTTGTAGCCGATTCGATCGTGGGCGTAGTGCGACATGCGGCCGTGATCGCGAAGCGACGCGACATGGTCCGCCAGCCCGGCGTCGTTGGTCACGACCGCTCCGGCTTCACCCCACGCGCCGAGGTTCTTGCCCGGGTAGAAGCTGAAGCATCCAGCGACTCCGAAGGTTCCGGCGCTGCGCCATCCGGACTCGGTCAGGAGCCGCGCGCCATGCGCCTGGCACGCATCCTCGACCAGATGCAAGCGGAACTCATCCGCCAACTCGCGCAATGCAACGATCTCCGCCGGGCGTCCATAGAGATGAACCGGCAGAATGGCTTTGGGTCCGTTCGCCGTCTGGAATTTCCGGTCATCAAGATAGCGCCGGACGGCATCGGGGCTGATATTCCCCGTCACCTCATCTATATCCACGAACACCGGCGTCGCGCCGGTCTGGAGGACGGCTTCAATGGTGGCGATGAAGGTCATCGGGGTGGTGATGACCTCATCGCCTGCGCCTATCCCAAGCGCGAGCAGGGTGAGCCGCAGCGCGTCAGTACCGCTTCCGACCCCGACTACGCGGCGACAACCGAGGAAGTCAGCGAACTCTTCTTCGAACGCGGACACGTGCGGGCCCCCGATGTAGGCGGTCTTGCTGTGAATCTGCGCCAATTCATCGTTGACCCGTGACTGAATTTCTTCGTTCTGAGCTGCAAGATCTACGAACTTGATTTTCATTACCTGGTCCTTTCGGCCTGGTTGTCTCCGTTGGTTAGTTGCCTGAAGACGCGGGCCGGACTTCCGGCTACCAGCGCGTGAGGCGGCACATCGCGGACCACGAGCGCACCCGCACCGACCATCGCGCCCTCGCCTACTTCGACTCCGCACATAATGATCGCGCCGCTGCCGATAGAAGCTCGCTTGCGAATGATGGTCGGCTCCAATAGCCAGTCGCCGTCCTGTTTTGAGGCGCCGCCTTCGTTGGTAGCGCGGGGATGACGATCGTTGATGAACACGACCCCGTGCCCGATGAATACTTCGTCCTCTAACGTCACTCCCGAACAAATGAAGGTGTGACTGGATATTTTGCAGCTTCGTCCGATCCTGGCGTCGCGCTGTATCTCGACGAAAGCGCCGATGCGCGTGTCGTCACCGACCTCGCATCCATAGAGGTTGACGAACGCGGCCAGTCGAACCCGCTCGCCGAGGCGGACGTCGGGAGCGACGCAAACGTTCGATGGAAGCGAGCCGTTATTCATCGATTTCATCTTCCGGGCGGGCCACCGGCACCGGCCGGCCGCCGCTCTTCAGAGATTCGTTCGCCGCCTCGAGCACGCTGACGACCCGCAGCCCGCTCATACCGTCGGTCAGAGGAGTGGCACCGCTCAGGATGCAATCGACAAAGTGTTCGCACTCGACCTTGAGCGGTTCAGTTTCCTCGATGCGCGGAACATGAATGTCGCCATATCGATAGGAAAGCTGAAATTGGCCGAACGTCTCGTAGTAGGGGTGCACGGTCACACCCTTGTCGTAGATGCGGATCTTTTCCTGGGTCGCGGTATCGTCGTAGACCAGCATCTTGCGCGAGCCCACGATAGTGGTGCGGCGAATCTTGTTTGGATCGAGCCAACTGACGTGGACAAAGGCGACCACGTTGTTACCGAAGTCGAGCGTAAGCAGGCAGACATCCTCGGTGCGGTCGCGATAGTGACTCTGGCCCTGGCAGCTCACCGCGATCGGCGCGCGTCCCATCAACATCGTAATGATCGAGATGTCGTGGGTGGCCAGGTCCCAGGCGACGTTTACATCGCGCTGAAAGAGCCCGAGGTTGGCGCGCGTCGAGCTGATGTAGAAGACTTCGCCGAGCTCGCCGCTCGCGAGCAAATCGCTGATTTTTCGCACCGGCGCGCTGTACTCGAAGGTGTGCCCCACCATCAGCACGCAATGGTGCTCGCGCGCGGTCTTGATGAGATCGAGCGCCTCGCGCCGTGACATGGCCAAGGGCTTCTCGACCAGGACCGACTTGCCGCGCCGCAAAGCGGTGAGCGCCATTGAGTAGTGCGCACTGACGGGAGTGGCGACCACGATCGCCTCGACATCGTCGCGGCCGAGCAGATCCTGGAATTCGACCAAGGGCGCCACGCCGGGATACAGGCTGCGGATGTGTTCGCGCCGCCTGGTGTCGAGGTCACAGGCGTAGACCTGTTCCGCGCATTGCAGGTGATAGAGATTGCGGATGTGATTGGGGCCCCAATAGCCGAGGCCTACCACTCCCACCCCGCGCAGTTTCCTGCGCGCGTGGGTCGCGCCGTTGAGGCCATCGTGTGAGTGCCCGTGGTGCGTGCTGAGGTTCAATTCACTCATTGCCGAAACACTCTCCATGGAGATCTAGAGGAAGTTTGGGTTGCGCCGTTCAGGATCACGCCGGCGACGGCGCGATTGGCTGCTCGTAACGAGGCAGCGGTGGTTGAAAGTTCGGTACGCTCGGTGAGTCCGTATCTAACGACAAGAACGATCGGATCGTTGGCGCGGGCCAGCGGCAGCGTGCGTGCATCCAGCCGCACGACTCCCAAGTCGACGATCGAGGCCGGGTAACTGCCCATCAGCGCCTCGAGCTGCTGTATCGAGTCCTCGCGCTGGCGGTCATCGCCGTCGAAGCAGCAACTCGCGAGATCCAGCTTCGGCCAGGCCGTAGACTGGATTTGGAGCGCTCCATTCAGGACCAGCGCGGGAGACTTGCGGTTGGGATGCTCGAACACCCGGTGGAGGGTCGGACTGCGCAAGTTCGCATCGACTACCAGCGTGCGCATGTTGAGGCGCTGGCTCAGATCGATCGCGAGCGCGGCAGAGATGGTCGAAGTGCCTTCGCCCGGACGGCATCCGCTCACCAGCAACCGGGTCGAGCGATCGACGGCGGCCTGGGGTGCGACGCGCTCGCTAAGGTTTCGCAAGGATGCGGCCCTGGCGAGGGATCCCGGCGTTTCAGGCAGGTACGGCTGGGGAACCAGGGATCCGGAATTCATCACGACTGCGGCGGCCGCGGCGTGCAGCTCCTGTGTCTGCGAAGCGGCCCGAGGGCCATTTCGAAAGAAGATTCCTTTCGGCGGCTCACGCTTGATCGCTTGGTAATATTTGCCCACGCTCTCTACTCCCCTGGATTGGACATCCCGGTTTCGGGCAGATAAACGACATCGCCGGGAAAGATCCGGTTTGCATCAGGCAATTGAGGATTCAGCGCAATGATCTCGTCGGCCTTGTATCGCGATCCGAGGTAGCGCTCGGCGATAATGGCAATCGTGTCGCCGAACTGAACTCGAATTTGACGCAGCTTGCCTTTGACCGTGGGGCGCCGGGCCGGCGGCGCCAAATCAGTGCTTGCATTTGCTTCCGGCAGGGATAGCGCTCCCTCCAGCAACGAGGGACGGGAGCGATAGGTCACGACAGTTTCGGATGCCGATGCGCGCATGGCCGTAGAGGAGTCTTTCGCGTCGGGCTTGCTAACGGCCGCAGCAGGCAGAGCGAGCGGGCGATTGGCGACATATCCCGCGGACGACGGGTACATATGGATGGCCGCGGCAGCGATGCCAGCCACGATAGCGGCGGCGCCCAAGGTCCGGCCGCGAGGCCACAGGCGCACGAGACGCGAAGGCTGCGCGGGCTCCTGCGCGGCGGAATTGGCGGAGAACAGGTTCTCGTATTCAGCGACCGCGGTGGATGCCTGCGCCATTCTCACGCGTTTGCGGTTTTGCGAGTACGCCAGCAGCATCGCGTTGTGGCAGAGGACGTTGATTTTGCGGGGGATGCCGCCGGAGTGATCCGCGATATGTCTTAGCGCGCGGCCGGCGAAAATTTCCGCAGCGGTACCGCCGCGAGTCTTCAGGCGAAAGTCGATGTACTCGCGAATTTCTCCGGGCTGTAGCGGGTTCAGCATCGCGCGCGCGCCGATGCGCTCGTTGAGCTGACGCAACCCGACTGAGGTCAGGCGATGGAGAAATTCCGGCTGGCCGACGAAGATGAAGCGCAGCGCAGTCGATCGACCAGGCCCGCAATTCGCGAGTAGTCGCAGCTCCTCGATGACTTCATCGGGCAGCACCTGCGCCTCATCGATGATGACGGTGACGCGTTCGCGGCGCGCGTGCGCCTCCAGGTAGCGATCGAGAGCATCGAGGCGCGCCAGGCGCCCCGGCGCGGTGAACTCGATTCCGAGCTGCCGGCCGATTACCGACAGGATCTCATCGAAGTTGAGTTTGGGATTGCCGATATACGCAATTCGGACGTGCTCGAAGTGACGTTCCAGGACCGAGCAGACAAGCGTGGTCTTGCCGGTACCGGGCTCACCGACCAGAAGAGTCAGACCGCTGGGTTCGTGCAGAACTCCCCATTCCAGGGCGGCGAGCGCCTCGGTGTGCGACTTGCTCTGGTAGAGCACGGCACCCGATGGAGTGAACTGGAACGGTGCGCCGTTGAGGTTGAAATGCCGATAGTACATCGTGTCAACCCTCGTCCTGGACGACGGCAACAGTGCTGAGTCCAGTGACTTCAGCTATGGTAAACGGCGAGTACACGCGCGGGTCGCGCCGGTCTTCCCAATAAGCGGCGGACAATCCGGCGGTAACCGCGAGCACAGCCCCCACGATCAGGTTGAGCCACACGATCGGGAACTTCGGCTTCATCGGAAGCAGGGGTTCCTGCGCGATGCTGACGTTGAGGATCTTGTTGGCGTTGAGGCCCTGCGCGGCGCGCGCCTCTTCCGCCTTGCGCACATAAGCGGTGTAGGCTTCCTTGTCGGTATCCACGCGACGCTGCAGGCGATCCATCTCGATGCCGGCATTCGCCATGGCAGCCAGTTGCTGATCGCCTTGCGCAATCTCGTTGTTCAACGTCACCTGGGAAGCCTGGGCTGATGCGGCCTGCGCCATCGCCTGGCCCAGGTCGGACTTGATCGTCACCCACACGGGGTTCAGATCGGTGCTGCTCTCCTGGACTTCGAGATGATCCTCGGCCTCCAGGATGCGCTGTGCCGCAGCGAGCTTGGCGTCGATTTCCCGGATGCGCTCGCTGGTCGGCTGATAGCGGCTCAGAAGATCGGCGCGCTCGGTCTTGAGTTGCATCACCTGCGGCTTGAGTTGCTGCAGCGCGAGGTTCTGGACCGATCGGGTTTCCTTGCTGATGTGCTCCGGGGTTTGCTCAAGCAGGCCTTTGAGAAACGCGGCTTGCTCCTGGGACGAAGAGAATTGCGCGCCATTCTGGTCGCGCTGAAGCTTGAGCTGCGAGATCCGATCGATGAGAGAGTTAGTCTGCTCGGTAATGTCGGTTATTCCGTTCTGGACCTCGTACTGGCGCAACGCCTCTTCGGAGGCGTGCAGGCGCGTCTCCAGCAATTTCGATTGCTGGTTGAAGAACTGTTCCGCCTGGGGGTCGTGCGAGATGCGAGCGTGGAAAGCGAGGTACTGGTTCAGCAAGCGGGAAAGAAACTCCTGGCTCCAGCGCGCGTCATGGGCGGTGAAGTCGACCTCGATGATGTCGGAACGCTTGATGACTTCGGTCTTGAGATGGTCTTCCAGCTTGAGCGACCATTGGTCATGAAGGGAGGCCGGCGCAACGCCGTGCAACGCGTCGTAGCCAATCGAGGGCAGCGACAGAGTAGTCGCGACGGTATTCAGCATCAGGTCCCCGATGCTGTTGTCCGGGGTGTGGAGGTCGGCAATGGCCTGCTTGATGAGGAAGAGGCTGGTAACCAGCTCGCGTTCGGAGTTGAGATCCTCTTCGCTCACCGGGTTGGTGATGATCGCCGGGCGCTCCGGAACGTTATTCTGGATGTCGGGTGAGACGAGGAACTGGGCGCGATTATCCTGCACCAGGATTTCCGCGGTTGCCTCGTAGACCGGCGGCCACAATACCGTGCCCAGAATGGCCAGCGCCATGACCAGGCCGGCAACCTGGAGAACAAGAGTCCGCCGTCGAATACACAGATCAAGCCAGTAGTCGATATCGCGCATTTGACTATCCCAACGCCAATCTCCCGATGCAGCTCGTCAGAAAGGAATACCGATGTACGGGCTGACCGGGAGCATATTTCTGATGTACTGGGCGACGAACAGATCCATGTTGCCGATGTTGCTGCGCGGAACCACGATGACGTCCCTGGGCATCAGCGCAGCATCCTGGTCGGAGCCATCCTTGGCCGCGGCCGAAGCCAGGTCGAGCTTCATCGCGTGCGGAACGCCGCACATGTCGCGCCGAATGAGCACGACCTTGTTGTCCCCGGCGTCATCCTGGAGGCCGCCCGCGTCCGAGATCGCCTGCAACGCGGTCATCCCCGGCTGCAACGGCACCGCGCCGGGCTTGGTAACGCGGCCTTCGACGTAGACCTCGCGGCTGGGCATGTCCTTGACGTGGACCGACACGCCGGGGTCGCGGAGTTCAGTCAGGTACGCAGTGTCGAGATTCTTCGCGAGCTGATCCGGCGTAAGCCCCGCGGCCTGCTCGGATCCGACCAACCGCATCGCGACCTTGCCGTCGGGCCGGACCGTGACTTCGTCGTTGAATTCCGGATTCAGGTAGAAGTCGACGTCGAGCACGTCGCCGGGCTGGATTCGATAAGACGTTTCGTCTGCGCTGGCGGCGACGATCCGCGCGTTAGCATCGCACTGATCCGGAGAGAGCGCGGTGGCGTGCTGATGGTCACCGGGAAAATCGCCGCGCTCGTCACTGCGGCTTGCGCAGCCGGACAAGAAGGTCGCGAACGCAATAGAGAAGACGACCACACTCAGAAGTGATTTCAGCCCCGCTGTATCGTTCATGGTCTTCGACCTGACGCACCCTGCCGGTTTGGCCTCGAAGGTTCGCTGACATTCCGCAACGTGCGTGCCAACACAGAAACTCGCGGAAATGTCGCGATTGGCGTGAAGCGAGAGGTGCAAATCCGGAAAACGCGGCGACCTTTTACATCAGCGATATGTAACGCTTACAAAAGGCTCTGATCGATTGTTCG
>DATJWT010000144.1:0-8782 GCA_035500975.1 Binataceae bacterium (SeqCode)
TGGTGCCGGGTTGGGTGCCCCGCGACGCTACTGGGAGAGTCGCGCTGCCTGCCCGCGAGCCGCTCTTCTCAATCGATCTCTACGGCAGGGACAGTGGGCTGACGACCGGCCTCAACGGGACCGCGTTGCGCGTGCAGGGCAATGGCGCATGGGGCCCAATCGAGGGTTTCCCTACAACTCCGCTGCCCCTCCTGCAGACGCGCTTCTTCGACGACAAGCATGGATGGATCGTTGGGTTCGGAACGATTCTTTATAGCGAAGACGGCGGCAAGAGCTGGCGCTTCTGCACGGGACGGGGTTGAGATTCAGGGTTAGATGATCGCGCGCCGTCCCGATGGATTGCCTTGCTACGCCTTGGAAGATCGTGTGGTGCCATCCGGCAAAAGCCTGTGTCACTTCGGGAAAGGTCAGCGACGGGTAGAACATGGGCTCGGAGTGCCGGCGGATTTCCATTCGTAGAGCCAGATCGATGCGAGGGCGGAGGCGGCGCGGGCGACTTGTAGGGTCAGCATCGGGCCGGCGGCTTCGAAGAGTGCGGAGTCGTATGCGGGGCCTTCGCGGGAGATGCGGCGGGCCTTGCGGTCGGCTTCGATGAGTTCGTTCACCAGCAGGTTGGCCGTGCGGATTTCGTCGATAGCCGTTGGCCATACGGCGGTGATGGTCTGCAACTGCACCTCTTTGGCGGCGGGAGCTGCGATTGACGATGCGCTATCGTCGACGGCTTTCTCCACGCGGGCGTGGATGCCGCGGTCGCGCCGGTAGCCATCGTGATGAATGGTGCTGTGCAGCGGCTGGCTCGCATCGCCGACGTAGTGCGAGAGGTAGCCGGCCTCGCCGAGGATTTCGGAGCAATCACTTGAGCGCAGGGCGGCGGCGAGACGTTGGGCGGTGTCTTCGATTGTCCAGGGGAGCGTGCCGGCGGTTTGGAGCTTCAGCTCGCCGACCTGGCGGCGCTCGGTGGCGAGATCGGGGTCGAGGGTGGAGAGGGCGGCTTGCGGATTGGGGTTGAAGACCTCCAGATCGATGTAGTGGCGGATTTCTTCCGCGTGCCCATAGCGCTCTTTCAGGAGAAAGTCGGGTTCCACGGAGTGCTTCTCGACGAGGCGCTCGTTGCGGAGCAGGGCGGTTTTCAGGGGCGAAGCCGGGAGCGCATTGATGGCGAGGCGGGTGATCAAGCGATGGGTGGTGCTGTCCCAGGCATAGGCGGGGGCGGCGAGGAGGAAGAAAAAGAGGAAAAGCGGGGCGGTTAGGCGAAGGATGCGCATGAAGATGAATACGAGGGGATCATAGGCAGGTTGCAGACGAAAAGAGGATCGATTCGGATTCGAAAAGCGCAGGCTCAAGCCCGTGCCATTTTTTTCAGAAAGAGAGGGGTTAGGGGTTGCGGTGGGTGCGGCGTTGTCGGGGCGCCGCGGCGGAGCGTTGGATCGGGCCTTCGCTTGCGGATGGTCTCGGGGCCGGGAAGGCGGCCTTGCGGGTGCCGATCGCGACGACCGCGTCGCGCATGTAGTCGGCGAGCTTGCGATACGCTCCCGTGCCTTCCGCATCCTCGCTAATCGCACGCAGCTTCTCGGCGCTGATCACGTTGCCGATTCGGACCTCCACCTGGTGATGGCGCGGGACCAGACTGCCCTTGCCGAGTACCTCATGAGTGCCGCGAATCTGGATTGGCAGCACGTCGCATCCGCTGCGCAGCGCCAGGTAGCCCGCGCCGCTCTTGAACTCGTGGATGGCGCCATCGGCGGAGCGCGTGCCTTCGGGGAACATCAACACGCTCTTGCCGGCGCCGAGTTGCCGCAGGGCGTCGTCGAGCGAGTACAACTGCGACCCTTCACGATCGAGCGGAATCAGCGAGGCGAAGTTGGTCGATAGAAAGCGTCGCAGAGAGGTGTTGAAGAAATAGTCCTTGGCGGCGAGCACGACGAGATCGTCGCCCATCGGGCCGAGCGCATAGCTGACGAGTCCGAAATCCAGGTGGCTGGAGAGATTCGCCACGACCATCAGGTTGCGATTGGCCGGGATATTGCCGCGGCCGAGGATTCGCGGCTTGAGCCAGCTCTCGATAATCGTGCGCTGCGCCTGCCGCGCCGCGGACCGGGTCAGACTCCTGATGCGCTCCGGCAGGCGGGGCGTGTAGGGCTCCGCGAAGCGCGCATAGGAAGGAAGGCGCGACCCGTGCGTGGAAGTACCGGTGGCGGCAAGGCGCTGCAGGTCCGCGACGGTGCGCGCATCGGTCATCTCTTCGCGCACGATTTCGCGACCGGTATGCGCGGCGATGTGCTCGGCAAGCTCGGCCATCGCGAGTGAATCCAGACCGAGGTCTTCGATCAATCGCGTCGACGGCGCGATGGTCGCGGCCTGGCTGGACACCTGCGCGAGCGCATCGGCGAGCCACGGCTCCATCTCGACTCCGTCCGCCACGACGGGCCGGGCTTCATCGCTTTCGAGCATCCGGCGCAGGATCGCGGCGACTTCGTTGCGCTTGATTTTGCGAGTGCTGGTTCGCGGCAGCTCCACGTCGGTGAAGCGAAGGATGCGAATTCGCTTGTGGGGACTGAGCCCGCTTGCGATCTTGTCGAGGTCCGCCCGCAAGCCATCTTCCGC
Organism: Binataceae bacterium (SeqCode); assembly: GCA_035500975.1. GTDB lineage: Bacteria > Desulfobacterota > Binatia > Binatales > Binataceae > JAFAHS01. Next base: position 2,605 of record DATJWT010000144.1, read on the forward strand.
CGCGCGCCTGCTCTCGCCGCGCCCATACGCCGGGACGGCGAGGGCGGCAACGCGCTCGCTGCCGCCGACGTTCAAGCCGACGACGGCGATTTCCTTGAGATGCGGCGAATGTCCGTAGGCTTCTTCGAGTTCCTCGATGTAGATGCTGTTGCCGCCGGAGTCGACGATGGTTTCGCGGGCGCGGCCGACGATATGGAGCATCCCGCGGTCATCGAAGCGGCCGAGGTCGCCCGTGTGAAGCCATCCGTCGCGCAGGACCAGGTCGGTAGCGGCCGGGTTGCGATAGTAACCTGCCATCACGTTGGGGCCGCGCGCGACGATCTCGCCGATGCCGTTGGTTTCGCCATCGAGCCGCAGCTCGATGCCGTTCAGGGGCTGCCCGACCGAGCCGATCGCGAGAGGTTCTTCGGGATTCGCGACGCTCAGGACCGGCGCGGCTTCAGTCAGGCCATAGCCTTCGACCAATCGAATTCCAATCTCGTTGAAGAATTCCGCCACGCGGCGTGGCAGCGGTGAGCCTCCGCTCACGGCCAGCCGGAGCCTGCCACCGAGGGCACGGCGAGCCTGGCGAAACAGTAGAGAGCCAAGATTGATGCCGGATTCGTCATCGAGGCGGCGATTGAGTTTGCGCAACTGTCCGAAGCCCGCGGCGAAGAACGGCCCGCGGCTTTCTATATCGTCCATGATGCGGCGGTGGATCGCCTCCCACAGCGCGGGCACACCGATGAGCGCGGTGGGGCGAACCTCGGCCATGATCCTTGAAAGCTCGCGAGAGTCGAACTGCGCGGGGTACGCGATCGATGCGCCGCTCGCGAGCGGGAGCAGCATGCCGCAGGTGAATTCGAAGGTGTGGTGAAGCGGCAAGAGGGAAAGCAGGGTGTCCTCGCCGGAGATCGAGAAGACGCGGGAGATCATCCCGATTTCAGAAACGAAGTTGCCATGCGTCAGCATCACGCCCTTGGGTGCGTCGGTGGTGCCGGAAGTGAACAAGATAGATGCGAGAGATTTGCGATCGGGTTGCGGAAGTTCGGGGACGTTGCGATTCAGGACGAAGGGCCGCGACAGTTCAGCGAGATCGATCCGGGCTATTTCGCCGGCGGTCTCGCGGAGACTTCCACCGAGGCGCAGCGCGGCGGCCGAGGAGAGCAAAGCCCCGGAAGGCTCGGCGATGCGGCACGCGGGGGCGAGCTCGTCGGGCGACACCAGGTGATCGAGGGGGACCGCAACCGCACCGGCAAACAGGATCGCAAAATACGCGATCACCCAATCGGGCGAGTTTTCCGCGATGAGCAGAACGCGATCGCCGGGCTTGATGCCGCGCTGGGCCAGCAGGATGCCGGCGCGTCGCGCGAGGTCGTGGAGCTCGCGATAGGTGAGAGAGGTCTTCGCGCCGGACGAAGTCAGCGAAACGAGCGCATCGGCGGAGCCATAGCGATCTGCAGCGCGCTCGACGAGATCGATGAGGTTACGGAAGCGGGGAAGGCGCGTGCGGGCGCGCGTATGCAGGTCGAGCTGCGGGTAGATGTGCTTGCGCAGGCCGGGTACGTGGACATCGACCCAATAGTGGCGCCAGTCGATTTCTTCGGGGCGAAACGGATGCGTGGCCGCATCGGCAGGGCGCAGGGAAGCGTAGAGCGCGCGCACGTTGGTCGCGTGAAAGGTGTAGGTCAGTTGAAGGATGTAGGGGCGGTAGACATCGACGAGGCTTTTGGCGAATTCCCCGAGCTCGTTGATCGAATCGATTCGCGCCTCGACCGAGCGTAGGCGGCGAGCCGCGCCGGGGTTGATGTCGCGAACGAGTTGCATGGCGCGCTTGAGCATCGGCGGCAGCACTTCAATCGCGAGCTTGTAGCTCTGTTCCGAGACTGCGGTCGCTTCGAGATGGCGCGCGAGCCAGCCGGTCTCGCCCTTGTCCTGGCCGTGTTCGCGGCGATTGGCGAGGCCGGTCAGCTCTACCAGCCGCCGCATAGGGAGTGGATTTCGATCCGACGTGCACAGCTGGTAGACCGGCTTGTGACGTTTGGCGATGAGCGCGCCGAGAATCGCGACCATCCCGTGAGCGACGGTGTCCACCGGGATGACATCCAAAGTTAGTTCAAATTTGGCGGGATAGTGGCGGAAGCCGCGTTTTGCCAGGTAGGTGAGGGGAGCACTGGTATTGACGCCCTGGTTCCATCCGGGCGACGGATCGACCAGCGCGCCCTCGATGACCGAAGGCCGCACCACGGTGACATCGAGATTGTCGCGAGCGGCGAGGACCAACTGCTCGCCGAGGCTTTTGGTGAAGCTGTAAGTGTTGGGCCATCCCCAGCCCTGCGCGCGCTGCCTGCCGACGTCCTTGAGCTGCTCTTCGATCCACTGTTTGCGACGATGCTCGATGGCGCGCGGTTCATCGTTGACGGGTTCGCCGTTGTCCGCGTGTTCGTACAACGCGGCTTTACGCGCGCGATCGTGCGATTCGGTCTCGACCCGTTCGATCGCCGCGAGGGCATCCTGAATTTCCTGTTCGACGGTGAAACCGGGCTTGCCGGTCGGACACCAGTTTTCAGGGAGATCGTCCTCGAAGCGGTGCCCATCGGCGATGCCCGCCGTGTAGCAGGTTGAAATGTGCAGCAGCGCCGCGCCGGTCTTGCGGCAGAACTCGATGACGTTGGCGACGCCGAGAGTGTTCACCTCGAGGGCCTTGGCGAGCGAGGCCTCGAAGTTGACGAGCCCGGCGCTGTTGACGACCGCATCGAGGCTCCCCGGCTTGAAAGGCTCTACGCCGTCAGCAAGCAGGCCGGGAGTGGTTATATCGCCGGCGACGACGGAGATTTTGTCTTCGAGGTAGCGATCGCAGCGAGCGCCGAGGTGCTCGCGCAGCGGATTCAACACCGGAGATTCCAGAATCTCGCGGCGGAAGCGGTTCAGGCTGCCGCGTTGATCGCCGCGCACGAGAAGGTAGATACGCTCGAGTTCCGGATGATGCCGGAGCATCAGGAAGAGGAAGACCTTGCCGAGGAATCCGGTGCCGCCGGTGATGAGGATCTTCTTGCGGCGAAAGACCTGCTCAAGCGGGGGCATCGGCGGCGATACTCGCCCGTGCGTTCCCGCGCGCCTATTCGACATCGGCGATAACCGCGGGCGGCGCATGCAGGTAAGTGATCGTGGAGGAATGGCCGAGGTCGGAGGTGGCCAGCGCTATGGCTTCATCGAGTGTGTCCGCCGCATCCCATCCGAGGCGAGCAGCGACATGATGCTCCTCGCATCCGGCCGCGATTACTCGGCCGACGTGCCGGCGCGCGGCTTCGCCCTCGCGCCAGGCGTGGAACGGATGCACGCCGTGATAGGCATGACCGTATCGATACATATGTATGTAGGTCGGGTTACGTGCGAACTCGGCCTCGAACCCGCCCGCATCGCGGCTCTCGGCGAGGCAGCGATGAAAGAATTCGATGTAACTCGGATGATGCTCTGGATGGAACTCATCGCGGAGCGGATGACAGAGAATGAGAGTGCCGCCTTCGCGCACGAGCGGCTTGCCGCGATGCAGTCCGAGCAGATCGCCGAGGGCGGCGGCCTGCACGAGAATGGGGTTCATGATCGAGTTGACGTTGTAGGGACCGACGGCGGGAACGCCGACGATCAGGATGTCGGTCTGGCCGGTGACAGGTACGGCGTGCTGCTGAAAGGCGCGTGCGGCAGCTTTCTGGCGGACGGCCGCGGCGCGGCCGGCCCAGACGCCCGTCAGACCATAGGGCGCCGAGTACTGACGGGTTAGATTGCGGCGAAGCGCGTTGCTGATGTTTTCCTGGGCCCAGCGCAGCCCTTTGAGCCGCGTGCGATCCCAGTCGTTGAACATGTCTTCGTTCTTGTGCAGGAAGTCGAGCGCCGGACCGTACATCCGATTGTTCACGGTTGCTTCGACCGCGAAGAGGTTCAGGTGCTCGCCGATGAACGCGGAGATCCGTTCGGCGCTGCCTTCCGCACTGAGATGGCGGAGAGTTTGATACGGAGTCAGTCCGAGGCCGGGTGCGCGAGCCGCGTCGGAGGAAGCCTGGCGGAGGCCGATGTTGATAAAGAGGTCAGATTCGGCGGCGCGGCGCGATACCCAGACCTCTTCGTTGCGGTCGGTTTTGCCGAGTCCGACCAGCTCGGCTCTGTTCTCCGCATCAAAGTTGTAGAGCCGATCGGGCCAGAAGGCTTTGAAAATCCTGTCGCCGACGATGCGGCGAAGCTCGCTTTCCGTGAGGTGGCGCCGCAGGCCGGTCGCAAGAACCAGGTGGACGTCGTCCACTCCGTAGTCACCCAGTGTCTGGAGAATCGCGGTCAGGATGCGTTCACGGACGTCGGGACGGCGCATCTGGGGAAGGGGGGCGCAAAGGTCGTCGATCGCGATCGTGACGCGCAGGTTGGGACTGAGCTGCGCGAACAAGGGGTCGCAATTTTCCGGGCGAAGCAGGGCGTAGCGAATGGCCTGGTCGGTATCGGCCAGTTCATCGAGCGGAGGCGGCGGATAGATCACGCGCGTGCCCACCGGGAGCTTCTGGTAGAGGAATTCCTCTCCGCACGCGATCAATCTTTCTTCGGAGCGGCGATTGATCGTAACGACGAGGTCGCGCCGCGCCGCGACCTGCTGCTTCAGGTCGGCAGGCTTGAGTTCCTTGAGCTTCGCTTCAGCCCGCGCCATCGGCTCGCCTCCTCGAGAATTCCAGAACATTGGCAGACAGAGCTTTCGAGGCCGCGTGTTCGGAGTGGTCGAAGGTCAAAATCGGCCACTGACGATTCATCGCTGCCGCCCGGAGTTTGCGGTCCGGGTTTGCGGCGACCGGATGGCCCAGCGCCGAGAGCAACGACAAGTCGGAATACGAGTTCGCGTATGCCCAGCAGGCACGCGGGTCGAGATTGCGTTGCGCGGCGAACGCGACACACCAATCAGCGCGGGACTCGGCGACCATACAGGTTGCAAGCCGGCCGGTGGCGCGCGCCTTCGCGACGATCAAACGATTGGCGGCGAAGTGTTCGATTCCGAGATGGCGGCAGAGCGGCACAACGACGAAATCGGGAGACTCGCTGATCAGCACCGGTTGGAGTCCGATGCCGCGGTTCGCCTCAATCAACTCAACGGCGGCCGGGAAGAGGCTCTTCTTCAGCACCCGGTCGCAATACTCGATGCCCAATTCGACGAGCCGATCGATGGAAATGCCCTTGAGCGATTCGTAGAGGCGTTCGCTCCGATGTTTCGGATCATCCAGGAGCCAGGCGCCCGGAACGCGAGCCGCGAACGAAGCGAGGTTAAGGAGGCGGAGGTGGATCTCGCCGATATTGGACAGAATGAAGGAGACAGCGTTGCCGGCGCCGACGGCGGACAGGACACCCTCGAGGCAATAAAAGGCCACTCCGGGCAATGATTTTGTGCGGCCGTTTCGATTGGTGTGGGAGCGAGGAACTGACATGTCATTCTACCTCGGGCCCAAGAAAAGAGGCGGTTCCATTCTGCTCCCGGCGACCCTGTTCGACAGCCTCCAACAGCTCCGGGCGAGCTACGCCGCGGAGGCCGAAATCGAGGACTGATTCCACGAGCGTTTCCGCGTCGGCATCGCCGCCCCGGGACAGCAATCCGATGACCTCCTTGATGGCGCCGAGGATGCTGTAGGCGATGGCGCGCGTATCGGTCACACGGACGAGCTGCATCTCGATGCCGAGGTCGAGCGAGCGCTGAATGAGCGCCGCGATACGATCATAGAAGTTGAGAATCTTGAGATCGAGATCGCGATCGAAGCCGGTCGAATGGTTCAGGAGGATATCGGTAAGTTCGCGCTCCTCGAGTACATAGCTGACGACGCGGCGGAGGTTGGCACGGAGTTGTTCAACCGGATTGGGGCTGTCGGGGCCGACCTTCAGGCGCAAGATCCGCGCGGAGAGTTCGGTTAAGACCTGCTCGAGCAATTCCTCGAAGAGGTCCTTCTTGTTCTGGAAATATAGATAGAAGGTGCCGCGCGCGATCCGCGCACGTCCGATGATGTCCGCGACATTGGTGCGGTGGTAGCCCTTGCGGGCAAAAATGCGCTTTGCGTGGCGAAGAACCTGCTCGCGCCGTGCCTGTCGTTCCATCGCTTTAGTCAACCGAAGGCTTGAGGCTAATTCTCGCTCGATGCAGTGTCAAATCAGGACTGACCGCTTGGTCGAGTCGAGTGAT
>DATJWT010000145.1:0-7936 GCA_035500975.1 Binataceae bacterium (SeqCode)
GGGTTGGTGGATCCATTCCAGCGCAAGCCCGGTTCAGTTCCACTTGCGGCCGGCCGCAAACCGGACAAAGTCGCGCAACCGGAAGGTCTGGCGTCGATGCCGGCGTAGTCGGCCAGGCTCAAGACCGATGTCGTGGGAGACTGTGATAGGAGCGTCCGCGGCGTCGTCAGTTTGAGTCGGGGCAATTCATTTCGGCTTGGGAAGAACATCGATGCCGGCCGATGCGCTGCTGATGAGCGCGGCGCCGGGTGTGTTGCTCGACGTTCCGTTCACTTGCACGGTGTACATTCCCGGCGGGGTTTTCTTGCGGGTGTCGAGATGCAATTTGGCAACGCCGCCGTGCGCGATTGATTTCGGCGAGAATGTCGCGGTCGTGTTCGGAGGCAGTCCTGCCGCACTCAATTTCACGACGCCCTTGTAGCCGTTGTTCCGCGTGATGGTCACGTTGTAATTGGCTGTCCCGCCTTGAACGACCGATCCCTTAATCGTCGTCACGCTGACAGTGAAGTAGGGAACCGGGGTCGGAGTGGGAGAGGGCGTCGGCGCCGCAGTCGCGGTCGAGGTCGGTGCGGGAGTCGAAGTCGGTGTCACGGTTGCTGTCGGGGTGGGCGTAGCTGTGCGAGTCGAGGTCGGCGTGGCGGTGTGAGTAGGAGTGCCGCTTGCGCTCGGTGACTGCTGGATACTCGCCAGCATCGATTGCTTGAGCGCGCTGGCCGGCTGCGAATCGTAGTTGCTGTCCAGCAGGGCGTAGCTGTCCTCGCCATTCAGCGCCCAGTACGTCCAGTTGATTTCCGAGTTGGCGCCAAGAAACCGCACGAGTCCCCGGAACCATTGTCCCTGTGAGCCTGCGACGGAACTCTGCAAATCGCTGTCGGTGTTGGTGCTGCCGAACTCTCCGACCCACACCGGCGCGGTGCCATCGAGGGCCAGGTAGCCCCAGAATTTCGTCCAGGTCGCGACCAGGCTCGAATAGGTTGTGCTGCCGTTGAACCACGGCTGACCGGATAGATTGGGCCCGTAGTCGTGCGCCGAGTAGACGACGCGGTTCGGCACGTTGAGAACGACAGGGAATGAACCTGCTCCTTCGAGGTTGCCGCCCCACCAATCGGAGTCGCCGTTGTAGGTTTGGATTCCCTCGACGCAGATCAGCAGGCTCGGATTGACCGCCAGCACCGCGTTGCCTGCCGTTTCCGCGGCAAGCCTCCAGTCCGTCGCCGCATTTCCATCGCCCCAGCTGGCGCTGTTGTGCGGTTCATTGCGGAGGTCGACTCCGATCACGGTGGCATTGCCGTTGTAACGGGTAACCATCACCACCCAATCGTTTATCCACGCGCTCTGCGGGTAGGAGCTTGTGTACCAGAGGCCGTTGTCTTCGGCGCTGTTGCCGGCCTCCGATCGATGGTCATCGAGGATGATATGCAGACCGATACTCCCGGCGTACGCGACTATCTTGTCGAGGATTTCCAGCGACGTGAGCCCGCTAAGGTCGGGATTGAGCGCCGCGTTGTAGTTGGTCGGGACGGGATTCGATTCCACCATTTCGTTCGAGAACGGGATTCGAATCACGTTGTAGCCCAGGCCTTTGATGGTGTTCAGGATGTCCTGGTAGCTCTGCGCCCACAGCCCGTGCGCGATGAAATCAGTGGTTTCGAAGCCGTACCAGTTGACGCCAGAGATGCGGACCGGGTCGTTGTTCGAATCGAGAACCTGGGCACCGCTGGTGTGCCAATACCCGCTGCTCGCGGAAGAGGGGCTGACGGCGCTTGCGGCTGCGACCAGGAGCACCCCGAGAAGGGTGGCGACGGTCAACAAGCGGTCACGATTCATGTACGGGTCTCACTTCGGTGCGCATCCAAATGAAAATCGACTATTCATGGCATGCGATCAAGAAATTTCTTGCGCATTGACACGCTTTCGCCGGCGACGGCGCCGCGACATCAGTTTTGACGCGAAATCCGGGAAATAATTCGGGCCGAAAAGAGCGAGGCTGATAACGTCGACCGCCGTCACGCTGCCCGGGAGGAGTTAGGCAGGTGACGGCGGTCTTCGTCTGGCAATGCGGTTAGTTCTACGCGGCGTGCTTCATCGGAGGAGACGCCAACAGCTCCACTTCATGGGGAAAGACGAACGTGGTGGCCCCATCCTCGAAGCGGACCAGGTACATGTGCCGGTCGAGGTTGTCGATCTCCTTGACGATTTCGACCGACTCGGCGAACCGGATATGACCTTCGTGATCGCGGACCGGTTCCAGCAGTCTGCAATATTTGCGTTTTGGGTTGTCGGTGGCGGTAGTGATCGAGGTTTCCATTGAAATCAGCTCCCTTCTTCGGGGCTTTTCCGGGTCGTCCCGAAAAACCCCTTCGCCATGCAGAGAGCTAATTCATAATCCGTGCCCACCTGGGACTTGAGGATTTGCGCTGGTTTGTTCAGGCGAGTGGGAAATCCTGGGAAACGTACTTCCCATTCAGAGGAAGGTGGGACAGACGAAGCCGAGACAGCCACCGGGTCTTTTTCGCTTAATGTTTGCTGACATCCCAATCGAAACTCTGGAAGATACGGAACAGAATTCCTTGATCGCGCGAGCTTCGCTTCGCGCTGAGAGCGGTCCCTCACCCGGCCACCGGCCCAGAAAAGAATGCGGGCCGTCCTCTCAGCACGGGGAGAAGTTAGGAACGCAGCCGGCGATCACTTTGAGTGCTGGCGGGCGGCTCCCCGGAGCAGGTTTCGCGCAATGAACGAGGGCTCGGCCGCGGCCATCGCGTTGAGGATGTCCGCGTTCAGTGAAGTCGCCTGGGAATCCTCCGGGGCCGCATCGGCCAGAATTTCGGCCAGCGCGAGCGCGCGCTTGAGTTCGCCCGACTCTTTCAACTCACTTGCGCGCTTGAGGAGAGCCTCTCGACCGCACAGCGCAATGATGTCGTTGGCGTGGTCGGTGCGGCGCGCGGGGAAAAGCTGCGATGGTTCTCCGGACCACCATCCCGCGTAGCGCCTGATCACATCGCGGACCACGAACGGAGTACATCCATAGATAGGCGCGAGGAACGGCTTCGATGCGAGTTCGGGGGGAAGCTTGATATTGGCTTCGACGATTTCGATTGGCCACTGTCCCGCGTTCAATCGCTTGAGGACTTCATCGTGGATGAAGCGAAGCGCGCGAGCGGTCTCGATCAAAACTTCCTGGCAGGTCTCCTCTCCGCGATACGCCGGCCCATGGCCCGGCAGGACGTAGCGCGGCTTGCGGGCAGCGATTCGCTCGAGAGCCTGCGCCCATTCGAGAGTGTAGCGCTGCACCTTGTTCGGGTTGCCGGTGTTGGGAAGCGAGGAAACTATCAGATCGCCGACCATCGCGGCCCGCCGCAGCGGCATCCACACCCAGGTGGCGTCGTCCGTTTCGCCCATCGCGTGATGCAGCTCGATAGCCTCGCCCATCAGCTCGAGCATCTGCGAGCCGCGATAGTAGAGGTCGGGCTCGATGTGGGCCTCGCGCGAGAACATCCCGGGGGGAGTGTCGATTGCGAATTGCAGCCGGTTGATGTGCCCCTGCCACGCTTCGGTGAGGGCATAGCGGCGGAATCTTCCGGTCACATCCTCGTGCGCCCAGATCCGCGGGCGAGGATAGCCGCGCACGGCGGCATCCTTGATGAACGCGGCGGTGCCGAACGCGTGATCGGCATGGCCGTGCGTATACACAATCAGTGTGACGGGTTCGTCGGTGACCTTGCGGATCGCCTCGATCGCCCGCGCACCCATCTGCCGCGAGCTGGTATCGACGGCGATCATGTCGCCGCGTCCGTATGCGAACGCGACGTTGGCGAAGCCGTGAAACATCGCAAGCCCGGGCTCGATAACTTCGAGCTGCCCCATCATCGGGTCGAATGCGTTCTGGGGAGGAGTTTGTTGCGATTCCATATGCCCACCTCACTTCATGCAACGAGAGTAGGTTGAGCCGGCGGCCGGCGGTTCACAACCTGATCTCCTTCTGCAACCAATCGATCGGCTTGCGGCGATGGCGCCAGAACAGGTCTTCCCAGGCATAGTCGACCGCAAGGCTCGCCCGGTCTCTGAACTTGTCGTTGAGGTCGCGGAGGATCCTTCGCGCCGGTACGAGGGGCTTGTCGTAGAAGAGGCGCGAATAAATCTTCTGCTGCCATGGAGCGATGTGAAGCAAAGGATGGCTTTGGTGGCACGCGCTATACATCAGAATGCGCGCCGTTTCCGGCCCAACCCCATAGAGCTTCATCAGCTCCTTCTTCGCGCTGTCCAGGTCGAGCGTGCGCAGCCTGAACTCGTCCACCGCGCCGCGAGCGAAGTCCTGCGAGAGCCGCTTCAGCATGCGCACCCTGTAACCGATCTTGAGCGCGCGCAGTTCAGCTTCCGAAACATTGTCGAGGTCTGCGGGTCGCCACATCGCGAACACGCGTCTCGAATCAAATCGCAGTTCGGTTCCAAACGCATCGAGGAGGGCACTCGTCATCTGAACCGTGCGCCTCACCGTCGCGTTCTGCAGCAGCACACATATGATGACCAATTCGTAGAGACTGTAAGGACACGAAGCCCTCATTCCACGCAGGCTACGGAACGCCTTGCGAAACCGCGGATCGTTTTGTCCCGCTCGCAGGAATTCCCGCAGGTCGACAATCAAATCGAATCGCCATACCACTTCGTCGCGAATCATCTCCGATTCCGTGCCGGTGATGTCTTGTTCGGAGAAAATCGTCACGCCCACCGCGGGCTTCGCTGCGGTTCCCAAGTCGCTAAGACGGACTCCGTATAGTCCATTTCTAAGACGCAACGAGTGCCAATATCGGCCCGGTTCCCAGACCTCCAGCGGCGACGGGAAGTGCGAAGGCTTGTAGACGGTACCATCGAAGTGAAACGGCGGGGTCGGGTGCAAAATGAAGGCAGCACTCTCGCGCAGGCGTTTTGAAAACTGACGCATGCTTCGATTTGGGTTGGCGTCCATCGAGCGATCCGCCGCGCTATCCGTTCGGAAGCTGACTGAACGGTCGGATCTCGATTGCCATCGCAGTCACCCCCTCTATTGCCTCGGTTCTCTTTTGATTTTTCTGCGAATTTTCGCCCCTGCACGGATTCTACCCAGCGATGCGGACGCTATTCATATAGTCTAGACTTGATGGCGATGCCGACCGCAGCGCCGGTAGCTTGAACATGGCACTGACCAGCAAAATTACGCCTCCTTCGGCGCATAGCCGCGACCTCGACCGGCTGCTCGCGCTGCAACATCCCGATCCGCATTCGATACTCGGAGCTCATCCGGGCCGCGATGGCATCACGGTGCGCGCCTATCGTCCGGATGCGGCCAGGATGTTCCTGCTTTTTGACGGCACCTCACGCATCGAAATGAAGCAGGTCGACGAGGGTCTCTTCGAAGTCGCAGTCTCCGGCCGCACCGAGGTGTTTCCCTATCGCCTCGAGATTCATCGCGATGACGGAACCGTGATGATCCTCCGCGACCCTTATTGCTTCTTGCCCACGCTGGGCGACCTCGATCTCCATCTGTGGGGCGAACAGAAGCATCAGCGCGCGTGGGATCGTCTCGGCGCGCATGTCATGGAGCAGAACGGCATCGCCGGGGTGGCGTTCGCGGTGTGGGCGCCCAACGCGATCAGCGTGAGCGTGGTGGGCAGCTTCAATCGATGGGACGGGCGGCTCAACATGATGCGCGTGCTCGGCAATTCCGGGGTGTGGGAATTGTTCGTTCCCGATCTCGAGCCGGGCGCCATCTACAAGTTTGAAATTCGCACCCGCAACGGCAACCTGCTGCTCAAGAGCGACCCGTTCGCGATGCGGATGGAGATGCCGCCCGCGACCGCCTCGGTCGTGCAGAAATCGCGGTACGAATTCCGCGATGCGGGCTGGATGGAGGCGCGCGCGAGCCGCAACCCGCTCAAGGCGCCCATCTCGATTTACGAAGTCCATCCCGGTTCATGGCGTCGCGTGCCGGAGGAAGGGAATCGCCCGCTTAACTATCGCGAGCTGGCGGCGCAGCTTGGCGATTACGTGCAGGAGATGGGCTTCACGCACGTCGAGTTCCTGCCGCTGATGGAGCATCCATTCACCGGTTCGTGGGGTTACCAGGTCAGCGGCTATTTCGCGCCGACCGCGCGCTACGGTACGCCCGACGACTTGCGCTTCATGATCGATGAATTCCATCGCCGCGGTATCGGCGTGATTCTCGACTGGGTGCCCGCGCATTTCCCCAAGGATGAATTCAGCCTGGGACGCTTCGACGGCACCGCGCTGTACGAACACGAGGATCCGCGTCTCGGGGACCATCCGGACTGGGGCACGTACATCTTCAATTACGGCCGCAACGAGGTGCGCAGCTTCCTGATCGCCAGCGCGCTCTACTGGCTGGGCGAGTTCCACGCCGACGGGCTGCGCGTCGACGCGGTCGCATCGATGATCTATCGCGACTACGGGCGGCGTTCGGGAGAATGGATTCCCAACGCATATGGCGGCCGCGAGAACCTGGAAGCGATCGGCTTCCTGCGCTCGATGAACGAGCAGTGCTACGCACAGAATCCCGGCATCATGATGATCGCCGAGGAGTCCACGGCGTGGCCGGGGGTCAGCCGTCCCACCTTCATGGGCGGCCTCGGATTCGGGCTCAAGTGGGACATGGGCTGGATGCACGATACGCTGGAGTACTTCTCGCTCGATGCGATCTATCGCAAATGGCATCACCGCAACCTGAGTTTCGGGATGCTCTATGCGTGGAGCGAGAATTTCGTGCTGCCGCTTTCACACGATGAGGTCGTGCACGGGAAGCGCGCGATGCTCGCCAAGATGCCGGGCCCGATGCACCATCAGTTCGCCAACCTGCGCGCGCTCTACGCGTACATGTGGGCGCGTCCCGGCAAGAAGCATCTCTTCATGGGCAACGAGATTGGGCAGTGGCACGAATGGGATCACGATTCGAGCCTCGACTGGCACCTGCTCGAATACGAATCGCATCGCGGGGTGCGCGCGCTGGTGCGCGACCTGAATCGCATCTACCGCGAGGAGCCGGCGTTATGGGAAGGGGATCTCGAGCCGCCGGGCTTCGAATGGATCGATGCGGATGCGGCGAATGACAACATGGTCGCCTTCATGCGCATCGCGCCGTCGAGCGCCCGCACGCTGGTATGCGTCGGCAATTTCTCGCCGGTGGAGCGCAGGAATTTCCGCATCGGAGTGCCGCGCCCCGGATTCTATCGCGAGATTTTCAATAGCGACGCGGCCATCTACGGCGGCAGCAACATCGGCAACCTGGGCGGAGTCCAATCGCAGCCGGTGCGCTACCGCCGGTTCAGCCATTCCATTTCGATCGAGCTTCCACCTCTCAGCGTGCTGTGGTTCCTTGCGCCGGACTCGCACTGATTGCGGAGCGGCGCTAAAAGGGGGGAGGCCGATGGCTGAGCAGCGTTCTGAAGCCCAGGAACTCGGACACGAGGAGCGCGTCGAGCGCGAACTCGTGCGCGAGCGCCGGCGCGAGCGCGAGGAAGAACGCCGCGTCTCCCGCGCGATCGGTTTCGCCGACTTCATGGCGTTCCTGATGGTAGTCGCGACCGGCTTCAGCGCATTCGCCACCTGGCGCACGGCCACCATCACCAGCCTGGTGTTTGCCACGGCGGACCGCCCCTTCATGGGCATCGCGAAGCTGGAGTTCGAGGATACGGGCAGCCAGAAACCGTATGTCGCGATCCAGTACAAGAATTTCGGCAAGATCCCTGCCGTGGATGGCATCGTCAGCGTCAACGCCTGGCTCGACGGGAAGGTCGCGCCGGATCCAATCGCCGATGCGATGAACGTGACGGAGACCGGCAGCATCCCTCCCGAGGTGGATCATTTTTTCTATCGTTACTTCACCCCCGATTCGTACCAGGACATCGCCAGCGGCAAGACGCATCTCCAGATCGAATGGCGAATCGTC
>DATJWT010000146.1:0-21951 GCA_035500975.1 Binataceae bacterium (SeqCode)
TGCGTGTCAGCGGTGATGAGTACGTAAGGCTCCTGGGCCATGGTCGACCTCGCTCAGAAATGGATAGAGCAGAATCCGTTGTAAACGCAACGCCGGTGCTTCGGAACGTCCGTTTGGGGTAGATGTTTCGGCGCACATCGACCTGGCTCCTATCTTCAAGTGGCCGATCCAGGTACGCAGGCCTACTCTCCGTTGAATACCTTCACCTTGTACGGATGCAGGTGGGGATTGAACTTCAGGAACTCGGTGAGTTGCTCTGCGCCGGTCAAGGTCGCCGACGAAATTGATTGCTGACTGCAGGAATTCGAATTGTACTGCTCCAGCGCGTTCTGGACGATGTACGGACCTTGGCCGGACACAAGATCGCAGGTGCAGGTAGCGTATGAGGAGATGACGGGATCCACTATACACGGCTGATCCAGGCAGGCCGCCCAAGGATTGGAGTTAGTGCATACGGCGTAACTTCGGAGCGGGAAATAGCGGGAGACTATCTGGAGTCCTTGAGGGGTAACGGTTATCGGCTGGCACGGACTCAGGCCCGCGGAATAGCCGGTCTCAACGGTGCATGGACATGACACCTGGTTGGGGTTGCCGGGAATCGGCGAGCAGATCGCGCTCGTACACAGCGCGTAGGTGCTCTTGCATACGATGAAATTGGGCAGGCCCGGAGGCGGTCCTTCGCTGCTCGAGCCGCCGCCACATCCGGGCAGGCAGAGCAGGAGGATGAGAAGCAACGCACGTTCGCCGATTCGCGTGGTGTGATGGTTCCGCTGCCGCTCAAACATCGGATCGCGTCTCCTTAAACCAGGTCGGCGCAGTATAGGATGGGCTCGGTGGGGCATCTACCGGTGAAAAATCGCCCGGCTTCCGCTTGATCGGCAGAATCAAGCCGGGGCACAGCGCTCGATTATCGGACTTCCGACAGAACCAGCAATATCGGTAACATACGGATTGCGTGCAACTGGATTTCGAACAATTCACGGCGCGCCATGCCATTCTGATCAACCGCGCCTATGAGAAATCGGGTGCGGCTGGATGGAATCTGCCGCTGCGAGTTTTCGCTAAAGCGATCTACGGATCGATTGTCGATTCCAAGGCGGGCGACGATCCCGCTGCCGCAATTGAAGTGCTCCGGGTCGCCGACCTGGCGCTGGCTCTTGCATGCCGCGAAGGCATTGCATCCGCCTGGGAGCATTTGGTGCGCGAATACCGGCCGGTATTGTACGGAGCTGCGCGCGCGATGGCTGCCGACGACGCGCGCGCACGAGAGTTGGCGGATTCACTTTATGCTGAGCTCTATGGCATCGAGGTCAGGGAAGGCCGGCGACGTTCGCTGCTGGACTATTTCCAGGGCCGCAGCTCGCTGAAGACCTGGCTCAAGGCCGTGATCGCCCAACGTCACGTCGATTCGATGCGCGAGGCGCAGCGAATGCTCCCGATCGACGATACCCATGAAGTTGCCGATCCTGCATCGGATGAGCAATCTGAGCCGGACCGTGATCGATACCTGGAAGCGATTGGCGCCGAGCTTGATCACGCGATCGGGGCCCTCGATCCCCGCGATCGGATGCGGCTTGGCTACTACTACCGGCACGGGCTGAAGCTGCGCGAGATTGCAAAGATAATGGGCGAAAGTGAATCCGGGGTCTCGCGTTACCTGGAGCGCACTCGCCGCGCCTTGCGGCGTGAGATCGAACACGCGCTGGTGAGCCGGCACCGGCTGAGCCGCCAGCAGATCCGGCTTTGCTACGACTATGCGGTGGAAGCCCTGCCGATCGATTTGGGACGTCTCTTGCGAGAGGCAGGGTGAATACTTCTTTGGCAGAGCACCGCATGGTTTCGGTCCGGGGAGTACTCGATTGAGGGCGATACGCCGACAAATGCTGGAGCAGATTCTGAGCCGCTCGCTGGCGCAGACCAGCACATCCGGTGCGTCGGAGTGTCCTTCCGCGACCACGCTTGCCGCGTGGTATGATCGCTCTCTGGGCGGGGAGGAGCTGGCCCGGCTCGATGTTCATCTATCGAACTGTTCGCGCTGCCAGTCGATTCTCGCGTCCGTTGCACTTGCGGAAGAACCGGAGCGGGCAACCGACTATGCGCGCGGCTGGCGCTCATTGCTCGAGCTTCGGTTCCTGGCGCCTGCGATAGCCGGGACGTTGGCGATCGTCGCGATCGCGCATCCGTTTTGGCGACCGCGGGCCCAGGTGACAGTTCAGAGAATTGCGTCGATGAACTCGGCCCCTGATGCGCAGCAAATTGATGCGGCCAGTTCTACGCCTGCGGCCGCTTCGTCGGTCGGGGGAGTCGGCCGGTTTGAAGCGACACTTTCGACGCGAGGCTCGGCTGCGCCGGATTCGGTGGATGTCCGGACTATCACGCCACCGGATCACTCGGCCGAGTGGCTGATCGGCCGAGGCGGCGCGATCGTTCGGCGCGATCCAAGTGGCATCCATCTCCAGCAGAGCGGCATCTCCCAGGACCTGACGGCGGGGAGTGCGCTGTCGTCACGGCTATGTTGGGTGGTCGGGCGCGGAGGCACCGTCATGCGAAGCGTCGACGGAAACCATTGGCAAATTCTTGGCGCTCCGACCACACGCGATCTGGTGGCCGTTGTCGCGCAGAGCGCCAGCGTCGCCGAAGTGGCCACCGATAGCGGCGCGGAATATGTCACCACTGACGGCGGTACGACCTGGACCTCCAGGTAATTTTCTCTGCAAGAAATCTTCCCGTCCCCGTTCATAGAGTGAGGCCGGTCACGGATGCGGTTGCCTCACAGATGCATGCGACGGCATCGAGCGGCAGATTCCTGAAGAACACCTCGAAGCGGGAGCGAAGTATGACCGAAGAAAGGGACGCCTTTTTCGCCGAGCGTATAGCAAGTCTTGAGCGATCGAACCGCAAAATGAAATCCGCCGTCTTAACGATGGTGAGCGCCTTTATCGCCATGGCGGCGCTTGGGGCGAGCGATGCTCGTGACGTGTCACGGGCGCGCTCTTTTGAGCTGGTCGATTCCAGTGGACACGTAGTTGCGCGGCTTTCACAAGGATGTGACGAGGCCGAGTACTCCGCCAGGACGGCCGACTGCACGCCCGGGGTCTTCGTGTTGCGTCCGGATGGCGGTTTTTCGAGGGTGACGCTCCTGCCCCCTGCGCTGCTCGGGCTCAAGCCGCTTGGATACGAGCAGCGAAGCAGTCGGAACCGATAGTCGCCCCTGCGAATCGCCCGTAAGCCTTCGGGCAAAGCCGCTTCATTTGTACAAACTCGCGATACCAGGAGATCGCATCGGAGGCCCTGGTCGACGAGTACCTGCTGGCTACTTTCTTGAGAGGGACGGCCACACAGGCAAGTTAGCGTCGCGGCAGGCGCGATGCTTTCAAGCCTACGGTGTTGGAACCGCGGGCGCAGAAGGCGGACCGAGGACGGGCGTGATGACCGGCGCGGCGGCGCCGAGAAACTCGGTTACGCCGCCCGGTGAGCCGCCGGAAACAGCGGTATTCGCGATCCAGACATTTCCTCCGCCATCGATCGCCAGATTCCTCTGGGTGGGCGCCGTGCTTTGAAAACCTAAAGGTACGGAAGGGTTGTTTACCGGAATCTCGGTTACGCTGCCCACACCTGATCCGGCAGTATTTGCAACCCAGACATTGCCGACACCATCGATGCAAAGGCCGACTGGAGAGTCCAAATCACCACCTACGAAATTCATCGACGAAGACGGGTTCGAGCCGGGCAGTTCGGTCACGCTTCCGGGGCTGGTGGAGTTCGAAATCCACGCGTTGTTTGCCTGGTCCAGGACAACGCCCGCAGGACTCGCGAAGGTGCTGCTGGTGAAACCACCATTGGGGGCGAGGGATTCTCCGGTTACAAAGCCAGGCGGACAGGCGGCGAGATTGGCGCCGCACAACTCGACCACTCGAGGGGCGAGGCTTACATTGCCCTGATTTGCGACCCAGATGTTCCCGACGCTATCGACGGCGACCGCCGTGGGAAAGAGCAGGTCGCCGCCGCTGAATTTGTTAGGACTGGTCGGAAGACCGGCCGGCAGTTCGATTACGCTTCCCGACGGATCCGTGTCGGATGTGTTTGCGATCCAGACATTCGATTTCTGATCGATCGCCAAGGAGACGGAAAGGGGAGCCCCGCCTTCCGGGAAGCCCTGGGCAGGCGAAATCAGCTCACCGGTCTTGAGCCCACTCGGGCAGGATGACGAATCTGTCCCGCATAGCTCGAACACGGTACTCGCACCGGGAATGCCGTTTGTGATCCAGATGTTTTCGGAGCCATCGATGCCGATCGCGGTGGGCGCTGTCAGTGCCGGCACGCTGAAGCTCGCGATTGCGGAGCGGTTTAAGGCAGGCAACTCGGCGACGATGCCGCCATCGGAAGCGACCCAGACGTTGTTACTGCCATCGATCGCGAGTGCTTCGGGATTTCCCAAAGCCGCGCTGGAGTAAGTGAGGGCGACTATCCAATCGTTGGGTTGCGCCGCGAGAGACGGAGTATAAGGTCCGGATTCGCCCGCCTGGAAAATCTCGGCAACGTTGCTCTGCGGCGACTTGCTAATCTGTATAGCTTCGGCCAGCGTATCCGGAAATTGGGGATTACATGCCGACGGCGAACGTACACAGTTTGCAAGAGCATTAGCGAGAGTATGGAACTTGGTAAGGTAAGAACCGGAGAGAATTGTGCCACTTGCGCCGGTTTCGAAATTGACTAAGCCGGGTATTGCCTGAATCGCAGTCCCAAGGAAGCCGGCCGAGTTGTCAACGAGATTGCTGACGTTGCCAGGCTCGAAGAAGTTGGAGAGATCGTAGGCCGCTGCCAGAGTTGTCAGCTCATTCAAGGTTACGACACTCTTGTTTTTCGGGAAGGGCGGAACGAGCACGGACATCAATTTGATCGCGGCATTTCCGGCACTACGCTTGTTGCCGCCCGCGCTTCCCTGGGAAGCAACCAGGTACAGGATCGCATTCGGATTGGGCCGATTTCTGAAGCCCAACTTGAAAATTCCTCGTTTGGTGGTCTTCGTCGAAGCTACTTTGCAACCAGGGAGACCATTGGCGAAGGCCTCGTAGAGGTCGACCGTTGAGCCGAAAATTGGAACCTGGCTCGAGGGTGGCCCGCTGAAAACACTTCCTTTCACTGAATAGATGAGTTTTCCTGGCTTGCTGGATCCTTTGCAGGTTCCGAAAGCAGGAACTGGCACCGGTGTTGGAGTAGGTGTCGGTGTAAGCGTCGGAGTTGGAGTGGGCGTCGAGGTCGAGGTCGGTGTCGGAGTCGGCGTAGGTGTAGAGGTGGCAGTTTGCGTCGCGGTGGCAGTGGGTGTCGGCGTGGATGTGGCCGTTGGAGTGGCTGTCGCGGTCGCACTGGCGGTAGCGGTCGCAGTGGCAGTGGCGGTCGCCGTCGCGGTTGCAGTAGACGTCGCGGTGGCCGTTGCAGTTGCGGTAGCGGTCGCCGTTGCGGTGGCGGTGGGTGTGGGGGTGGCTGTCGGACCACGCTGTGCAAAAGCTGTCGTTGCCCTGCACAGGGACAGCGCGAGCATGGTCAGGCAGAGAACCAGTGAGCGGCCTCGGAGGTTCATTCGGTCCACCGCAATTGTTTGTACAAGCTGATCTCGCCGTACTCTTTTGCGCTCCCGTAGCCCGACTGAATTTCAAAACCCAGGTTCCAGCGCGGCCAATAAACTCCGACTATTGGTCCACCTTGCCCTAGGACTCCGTGGACAAAACCCGCCGCGTAAATCGCTCCGCCTCCGCCTATGAGCAGCGTCCATGACGGCGTCGAGTACGCGATCGCGCGTGAATCGACTTCGCTGCTCAGAACTTTATTCTGGGTATTGTAGATAGTGCTCGTCGCAAGATTCAGGGGATGCATCGATTGAGACAGAAACCACGATGTGAAGTCTCCCTCTACCGTGGCTGCATTACTGTCGCCTACATCGCCTCCTCCCAGGATCGCCACGTAGGTAGTTTCCGACAGGTGAAAATCCAGCCCGGCCTGCAGTCGTCCGAAGTTCAATCGCGATTCGTGTCCTGTGCCCGGATTCAGCGGATTGCCAAAGCTGTCGTGAATGTAGAGTTGGTATCCGGTGATGCGCGCAATGATTCCAATGTCGCGCGTGACGCTCTGCGAGGCCTGGATGCCTTGCTCGGTCATCGCGTAGTCAGCGCTCGCGTACCCTCCACCGTAAAGGCTCACGTCCAAATGCTCCGGGTTGAGCAGGCTAAATGCCCTCGGCTTCGGCGGCGGCACTACCGACACCTCGTCGGCCCGACTCGAAGCGACGCCGCACAGAAGGATGGCGACCAGGAGAACCAGGAGAAGACCTGAAATGTAACGGTAATAACCTCGTCGGCGCGCTTTCATCGCAGGCTACCGGGGGAACGACGGCAAGGATGGAGGCCCGACCGGCGGAGGTGGAGGCGGTGGGGGCGGAGGTGAAATCACACCTACCGTGGGCGGAAGAGCGGGATGGCCGGGCGGTGGCGGTGGTGGCCGTGAGATGATGATCTCCGCGCCGGGCTCGCTCGCAGTGAAACCCTCGAAGGCGACCCACGAAATACCCGAGACGTTGATTGGTTTGGGTGAAGTAGGAGTCGAAGCTCCCGCGATGGTGGTTTCGTAACCGGCCGGAACCGAGACTTCGTCGCCGCCCGCGGCATTTCTTGCACCTACTGTTCCATTGAGCGTTCGCTCGTCGGTGAATTGCGTCGCGTCCCCGTAACCCGCCCGTCGAGCGCCTCCCGTGTACTGCGTATCGAAGACAGTTCCGCGTGCCGCCATGATGGCGTTGGGGGTATGCACTTCGAAGTTCGGCAAACTGCCTCCGGAACCATGCCTGGCAACTGAACGCAAAATTCCCGCGAACAGGCTGACTCGGGTCGAGGCGCGCGCACCGCCCGGACCCAGCAACTGTTCGTCGATGACGAGAGTGCTGGAGGCGCCCACCTCGAGAACGCTGCCATCGTTCAAGGTGATCGTGAGCTTGCTGCTCGCGTTTACCGCTATCCTGTCCGCGACCTGCACCGGCATTGCGACGGCGGCGTCGAGGGCTTTGCCGGCGCGCTCAATGCTTGCAGTGCCGACGAGCGCGGTGATGCTGCCGGCGGCGACTTGCGCGCATACCAGACTCGCTGAGACGCACAATCCGATCAGGATCGCCGCGAAGATCGAAGGAACAAGCCCGGAGAGAGATGAGTGGCGCGCGCGGCATTTCGCCTCTGACTTACCCCAACTTTTTGGCCCTGCCGCCAACCACCTCGTCGTATGCATCGCGTCCAATCCCCGGCGCTTCCGGCTCCCGGCGCGTACTTATAGCGCTCCTACCAATAGTCGGGAAAGAGGACAGAGCGTAGAAGGAGCGGACAACCATTCGCGGTCGCACCGGGGTGGGGACCAAGCTATGCTGCCTCATCGCGCTCATCGCCGGGCAGCCGCCGCGGCATAGAGCGGAAGTGATTTTTCATAACCTCAACACATTGCTGCGCCATTCGAAGACTTCGATTGCTCGAGCTTCCTGCGGAAGGATCGCGTGGGGGTCTCAACCAACCGGACAAAGAAAGGAAGACCGTACTGATGCCGAGCAGGATCCGAGTTACCGGGTTTGTTCTCAATCTCTTGCTGGTGTTTCTGGCTGGATGTGGCGGGAGTAGCAGCAGCAATACTCCCGGCAGCTCCGGGGTGCTTCGCGGCTCGGTGGAGAGCGGTGGGAATGGACTTGGCGGCTACCAGGTGTCGCTGTATGCCGCCCTTATCGGCAACCAGGGCGGGGGAGCGAATTGGCAGCTCCTAGGCAGTGCCACCAGCGAGTCGAATGGCGCCTTCGAAATAAATTATTCGCCGCCATCGGTGCCCGGCGGCCAACCGAGGCCGATCCTGTTCGTCGAAGCAGTGAACGGACCGGTGATGCTTGCAAGCGCGATTGGCACGCTATCGTCGGCCCCGCGCTCGGTGGTCGTGAATGAACGCACGACGGTCGCGACGGGCAACGCGTTCGCGCAATTCATCAATAGCTCGTCGATCGCCGGCAACCCGGTCGGAATGAGCAACGCTGTTCACATGGCCGCCAACCTTGCCGATCCGATCCTTGGAAACGTCTCCAGGGTTCTGGCCCTGGTGCCGAATGGAAGCGAGACCTCGACGTTGGCCACCTTTAATTCGCTGACCAATGCCGTTGCGAGCTGCGTCGCGGTTGCCAGCAACTGTTCAACGTTGTTCGCGGCCACCACGCCGGCCGGGGGAATTCCTCCTGCGAACGTGCTGCAGGCGCTCGCCAACCTGGTCAAATACCCATCCTTCGTACAGCCCGATGGTTCGCCGGCGCCGGACGATCCGATTTTCGACCTGTCGCAGGATCGAGAAATCTACAGTCCCTTTTTGAGTGCGCGGCCCACCAGCTGGCTGCTGTTTCTGAAGATCACCGGAGGGTTTTACAGCGCGCAAACCTCGAGCAACCTGATGAACGGGCCCGGCAACTTCGCCATCGATGAGGCCGGAACGGTTTGGGTGGACAACAACTACACGCCCGAGCCCCCCGACCGGCATGCCTGTGCGGGGCGCCGGCTTATCAGGTTCACACCCTGGGGTACTATTTTCCCCGGGTCGCCGTACTTCCACGGGGGTCTGAGTGGTTGCGGATGGGGTGTGAGCTTCGATCCCGGCGGGGATCTCTGGGTCGCCAATTTCGGCTTCCAGGACCCTCCCTGCGCGGACACTCCACTTGCCGCCGCCAGTAACAGCGTCTCGCTTTTCGATTCCAGCGGTAAAGCGATCTCGCCCAAGGCCGGATACACCAACGGCAACATTTCATGGCCCCAGGGCTCGTTCTCCGATCGCGCCGGCAATCTCTGGATCGCGAACTGCGGAAATGATTCGGTGACCGAGTTTCCCAGCGGAGACCCGACCAGGGCGCTCAATATTCCGCTGGGTCCGGCGCCCGCTCCGGGCGAGCCGCAGATCAAGCCGTTCGGGATCGTAATCGATCTCACCGGCAACGTGTGGACCACCAACAACCGCAACAACACGGTCTCGATCCTCTCTCCCAACGGCGCGCTGATCGACACGCTCCCCGGCACCTACGAGGGCAAAACCGTGCTGACGCATCCGGTGGGAAACGCCACCGACAGCCAGGGGAACATTTGGGTCTCGAACTCGGATTGGCTCGACGTGCCGTGCCCGACCAAGAACAACGTCGGGACCGCTGCGAACCCTTCGATCACTTTGTACCAGGCGGGCACCCGCGTCCCTTATCCAGGATCTCCGTTTACCGGTGGCGGGCTCACGATTCCATGGGGACTCTCGACCGACGGCAACGACACGGTGTGGGTGTTCAACTTCGGGGTCGTTCCGGTCGGCCGGAGGACCAGCATCCCCACCGGAATCAGTCGTTTCTGCGGGATGAATACGGCTGCGTGCCCATCGGGCCTGGGAGTCGGCGATCCGATATCGCCCGACACCGGTTACCAGAGTAATGCCTTCGTGCGGATCACCGGCGGGCAATTCGATCCATCCGGGAACATTTGGATGACGGGCAATTGGAAAATCGATGCGGACCCGAATATGAACCCGGGCGGGAATTCTGTCGTGATTGCGATCGGCGCCGCGGCCCCGATCAAGACCCCCGTAATCGGCCCGCCGGTTCCCTTCAATTGAATAGGGTGACCGGACCGGTTTCCGTGCGGAAAATTGAACGATCAGGGATCAGGCGGACAGGCCGGTCACAGGATCGCTCAAGAAGGGCCGGACTGCCGTGTTGCCATTGATGCTGGTTGAGCAGGTGGCAGACAAATCCGACCGTCACGAGCTCGGCGTGCTTAGCTTGTCCTGCGTCTTCGTGTCGAAGTCGCTCGCATCGTGGCGTTCGTGTAGCTGATCCTCGGGCTTGCCCCAGGTGCAATTCACCTTGCGACCACGTCGCACGGCTGGGCGCTGAGCGATAGCCTCGGTCCATCGCTGAACATGCTTGTAGCTTTGAACATCGAGGAACTCGCCTGCTCCGTAGACTGCGCCCTTGGCCAGCGCGCCGTACCACGGCCACGTCACCATGTCGGCGATGGTGTAGTCCTTCCCCGCCAGGTACTCGGACTCCGCCAGGCGCCGGTCAAGGACATCGAGTTGCCGTTTGACCTCCATCGCGTAGCGGTCGATAGCGTATTCGATCTTGAGCGGCGCGTAGGCGTAGAAGTGGCCGAAACCTCCTCCGAGGTACGGCGTGCTGCCCATCTGCCAGAAGAGCCACGAGAGACATTCGGCGCGCGTCTTCGCATCGTGGGGCAGGAACGCGTCGAACTTCTCCGCCAGGTACAGCAGGATCGCACCGGACTCGAAGACCCGAATCGGCTCCGGGCCGCTTCGATCCAGCAGTGCGGGAATTTTCGAGTTCGGATTGATTGCGACGAAGCCGCTGCCGAACTGATCGCCCTTCATGATCTGGATTAGCCAGGCATCGTATTCCGCGCCCTTGTGGCCGAGCGCCAGGAGTTCCTCGAGCATCACAGTGACCTTGATTCCGTTGGGAGTGCCCAGCGAATAGAGCTGCAGCGGATGACGCCCTACGGGAAGCTCTTTTTCGTGAGTTGGTCCGGCGATGGGACGATTGATACTCGCGAAGTTGCCGCCGGATTCCTTGTTCCAGGTCCAGACCTTGGGTGGGGTGTATGCTTCGCTCACGGCGTCAGACCTCCGGGTGGACTGATTGGTGGACGCACCTGGACTTGAACCAGGGACCCCTTGCATGTGAGGCAAGTGCTCTAACCGGGCTGAGCTATGCGTCCACCGGGAATCGCGATTATCGCGCCCGCTGCACAACGTGACAAGACGCGCGCGCACCGCGAGTAGCCTGCCAACTCATCGCGATAAGCAAGGTTTCAGAGCATCGCGTGGATCGCTTCTTGCCTCTCACGGTTGCGCCCCGAGCCAGGGTTTTCCGCCATGGCGACCGCAAGAACATCCAGTGAAGCTCCCGCGAACGACCGCGCCCTGCAACTAGTGCGCAACCTGATCGCGGAGCTCGAGGCGATTCGGGCGCGCGAATCCGACGATCCATTCAGCAATCCTGTCCTGCTGATGGCGCTAACGCTGTCTGCGCGAATCGACGAGCAGGGACTCGGCATCGACGATCTCGATGAACTCGTGCAGACGCTGACCGCCGACGCATTTCGCGCACGCGCATCGCGGCTGGCCGACTACCTCGGGGAAACCGATCCTCAAGCCCACGCTGCCGCGATTTCCGACCAGACCCAGCGCATCGCCGGCGGCGAAGGCTTTGGCGCCTTTCGCAACCTCGTCGAGCGATGTCACTTCGGTGTCGTGTTTACCGCACATCCCACCTACTGGATGCCGTTGGAGCTCGCGCTGGCGTTGGTGGAACTGGGGACAGGCAGGACGCGCGACGGGGCCACAGCGCTGGACGAGGCGGCGAAACGGGAACGAATTGCCGCTGCCCAGCGCCTGGTTCATCGCCCACCCGCGGAATTATCGATCGATATGGAACACGCGTGGTCGGTCCAGGCGCTGCAGAACGCCCACGATGCGCTCGAAACAATCCAGAGAAGCGTGCTCCGTGCGGCGGGCGCCCGATGGCCCGATCGATGGGCATCGTTGAACCCGCGGCTCATCAGCCTCGCATCGTGGGTGGGCTACGACCAGGACGGGCGCACCGACCTGACCTGGATGACGATGGTCGGTAAGCGGCTGGCTATCAAACGGGCGGCACTTGAACGCCATCGAGGTGCGGTCGCGCGACGGCTTGCCCAAACCACGGGCAGCCCCCCAGCCGTGTTGTCATCGATTGGCAACATGCTCGATGGAGCTATCGAAATGGTCGATCGGCAGATCGACCTGCTGGCGATGGCGGAAAAAGACGCATCGCGGACCGCCGCGTTTGCGCGGTCGATGACCACCGGGCGGCATAGATCGCTGGTCGATCCGCTGCCGCTGGTCTCGATGCTGGATGTCGCGGTCCATCAATGCTCCGACACTGCGACTATCGAAGAACTCGCCGTAATCCGCGCGAGCATCCGCGCGCACGGTCTCAGCCTGGCCCATACTCACGTGCGCCTCAATTCTTCGCAACTGCATAATGCGATCCGCCGGCAGGTTGGACTGGAGACGTCGCCGGCCGATCCCGCGAATCGGAGGTCGTACTTCAACGCGATCAACGAATTGTTAAGCACGGTGCGTCCGGTCGAAATCAACTTCGGCGACCTGATCGCCGAGGGATCGTCGGCGAAGCGGTTGATGATGACCGTGGCGCAGATGGTCAAGCTCATCGACAGCGAAACTCCCATCCGTTTCCTGATCGCGGAAACCGAAACCGGTTTTACGCTGCTTACGGCGCTCTACTACGCGCGCCTGTTCGGCATCGAGGAGCACGTCGAGATCTCGCCGTTGTTCGAGACCCGCGATGCGTTCGAGCGCGGCGAGCGCGTGCTCGAGGAGGCGCTCAAGAGCCCGCACTATCGCGCGTACCTGAAACGCATGGGGCGCATCGCCGTGCAGTTCGGCTATTCGGACTCGGGCCGCTTTATCGGTCAGATGGCTGCCACGTTCCGAATCGAGCGGCTGCGCCTGCGAATCGCGAACCTGCTCAAGCGCGAGGGGCTGGGCGACCTCGAGGTGATCCTGTTCAACACGCACGGCGAATCGCTCGGCCGCGGCGGGCATCCCGGGTCGCTCGCGGATCGGCTGCGTTATGCCGCGCCGCCGGCGAATCGCGCGGAGTTCAGCGCCCGCGGCATCAAGGTGAGGGAGGAAGAAAGTTTCCAGGGGGGAGACGGCTTCCTGATGTTCCTGACACCCGGCGCGGCGCGGGCCAGCCTGCGCGTGATTCTCGAATTCGCGCTCGATACGGACAGCGAGGCGCACGGCGATCCAATCTATGCCGCGCCGGCATATGCGGCCGAATTCTTCGCGACTGTCGAGCAGAACTTCAGCAGCCTGGTGGACGATCCTGACTACGCCGCGGTGCTGGATGCGTTCGAGAACAACCTGCTGTATCGAACGGGTTCGAGGCCGGTGGTGCGCGAGGCGGAGGAATGGGCCCGGCCGCGCCGGCTCGACCATCCCTCGCAAATCCGCGCCATCACCAACAACGCGATCCTGCAGCAACTTGGATATCTCGCGAACACGCTGTACGGGGTGGGGCGTGCGGCGGCCAAGGATGCGCAGACTTTCGCGGCGATGCGCAAATGCTCGCCGCGTTTTCGCCGCGCGATGGAGATGGTGGCGGCGGCGCTGAATGCGAGCGATCCCGCGGTGCTGCGAGCGTACACCGACATTTTCAATTCCGGGATGTGGCTCAACTGCGGCAAACGCGACGCGACGCGGCGGCGCTCGCATCACCTGGCGGAATTGGCGAGTCGATTTCCGAAGCACGAGCCGATGGTACGCGCTATTCGCCGGCTCGAGGCGGACCACCTGATGCTCACGGAGCTGTGCGCGGCCGGGCCGGTCGAGCATCGCGATCGTTTGCTGCTGCTCCACGCGATCCGCATCGCGATTATCCAGCAAATCGCGCTGCTGGCCGCCGACATTCCGTCGTTCAGCCCGCAACACGGCCTCAGCCGCGACGACCTCATCGCCCGGATCATGGCGCTGGATGTCGAGAGCGCGGTCAATCGCCTCGCGCGAATTTTTCCGCGCCAGGAAACCGCGCCGCTCGCCGACAATGACTTCGGCGAGCCATCCGGCTATCGCGCGGAGGCATCGCAGTCCTACTCGGTGGAGCACGAAAAGCTGTTCACTCCCTTGCTGCAACTCTACGACCTGGCACGACGCATCGGCTCGGCGATCAACTACGAAATCGGCGCGATGGGGTGACGCCGGAGATTGCCGCGAGCCGCGACCATTGACGCGCACTCTCTCCTTGGGGGAAGTTGGCGCAATCGATTGGAGGCGCGGCCATGGCACGATTGCGGCAAGTCAGTCTCGCGGAGGCATCGCCCGAGATAAAAGAATTGTACAAGGGGTTTTTCGGCGATCGCGATCCGGTCAAGGAGCCCGGCACCGCTACCGGCACTCCGGGCGACTACTGGACGACCTTCGCGCTGGTGCCGGACATCCTGATGCAGGCGCGGACGACGCTGGGATCCATGATGGCGCCCGGGCGCAAGCTGCCGCCCGCGCTGCGCGAACTCGCGATATTGCGCACCGGAATCGTCGGCGATTCGCGGTTCGAGTATTCGCAGCACATGAAAGTCGCGCGGATGGTCGGTGTATCAGAAGAGAAGGTTCAGGCCGTCAAAGGATGGATGCACAGCGACAAGTTCTCTCCGGCCGAGCGAGCCGTGATGCAGGCAACCGACGAGCTGGTTGGCCGGAATCTCGTGGAGGATGAGACCTTCGCGGAGCTGAAACGGCATCTCCCGGACGAGCAGATTCTCGAGTTGTTCTATGTGATCGGGCTGTGGCGGATGCACGGCATGATCGTGCGTGCACTTCATCTCGAGTACGATAACGACACGACGGCGCGGATGAAGGAGATTCCGGCACCGCCACCCAGGAAGTGAACCTCGCGATCGCTCGCACCGAATCAAAGGCACTGAGACCGCCGCTGAAATGGGCGGGCGGCAAGCGGTGGCTGGCTTCGCGGATTTTCGAGTTGTGGGATGAATGCCGCCGGCCGCGCCTGGTTGAGCCGCTGTGCGGCGGGTTGGCGATCGCGCTGGGGCTGATGCCGTCGCGCGCATTGCTGAACGACATCAACCCACACAACATCAACTTCTATCAATGGCTCAAGCGCGGATTGACGATCTCGATCCCGATGGAGAATCGCGCCGAGCTCTATTACGCGCATCGCGCGCGATTCAACGAGTTGATCGAAGCGGGCCTGGAGGAATCAGAGGAAGCCGCGGGGCTTTTCTTCTATCTGAACCGCACCGGCTACAACGGGCTGTGCCGATTCAATTCGCGCGGACGGTTCAACGTACCGTTCGGCCGCTATGGTCGCATCGCATACGCGCGAGACTTTTCACGATTCCGGCGCGCCTTCGCGAAATGGACGTTCCGGCGCGGCGATTTTGGGACCATCGCCTTGCAGGCGGGAGATTTCGTCTATGCTGACCCGCCCTACGATGTGCAATTCACGCAGTACTCGCAGCAGGACTTTCGCTGGGACGAGCAGGTGCGGCTGGCGCGATGGCTGCGGAAGCATCGCGGTCCCGTGGTGATTTCCAACCAGGCAACCGACCGCGTGGTGAGCTTGTATGCGGACCTGGGGTTCAAGATCGAGATTCTAAAAGCGCCGCGGCGAATCAGCTGCACGGGAGACCGCACTCCAGCCGACGAAGTGCTCGCAACCAGGCTCTGAGCAGAAATCAGCTCTCGGGTGGCAGCAGCCGGATAACTTCGGCGCGGCCCCATTCGACTTCCGCGCGATGCCGGTTGGCCATCGCAGACAGGTAGTCGTGGATCGGGCCGCTCGATGGCGCCACGGCGAGCGCTTCTTCGGTCTTGCGCGCGGCCCATTCCTGTCCGCGCGAGAGCAGCGCGAGCTTTTCGCGAATCGTCGACAGCGCGGCGACCTTGCCTGCGAATGGACCGATCTTTTCGGATGGCTTGCCGCCGTTGTCGCGTATCAACGTTTCCAGGTCGCGTACATTCGCTGCTTCGTTCTCGCGCGAGCCTGCGAGAAACCTCCGCAGTTCCGGGTACTGGACTTCGCGACCGAGTTCTTCGAGCGCGAGCACGCCGGCGCGCTCGGATTCGAGCAGCAGGTTGAGCTTTTCTTCGAGTCGCGCGTTCATCGTCGCGAATCTAGGCAGGCTGCGCCGGTAATCGCAAGCTGACGAGGGAGAAGTTGGGAATCCACGGGCCCGCTGCTGTCGTAGTGAAGCGTGAGGCTAAACCCATTGCTAATAGACGTTGAGAGAAATACCTACTCGGCATCCGACGGTTAGTGGCACGAGATTCCTCGGCTTCGCTCGGAATGACGGAGAAGGGGGCTCAGCGGCGGATGCGCGAGCCGGTGCCGACGGAATAGTCCGGCGCCGCCATCCTGGTGCCCGCGTCGTAGTAGCGCTTCGCCCAGATGCCCGCGTACGGCTCGTCCGCATTGGGCATCCGCCAGGTCGTGACCTTGGCCGATGAGCATTCCACTCCGATCAGCGCGCGTGGCTGATCGCGGGTCTCGCTCAGGTAGAAATCCGCCGCGGCTTCTTCGACATAGCGGCACGCGATGCGCCGATAGACGTCGTCCCACTGCCGGTCTTCGCCGACCTCGTGCAGGATTTTCGCGCGCCCTTCGACCAGGACCTTGCGATAGAGGCCCGTGTCTTCATCGATCGTCACCGCCACGCGCGGTTCGCGTCGAATGTTGGCGAGGAAGGCCGAATGCTTGCGCGGCGTGATCAGCACGTGGCCGCGTTCGTGGATAAACCAGACCGGCACCACGCTGGGTGCGCCATCGGGAGTTACAGTGGCGATACGCGCGAGGTGGTTTCTCTCGGCCAGGAAGTCGTCGATTTCGATTTGAGAAAGCTTGGGCATGGCCGATAATCGCGCGGCCCGCCGGAGTTGGCAAATCAGAAATCCGTGGATTGCGGAAATCAGTCCGCCGCATGGCGCGGCACTTCGATGTCGGGCTCGACCAGCTTCAGGCCGGGGCGGCGCGCGCGGACCCGACGCCACCACGCTTCGAGGTCATCGAAGAGCGAATACGCCACCGGCGTAATGAGCAACGTGATCAGCAGGCACAGAGTCTGGCCGCCGATAACCACCAGCGCGATCGCGCGCACGGAGCTGTCTCCCGCGCCGCGGCCGAGCGCGACCGGGATCATTCCGGCGACCAGCGCAGCGGTGGTCATGAGGATGGGCCGCAGGCGTTCGCGGTTGGCGGTCAGGATGGCCTCGCGGCGCGACAACCCCTGGCGGACCAGGTTCAGGGTCTGGTCGATCTGCAGAATCGAATTCTTCTTGACGATTCCGAACAGCAGCAAAATGCCCAGCGTCGAAAACAGCATCAGATGCTCGCGGAAGAAGAGCAGCGAGATCAGCGCGAAGGGCACCGCGAGCGGCAGCGACAGCATGATCGTGATCGGATGGACGAAGCTTTCGAACTGCGCGGCCAGCACCATGTACATGAAGATGATCGAGAGCATGAACGCGACCACGAAGCCGGTCACCATCTCGCCGTACATCTTGCTCTGGCCACCGAACGCGGTGGTGTAGCCGAGCGGCAACCCCAGTGCCTCGCCCTTTTTCTTGACGGTCTCGATGATCTTGTTCATCGCCGCGCCGGGCCCGAGGTTGAAGACCAGGGCGATCTGCCGCTGGCGATCCTGGCGATCGATCTCGACCGGTCCGGTGCCATGGGTCAGCGCTGCGACGTTGTCGAGGCGCGCCTGTCCGACCTTCGATGACGGCACGGTGAGCCCGGCGATGGTCGCGGGGTCGTTGCGATCCTTTTCCTGGAGCTGCAGGCGCACGTCATAGGTATCCTGCCCCTCGCGAAAGCGAGTCACGACGTCGCCCTGCAGCATCGTGCGCATGGTCGCCGCGATATCGTCGACCGACACTCCCAGGTCGGCGGCCTTTTGTCGATCGATATGCACCTGGAGCTCGGGCAAGCCACCCTCGTAGCTCGAATCGAGATCGACGACGCCCGCCACCTGCTTCAATTCCGCGATGAGACGATCGGCGTAGCCCTTGATGATCTCGAGATCCGAACCGCGCAGGTCGTACTCGACGTCGGCTTCGCGGTAGCCGCTTCCTTCCCACGGCTTGACCGGCTCGATGCTCAGCCTCAGCGCGGGGAAGTCGCGCAACATTCCGCGCGCCTGCTCCATGATCAGCGCCTGGTCGCGATGGCGCCGATCGAGCGGCACGAGCTTGGCTACGACCTGGGCCTTGGTAACGCTGTCCGAGCCGTTGGTGTCGCCGACCGTGGTGAAGATATGCGCGACTTCGGGAATCGTGCGCACCCGCGCCTCGATTTCGCGCACGACGGAGTCGGTGTGGAGGAGAGAGTAGCCGGGCGGAGTTTTGACATTGATGGCGAATTCTCCGGTGTCGTCGTCGGGCATGAAGGTCGCGCCGACCATCTTGCCGAGCATCGGGATCGCCAGCACCAGCACGATCGAGACGGTGACGATGATCCAGCGATGGCCGAGCGACCAGCGCAGCGCCACGTCGTACCGATCTTCCATCCACTTGAAGATGCGGGAGTCGTGCGACTTGCGCTTGATCTCGCCGGGGCGCGGCAGGTACCGCGAACACAGCATCGGGGTCAGCGTGAACGCGACCAGCAGTGACACCATGATCGCAAATGCCATCGTGAGCCCGAACGAGTTGAGGAACCTGCCCATCACGCCCTTGATGAAGGCGACCGGCACGAAGATGACCACCAGCGAGAGCGTGGTGGCGCTGACCGCCAGTCCGACCTCGGCGGTGGCGGCCTTCGCCGCGTCCATCGGCTCCATGCCCTTTTCTTCGATGAACCGGTAGATGTTCTCCAGCACCACGATCGCGTCATCGATCACGATGCCGACCGCGAGGGTGAGCGCCAGCAGGGTCATGCGGTTGAGCGTGAAGCCCATCCACAGGATCAGCGAGTAGGTAGAGATGATCGATACCGGTATCGCGACCGCCGCGATGAGCGTTGAGCGGATGGAGCCGAGGAAGAAGAACACCACGATCGCGGCGCAGATTCCGCCCAGCACCAGGTGCTCCTGCACGGTGTGAACGGCTTCCTTGACGAAGTTGGAATGGTCGCGGGTGAAGATGACCTCGACGCCCGGCGGCAGCGTGCCCTTGAGCGATTCGAAGCGCTCGCGCACGCGATCGACCACGGCAATCGTGTTCTCGCCCGATTGCTTGCGCACGATCAGTGAGACCGCGTTACGATTGTCCCATCGCGAGAGCGAGCGGGGTTCCTTGACGCTGTCTTCGACGGTCCCGATATCGCCGATCGTGACGGGGCGGTCTCCCTGCTCGCTGACGATGACGCGCGAGAAGTCGGGGACTTCGGTGATGCGCCCGAGCGTGCGCAGCATTTCCTCCGACATTCCCTGCTTGAGACGTCCGCCCGGGTACTCGACGTTCTGGCGCTCCAGCGCGGTGGCCACCTGCTGCATCGAGATGCCGGTAGCGTTGAGCTTGTTGGCATCGATCGCGACGTGGATCTCGCGCTCACGGCCGCCCACGATGCCGATCGCGCCGACGCCATCGACCGACTCCAGCGGTTCCTTCAGCTTGCGGCGCGCGATCTCGGTGAGCTCCTTGATGCTCTGGTAGCCGACCACGGTCATGGTCAGGATCGGGACCGCATCGAGATCGAATTTCTGCACCAGCGGGGGCTTGGTCCCGTCAGGAAGCTGCGGGAGCGCGGTCTGGATCTTGTCGCGCACGTCCTGCACGGCGCTATCCAGATCGCGCTCCAGCTTGAACTGGATAATGATCTGCGAGATGCCCTCCATGGTGTTGGAGCGCATTTCGTCGATGCCGCTGACGGTGTTGATCGCTTCCTCCAGCGGCTTGGTCACGCGCGCTTCGGTTTCCTCGGGCGCGGCGCCGGGCAGCGTGGTCGTCACGAGCACGGTGGGCACATCAACCTTGGGAAACAGATCGACGCCGAGCCGCTGGTAGGAGAACCAGCCAAGCACGACCAGCACGCCGATGAACATGGTCGCGAAAATCGGGCGGCGTACGCAGAGGTCCGCGATAATCACGATGCTTCCTTCGCGACGA
This sequence comes from Binataceae bacterium (SeqCode), assembly GCA_035500975.1. GTDB lineage: Bacteria > Desulfobacterota > Binatia > Binatales > Binataceae > JAFAHS01. The sequence continues at coordinate 19,684 of DATJWT010000146.1, forward strand.
CCGGGATGCCGTCGGCCAGCCGATCGACTTCAGTTGCGACGACTCGCTCGCCCGGTTTCAGACCTTCGGTGATTTCGACCTGGTTGCCCATCTGCATGCCGGTTTTGACTTCGCGCGTGTGCGCTATGCCGTTTTCAACGACGAACACGCGGGCAACGCCGGCATAGCGGAGCACCGCGCTGTCAGGCACGAACAGCGCGTGATCCTGCCCGAGGTCCATCGTCACATGCGCGAAGTATCCCGGCTTCAGAACGCCCTTCGAGTTGGGAACCTCGGCCTCGACCAGAAGCGTGCGGCTTTGATCGTCGAGGGCGGGCGCGATGCGCGTGATGGTGCCGGTGTAGCTCACGCCCGGTTGCGCATCGGTGGTCAAGTTCACGGGCATGCCCGGATGCGCAAGCGGGACGAATCGTTCCGGCATCGGGCAACGCAACTTGATGGGATCGGTCGCGATCAATTCATAGAGCTGCGTGCCGGTGGTGACGTATTCGCCAAGCGATGCCATCCGCTTCTGCACCGAGCCGGCGAACGGCGCGCGGATAACGGTATCGTCGAGTTTCTTGCGGGCGAGACCGGCGGCCTTCATGGCGGATGCCGTGTCTGCCTCATCGACGTGCAGCGTCGCGGCGGTCTGGTCGAATTCCTGCTGCGAAATCAGACCCTGATTGTGCAGCTCCTGCGCTCGCGTGAAGCGGGCTTGGGAATTTTCCAACCTCGCCTGGGCCTGGTCGACGGCGGCCTGCGCGGAATCGAGCCGGAGCTGATATTCGCGCGGGTCGATGCGCATCAGCACCTGCCCGGCCTGCGCCTGGTCGCCGAAATCGGCGCTGATCTGCACCACCGCGCCATCGACGTTCGAGGCCAGCGTCGTGCGCTCGCGCGGATAGAGTGCGCCCTGCACTTCGGCGGTGCGTTCGAGCGGGCGTTCGGCCGCGGTCGCGACCGCGACGGCCAGGGGCTGGTTCGCACCATTGCCGTCGGTCTTGGCGACCGCGGTAGCGCGGCACGCGGTCATCGCCGGGAGGGCAAGACCGGCCACGCACAGCAGCATCGCGATGCGGGCTTTACTCATCACCACTCACGCCTTGTTCGCGATAATTCCTTTCAGGAACAGCTCGAGCACCAGCTCGGTGTCTTCCTCGACGGGCGTGCCGACCAGGCCGAGCAACCGGCGCCGCAGGCATCCGGTCATCATCTCCGTGAGGGCATACGCGGCGAACTGCGGATCGAGTCGGCGGAAAACTCCCGCTTCGACCGCGGATTCGAGGATCGAGGCAATGAAATTCAGATGCTCGGTGTAGAGACTGCGCAATGCCTCGCCGCGCTCATCGCCGGGCTCGAACGTCACGAACTTGCTTTCCAGGAAGAACGCCTTGAGGAAGTCCTGGTTGGAATTCTGGATGCGGAACTGCGTCTTCACGAACGCGCGCAATCGTTCGAGCGGCGGGAGTTCGGGTTGGTCGGCACGCAACGTTTCGTCGATCATCGCGCGCAGACCTTCGAACACTGCCGCGTGCAGCAGGTCTTCCTTGTTCGAGAAATAAAGATAGATGGTGCCCTTGGCGACGCGAGCGTCTTCGGCAACCCGATCGATGGTGGTGCCCTCGAAACCATAGCGGCCGATCACGCGGCGGGCGGCCTCCATGAGTTCGCGGACCCGGTATTCCTTGAGAACAGCTTCTTTAGTCATTACTGCCATAACTGATCGTTCAGTCAAATGAACGTATATTCAGTCTAGGCACGGGACTGAAAATGAGGCAAGGAGAAAAAGACTTACCTGCAGACGCAGCTGGGCTTATCTAAACCGCTGGAATTATTGAGTTTTCCGGGACTGCCTGCCGAGAATCGAGCTAAGAAGACCGATGGGGCAAGGACTCGAGCTTGCCACTCAGAAGCTCGGCCAGCCGCTCGGCTGGCAGCCTCCGAAGCTCAGCCAGGGCAAATCCCGATGCGGCAGCATGGCCGCCTCCACCGAAGCTCTCAGCGATAGCCGCCAGGTTGACATCGGAATCGGCGCTGCGCCTGAGGCTGATACCCTGGCTACGAAGATCGAATAGCGCCACCACTGTCCGATGCTGGCCCTCATATAGATGAGCCGCGACCTCGCTGCTGTAGCCGAAGCAGCATGCGGTGCGCACCTTGATGCCGTTGGGCAGCTCGCGATCGACCATCGTAGCCCGCGCCAGCTCCACGCTCTTGCGCATCGCCTCCTGCCCGGTCGCGAGAGCCATCGCGAGCCGGCGCGTCATGACAGGTTGCTCGAGCTTC
>DATJWT010000147.1:0-2205 GCA_035500975.1 Binataceae bacterium (SeqCode)
GTCGAGCCGGTCATGACCGGAATCTTGCTGTGCTTGAACTCCGGCGGACTCAGCACGCCGAACAGAACGAGCAAGATGCTCGCGCTCGCCGCCGCGATGCCGGGGACGGTGGACCACGCGAGCGCGGCCCGCATGTCTGCCAGCGACGCGATGCCGCCGAGAATCCGGCAGAACACCCGTATCAGCCACGCCCCTGCATAAACTCCTACGACTCCGAAAAAGGCGCCGAACGCGACACCGATCGCCACGGTTATCGGAAAGAAGCCGCCGACCGATCCCGGATGAGACAGCGCGCGAAACCATGCCAGCTCGAGGCGCTGCAACGCCCCGCTGACCATCGCTAGCCCGATCACGCCGTGGGTAGGGTCCGCATCGACGATGGCGCGAATCGTTTCGCGCGGCTCAGTCCAGATTGAGAAGAAGGGCCTGATAGTGCCGGTCACTCCGGCAGCTTACTCAAGTCACCAGGGCTTAAGAAATCGTCCGCAACCGTTCGCGGCCCCGGATCGTCTTAAAAGTGGAGCGGCTCTTTCATGGCCCCCTCGGCGGGGATGGCGCGGACTTGTCCCCCAAAACAGCGCGCGCCTCCCCGCCATCCCCCTTGGCGCGCGTTTCCTCATCCGTTCGGCAGGACCGAAGACCTCAGCGGCCCGCCGCTGCCGCCGAGGTATCCTGATGCTCCTTCGCGCCGCGATTTTGTGCCGCAAGGATCGCTCGCTTGCGCAGACCCCATAAGAGCGCGATAGGCCGGTCTGCCGCGTACAGCTTGAAATTCGAGAAGTCGCCCGGCTGGTCCCCCTGCGTGACGAGTACCTTCCGGTCCTGCAGTTTGAAGATCGCTCGATCGTAACGCGCTGCGATCGTCCCCGCGATTTTGCTTGCCGCTCCATTCCACTGCAGATGATGGTACCGCGCGTAGATCCATGTTCGCTCGGCATCGATCGGCGCCAGCGCATAGTTGACGTAAAAACCGCCGAACTTGATGAGCGCGAGAGCGGGAAGTCCGAACCATGCTTCGATCGGCGTGTCCTGGCGCAACCATCCCGCGGTCTCCCAGCGCATCGTGGCCTTGAACGACACCGCCTCGCCCTCGACATGCGCATCCATCTCATCCATTCGCGTGCCGATCCCCGGCAGCATCGTCTTGTGCAGAATTGGGAAGTGATGGAAGTCGGCCAGGTTCTCCAGGATTCGCAAGTATGGTGCGGCTGCGATGTAGTCGTACTCTGCGGCGCCGGTACCCATCTCGGTCGCGCCGGGTAACCATGGATGGTCGGCGGCCGGCTCACCGTCGCCGTTCCAGTACCAGATTAGACCGTGCGCTTCGCGCACCGTCATCGGCGCGATGTCGAAGCCGTCTGGAACAGGAGTGCCGGCGCCGTTGGCCGGGATCAGCACGCATCGGCCGGCGGAGTCGAAGCGCAGGCCGTGGTAGGGACACTCGATACAGCCCTCGCGAATCTTTCCGGTGCTGAGGACCGCCGCGCGATGCGAGCAACGGTCGGGCAGGCACGCCACGCGTCCATCGCTGCCGCGCCACAGCACGAACTGCCGGTCGAAGCGCTTGATGCCGACGGGCTTTCCATGCGTCACCGCGCTCGATCGCGCTATCGGGTGCCAGTAGTCAGGGATAAGCTCCGCGGACTCGAATGACGACAGATTCTCGTTCATCGGGGGTTCTCCTCTTTGACGCGCGGCAGCATCCCGCGGACCGCCATCGAAACACTCTGTGAGATTTCGGTGCTCATCGTTTCCAGCGTCAGGTTGGCCTGGGTCGCGTATGCGATCGACCAGGTCAGGCAAATGCCGTAGAGAAGGCTGGCCGCGCGTGCAGAGTCGGTATCCGTCGCTACCTGCCCGCGCTCTTTCAGCTTTTCAATCATCGCGGCAAACATTTCGATCATTCGAGCGTCCAGTGCGAACATGCGCGCGCCCAGGGTTTCATACGATGCTATCGATGCGGCAAACACTTCGCGCCACAGCATCCGCTCCTCCGTGGCGATGCTCTGGATGAACGCATCGGCGAGGGCAGCAATCGCTTCCACCGGATCCGCCGGCGGAGCGGCGAGGATACGCTCCGCGAGCGCAACGACGAGCTCGGAATCGCGGCCGATGATCGCGAGCAAGAGATCATCCTTCGAAGGGAAGTAGTTGTAGAGCGTGCCGACCGCCAGATTTGCGCCCCGCGCAATGTCTTCCATCGCG
>DATJWT010000148.1:0-4903 GCA_035500975.1 Binataceae bacterium (SeqCode)
CATCCAGTGGGTCGCGTGGCGATTCCCGACCGGAGCAACCTACACGGCAGTGTGCTTTTTCATGTGCGCGTGGGTCGGCAGATACTTCCAGTGGCACATAGCTGAATACTATCCGCTCAGTTTCGTCTGGCCGATCTCGACGGTGTGCGCGGCGATCATCCTCGACTGGATTCTGCTCAAGACCCGCAGCTTCATTTTGACTTCGCTGTTCGGAGGGCCCATCTGGGCACTGCTGGTCTGGGCCTTCAATTACGTTCCGTTAGCGCCGTATCTGCAGCCTGCACACTTCATGCATCACGTGCTGACCGTCGCCGACGTGCAGGGCATCGTTTACATCCGCTCGCAGACGCCTGAGTATCTGCGCCACATCGAGCGCGGCGCGCTGCGCAGCTTCCTGGGTGAAACGCAGTACGTGTCGCTGGTCTTCGGCGGCACGGTCGCGGTGGCCGGCTACTGGATAGGACAGTTTATCGGCCGCTACCTCGCGGTGTGGCCGATCCGCCGTTACATCAAGACGCTGTGATGACGATGCGCACGCGTACTTTCATCGGAACCATATCTGCGCTCGCCGCATGGACTCTCGCGTCCGCATCGGCTGCGTTTGCACACGGCGGCATGGCGAGTCCCGATGAGCTCGGGCAACCGCTCGCGATATCAGCCGCGATCGCGTTCGTCTGCTACTGGGCGGTCGTGCTGTGGCCCTCGCGCAAGCGCGACGATCGTGCCGAGACAAATCGCCGCAAGCCAACCCGCAAACGCAGTCGCGTCGCGGGTGGCAACGGCGATGGCCGTCCGGTTTCGCTCAAGGCAGTTGGGAGGGGCAGCGATGGGTAAGCGCACGCTCACCTGGATTTTCGCGCTCGCGATACTCGCGTGCATCGCTCCATCATCTGTATTCGCGCACGGCGAAGCGGGCGATGAACCGTTCCTGAAAGACCTGACCACTGCATTCTACGATGTGAAGATCACGCCGAACGTGATTCACGTCGGCGAGCCGGTCACCATCACCGGCACCGTGCGCGTGCTCGACACCTGGCCGTACACGCTCGATCCGCCGCAGACCGCGTACATCACCCCTGTCGTTCCGGGCCCTGTGTTTGCGCTCAAGGAGCGTACCGTGAACGGACAGGATGCCCCCGGCTCATTCTTCGTCGATCGCAACGGCGTCTACCAGTTCAAAATGACCATTCTCGGCCGCGAACCCGGAAAATGGCACGTGCATCCCGGTATCGCCATCTCTGGCACCGGCACGCTGATCGGGCCCGGTGAATGGGTCGAGGTTCAGCCCGCTGCATCGAAGTTCACCTTCCCGGTCACCCTGCTCAGCGGCCAGACGATCGATCTCGACAACTACGAAGGCGGCTTCGTCTGGTGGTGGTCGTTCGTCGGTTTTCTGATCGGCGTCGTCTGGATGCTCTACTGGACGCTGACTCATCGCACGGTTACAAACCTCGCGGTCACGACCCAGATCGGCGTCAATGAAGATGCGCCCGACATCGGGCTCATCACAGCGCGCGATCAAATGTGGATGAACGTGCTGGCGGGCTTGACCGTCGCGCTGCTGATCGTCGGATGGTTCTATGCCGCCGTCCGCTACCCGGTTCGATTGCCGCAGCAGACCGACTGGTTCGCACCCAAACCGATGCCCGCCGATGAGAAACTCGCTGAAGTGCAGCCTCTCGGCGCATCGTGGAACGACGGCACCGACACGCTGATCATGAAGGTGCAGGCAAAGAACATCAGCAACTCGCCCATCACCGTGAAGGAATACATCATGGCGATGACCACCTTTGTGAACGGCACCGCCGACGACCAGGCCCAGGCTGGACCCAGGGACTACGTCGGGCAGCTCGAAGTGGAACCCAATACGCCGATTGCGCCGGGCGAGACGAAGGATTTGACGCTCAAGATCAGCAACCCGGTCCTGAGCGACGAGCGCCTGATTCCCACCCGCGATCCTCAGCAGTTCATCGCGGGTCTCGTGCGCTTCCGGAACGCGGCCGGCGGCGAGCAATTCGCGACCATGCGGATAAGCGTCATTCCAACCCAGTTCCGGGCACAGTACATTCCGGGATTATAATCGAAACGGAGAATTCCCATGCAGCTACTGCACACAATGATTCGTGTCGGAGACCTGAAAGAGTCGCTCAACTTCTATTGCGAGAAGCTCGGGATGAAGCTCCTGCGCAAACAGGATTTCCCGGGCGGCAAGTTCACGCTCGCGTTCGTCGGCTACGGCGATGAAAAAGACCACACCGTCGTCGAGCTGACCCACAACTGGGACACCAAGAGCTACGATCTCGGCAGTGGCTTCGGCCACCTGGCGATCGGCGTTCCCGACGCGTACAAAGCCTGCGAAGACCTCAAGAAGAAGGGCGTGAAAGTTGTGCGCGAAGCGGGCCCGATGGCGCACGGCACCACCGTGATCGCATTCATCGAAGATCCCAACGGCTACAAGATCGAACTGATCGAACAAAAACACGCCTGAGTTTTCAGGCCGTCTTTCAGAAGTGAGTGCAGACTTCAGTCTGCGCTTTGTAGATTCCGAATTGGCGGGCGCTCTGAGCCCGCCTCTATTCCTCCTTTGCCTTTCAGCGCCACCGCCATGCCGGCGACGTCTTTCCTTGACACAACCCGCTCCTTGGGCGACAGATCGCGTCTGACCGCAAACCCTCGTTCGGGAGTCAGCCGCATGAGCACAGAAATCACCCCCTTCAAAATTGCCGCCACCGATGAACAGCTCGAAGACCTCAAGCGCCGCCTGCGCAACACGCGATGGCCCGAGCGCGAGTGCGTCGATGACTGGTCGCAGGGCCTCCCGCTCTCCTATGCGCAGGAAGTCTGCAAGTACTGGCTCGAAAAATACGACTGGCGAAAGAGTGAGGCTCGCCTCAATCGCTTCCCGCAATTCAAGACCGAGATCGATGGCCTCGGGATCCACTTCATCCACGTCAAGTCGCCGCACGCCGATGCGCTCCCGGTGGTAATCACCCACGGATGGCCCGGCTCGATCGTCGAGTTCCACAAGGTCATCGAGCCGCTCACCAATCCAACCGCGCACGGCGGCGATGCCAAGGATGCCTTCCACGTCGTGTGTCCGACGCTTCCCGGCTACGGCTACTCCGACAAGCCGGCGCGCGCCGGATGGAACGTACAGAAGATCGCCGATGCGTGGGCGCAGCTGATGCCGCGGCTCGGCTACAAGCGCTATGCCGCCCAGGGCGGAGATTGGGGCGCGGCGGTGACGACCTGCATCGGAATCCAGGACCCCACCAACTGCGTCGGCATCCACCTCAACATGCCGATCGTCGCGCCCGATACTTCCGTGGGCGAACTGACCGATCGCGAGAAATCCGCGCTCGCCGGCATGCAGCACTACAACGATTGGGATTCCGGCTACTCCAAGCAGCAGAGCACCCGCCCTCAAACGCTCGGCTATGGGCTGGCGGATTCACCGGTCGGCCAGGCGATGTGGATCATCGAGAAGTTCTGGTCATGGACCGACTGCAACGGTCATCCGGAGAACGTGCTCACCCGCGATGAGTTGCTCGACAACGTGATGATGTACTGGCTGCCCGATGCGGCGGCATCGTCGGCGCGGCTTTATTGGGAGAGCTTCCGCCAGTTCCCGACCGACCAGGTGAATATCCCGACTGGATGCTCGATATTCCCCAAGGAGATTTTCCGCACCTCGAAACGCTGGGCCGAGAAGCGCTTCACCAAGCTCGTCTACTTCAACGAGCTCGACAAGGGCGGCCACTTCGCCGCCTTCGAGCAGCCGGAGATGTACCTGAAGGAAGTCCGCGCCTGCTTCCGCAAGATGCGCTAAACGATTCCCTTCCCTCTAAGGAAAAGGGCGTCATCCTGAGCGAAGTGAGCAACGCGAACGAAGTCGAAGGATCTCGGACAGGTGCGCGTACGAGTACGCGCACCCGGTTCTGGTTCTTCGTCCGCAGACCACCGGTTGGTTTACGCGAAGCTCTTTTGTGCAAAGGGATGCCCAGCCGGAGGTAAACGCCATGCCCAACATCGCGTTCGGTATCTTCGATCACATCGAGCGTCGCCGCGACGAACCGCTAAGCGACACCTACGAAGGCCGCCTCAAGATGCTCGAGCTGGCCGATGCCGCGGGCTTCTTCGCGTACCACCTCGCCGAGCATCACGCGACTCCGCTCAGCATGGCGCCCTCTCCGGGCATCTTTCTCGCCGCCCTGGCTCAACGGACGAAGCGCCTGCACTTCGGCCCGCTCGTGTACCTGCTGCCGCTCTACAATCCAATTCGGCTCGCCGAAGAAATCTGCATGCTCGACCATCTGAGCAACGGCCGCCTCGAAATCGGGGTCGGCCGCGGCATCTCGCCATTCGAGCTCGCGTATTTCCACGTGCCTTTCATGGAGAGCCACGAGATCTTCGAGGAATCGCTCGAGGTGCTGATCGCAGCGCTTCGCGAAAAGCGGGTGAGCCACAAGGGTCCGCACTACAACGTGCGCGGCTACCCGATGGAACTGCAGCCCAAGCAGCAGCCCAACCCTCCCTTCTGGTACGGAACCTCGTCTCCCGATCGCGCGGCTTTTGCCGCGCGCCGCGGGATGAACATGGTCGCGCTCGGCCCTGCCTTCGCGATCAAGGCATCGGTCGATCGCTTCCGCGAGACCTGGGAGAAGCATCGCGACGATCCGCAGCGGCTGAATCCCCAGGTGAAGAACCCGTGGTTCGGCGGCGGACGTCATATCTATGTCGCCGAGACCGATGCGCAAGCGCTCGAAGAAGCCCGCCCCGCGTGGCGCGCCTTCTACGACAACATCCAGAAGCTGTGGCACGACTTCTTCACCTCGACGATCCATTTCACCCCCGACCTCGAGGTAGCCTGCAAAGCCGGCGCAGCACTCGTTGGATCACCAGC
>DATJWT010000149.1:0-7003 GCA_035500975.1 Binataceae bacterium (SeqCode)
TCGCCCGTTCGATTTACGGACCGCTTTCGATTTCGCCTTCGCAGCCATTTCTCGTCAGGCCTCCGCCGCCTTCTTCCGCCCCGCCACCCGCAACTCCATCGCGCGCGCGTGACCTTCAAATCCTTCCATCCGCGCCAGGTGTGCAACCGACGGCGCCAGGGCTTTCACCGCACGCGGTGAGGCCTCAATTATACTGGTTCGCTTGAGGAAATCGTATGCACCCAGGGGAGATGCGAACCGGGCTGACCCACCAGTCGGCAGGACGTGATTGGGCCCGGCCAGGTAATCGCCCAGGGGGGCCGGGCTCAGTCCTCCCAGGAAGACGGCGCCGGCGGAGTTGACCCGGCCAAGCCATCGGCCTGCATCGCGGATTTCGAGCTCCAGGTGCTCGGGACCTATCTGGTTGGCAATTTCAAAAGCTTCAGCGAGGCCTTTGACGACGACCAGGGCGCCACGCTTCGCGAGCACCCGTTTCACTGCCGCCGCGCGAGGCAGCGAACGAAGAGCCTCCTCGAGCGCGTTCGCGACTTTTTCAGCCACCGATGCCGATGGCGTCAGCAGCATCGCGGATTCATCGCCGGAGCCGTGCTCCGCCTGCGCGACCAGATCAGCTGCGACCCAATCCGGATCGGCGCTCGAATCTGCAATGACCATGACCTCGCTCGGGCCCGCCATCTTGTCGATATCGGTGGTGCCGTACACCATCCGCTTGGCAGCCTGAACGTAGGCATTGCCGGGGCCTACGATCTTGTCGACCGGCGCGATGCTCTCAGTGCCGTAGGCAAGCGCGGCGACCGCATGAGCGCCACCAACGCGATAGTACTCAGTCACGCCGGCAATGGCCGCGGCGGCCATAACGGCATCGCGCTCGCCGTCGCGCGAGGGCGGCGACACCATAACGATTTCTTCCACGCCGGCGACGCGTGCTGGGATCGCATTCATCAGCACCGACGATGGATACGCGCCGAGTCCTCCGGGGACGTAAATGCCGACGCGCTTGAGCGGACGCACCATCTGGCCGAGCCGCATCCCGAAGCCGTCGCGATAGTTGAACGGCGCTTCGAGGGTTCGACGATGAAACTCCGCGATTCGTTTGGCAGCCAGTTCGAGTGCGCGGCGATCTTTGAGCGGAATCCTGCCCGGCGCGGCCTCAAGTTCGGCCGCGCCGACGCGCAGACGCCGACGGGTGAGCTTCACGCCGTCGAATTTATGCGTGTATGCGATCAGCGCCGTATCGCCGCGTCTGCGGACGTCACGAATGATCGCCCCGACAGCGGCATCCACCCGCGCGGCGTCTCCGCTGTCGCGTCGCGACATCATCATCGCCATGAAGCGCCGAAATTCGGCGGTGCCGGTCTTCAGCGTCTTCACGCGGCGTCCTTAACTCTTTCGATATGCGCCCCGAGGGCCGCAAGCTTCGCATCGAGCGCTTCGTAGCCCCGATCGAGATGATAGACGCGGCTCAACTCGGTAACGCTGTCGGCGGCGAGCCCCGCCAGAATCAGGCTCATACTCGCGCGCAGGTCAGTCGCCATCACCGGCGCTCCCCACAGTTGAGTGGGCCCCCGTACTACCGCAGTCGGACCCTTCATGAGGATGTCGCCGCCCATCCGAATCAATTCCGGCGCATGCATGAAGCGATTCTCGAAGATGGTCTCAGTTATCACCGAGGTCCCCGATGCCTGCGTCAACAGCGTCATCATCTGCGCCTGCAAATCGGTCGGAAAGCCCGGGTAAGGCAGCGTCCGGACTTCAACGGGCGTTAGTCCCCCCGCGCGCCGCACACGCAACCCTTTTCCGCCGTTTGCGCTCAACTCGACGCCGGCCTCGCGCAGCTTGACCATCACTGCGTCCAGGTGATCGACCGGAGCGTTCGGAATCTCGACGTCACCCCCGGTAATCGCCGCCGCGACCATCAGCGACCCGGCCTCGATTCGATCGGGAATGATTTCGTGCTCCGCGCCATGCAACCGCTCCACCCCGTGGACTTCGATCACGTGCGTGCCCGCTCCGCGAATCTGCGCACCCATCGCGTTGAGCAGCTTGGCCAGGTCCTGGACCTCCGGCTCGCGTGCCGCGTTTTCGATCCTGGTATTGCCTCGCGCACACACCGCCGCCATCAGGATATTTTCGGTGGCGCCGACGGACGGGTTGTCCAGCCAGATTTGGGCCCCTTTCAGGCGATCGGCGTGCGCCTCGACATATCCGCCGCGAAGCTGCACGCGAGCTCCCAGGGCGCGGATGCCCGCGATGTGCAAATTGACGGGGCGCGCCCCTATTGCGCATCCACCGGGGGTTGAGACGCGCGCGCGTCCCGCGCGAGCAAGGAGCGGACCCATGATGAAGAACGACGCCCGCATGGTTTTGACGAGGTCGTAAGGCGCTTCGTGTCCGGTCACACGCGCTGCGTGCAACGTCAGCTCATGCTCGCCGGTCCACTTGCTTTCGACTCCAACCTTGCCCAGCAACTCGATAGCGGTGCGAACGTCGCGCAGCCGCGGGACGTTGCTGATGCGCACTGGCTCGTCGGTAAGCAGCGACGCCATCATCAGGGGCAGCGCGGCATTCTTGCTTCCGCTCAGCAGCACCCGGCCACGGAGCGGAGCGCCGCCATGTATGATCATCTTTTCCATCGGTTCAGCGCCGCGCGGTCACTACCCGCGCGATGCCATCCAAATCATTTATCACGCGCACCGGGTGCAATCCCGCTTTGTTTAGAATCTCAGCCACCGCAATATCCTGCCCGGCACCCACCTCCAGCACCAGCAGGCCATCGTCCGCGAGATGCCGACCGGCGTCCCGCGCGATGCGCCGGAAGAAATCCACGCCGTCCGGCCCGCCCCGCAGGGCCAGATGCGGCTCGAAATCGCGGACGTCGCGTTCGAGGCCGGCGACCACCGCATCGACGATGTAAGGCGGATTGGAGATGACCAGGTCGAACGTCCCAAGAGCCGGCGCGTCATCTGTTGGCTGGAAGATATCCCCTCGGACGAACCTGATGCCCTCGGCGACCCGATTCCGAGCGGCGTTGCGGCGCGCCACTGCCAGCGCGGGCGGTGAAATATCGGTCGCCACCACGCTGGCTTGGGGAGCATTCGCCGCGACCGCTATCGCGATCGCTCCTGAACCTGTGCCGATATCGAGGACGCGGGCGCGCGGCCGGCCTGCGATGAAGTCCAGGGCCGCATCGACCACGGTCTCCGTATGCGGGCGGGGAATCAGCACGTCGGGCGTTACTAAAAACTCGAGCGAATAGAATTCTCTGCGTCCCACGATGTAAGCGACGGGTTCGCGAGCGACACGGCGGGCGATGAAGCGCTCGAATCGCGCCGTGATCTCCGACGTCATCTTGATGCTGCCAGCCAGCAGCGCCGCCCTATCTACGTGGGCAGCCTCCGCCAACAGCACTTGCGCGTCCAGTTGCGAGGTTTCGATGCCGGCGCTTGCCAGCCGTGCGGCGGCCCGTTCAAGCAGGACCAAAGCTTCCGAGGTGCCCGATGCGTTCGCCCGGAGCATCGCTGATGCTCAGGCGCTGAGTGCCTGCGCCTGCTCCTGGGTGGCGAGCGCATCGATTACGGGGTCGATGGCCCCGTCGAGGAACTGATCGAGCTGATGGATCGTGAGGTTGATTCGATGGTCGGTCACGCGCGACTGCGGAAAATTGTAGGTGCGAATGCGTTCCGAACGATCGCCGGTGCCCACCATCGATTTGCGCGTAGCGGCGATTTGCGCTTCCTGTTCAGCGCGCGCCTTATCGAGCAGACGGGAACGCAGAATCTTGAGCGCTCGCGCCTTGTTCTTGTGCTGCGATTTTTCGTCGCGGCACACGATGACCATCCCTGACGGAATATGCGTGATGCGCACGGCGGAGTCGGTCGTGTTGACGCTCTGCCCGCCCGGTCCGGATGCGCGCATCACGTCGATGCGCAGGTCCTTGTCTTCGTTGATGCTCACTTCGACGTCGTCGGCCTCGGGCATGACCGCTACGGTTACGGCCGAGGTATGGATGCGGCCCGAGCCTTCCGTCTCCGGCACGCGCTGCACGCGATGAACTCCGCCCTCGTACTTGAGGCGCGAGTAAGCGCCGCGTCCGCTGATAAGCGCGATAACTTCCTTGACGCCGCCCAGGCCGGTGTCGCTGAGGCTCATCGCCTCCACCTTCCATCCGTGGCGCTCGGCGTACCGGGAGTACATACGATAGAGCTCGCCCGCGAACAGCGATGCCTCCGCGCCGCCGGTGCCGGCGCGAATTTCCAGCAGCACGTTCTTTTCGTCGTTGGGGTCACGGGGAGTCAGGAGCAGCTTTAGTTTCTCCTCGACTGCTTCCTGTTTCTTCTGCAATGCTGGGAGCTCTGCCTTGGCAAGCTCGCGCAATTCCGCATCGTCACCTTCGAGAATGGATTTGTGCTCCGTGATCTCATCGAGAAGCCTGCGATATTCGCGGGCGGTGTCCGTCACCTCGACAAGCTGGGAACGCTCCTTGGCCAGGCGCGCGAATTCACGGTTATTGGCGATGGTCGCCGGGTCCTGGAGCTTTTTCTCCAGGTCCGCGAACCGGTCCTCGATTCCTTTGATTTTGTCGAGCATCTATCGGCTAAAAGGCTGCGCGCGCCGGACCCTGAAACGAATCGCGGCGGGAGGTTCCCGCCGCAAACACCAATCTCCCGTCACCCCTGGGCGCATTGCGCCCCGGGCGGCGGGAGCTCAAATGCTACTTCAGTCCGTACTTGCGCTTGAAGCGCTCGACGCGGCCCGCCGTGTCGACCAGCCGTTGCTGGCCGGTGTAGAACGGATGGCAGTTCGAGCAGACCTCGACGTGCAGCTCTTTCACCGTCGAACGGGTCTCAAAAGTGTTGCCGCATGCGCAGGTCACGACGCAGCGGTGATACTCGGGATGCACTTGCGCTTTCATCTACGTGAATATAACCACTCTCGTTATCCGAACAACGATATCATCGCCGGCCGCGCCAGACAATTCGCAGTTTCGCGTCCGAAGGCGCGGCAGTGGAATTTAGCCGCATCTGCCGCGCTTTTCCTGGTTCTGGCAGCCGTCGGGGCCGCCCGTGCCGAGCCGGCGGCCAGTCCGGCGCCGTCACCGGCGCTCGGCCTGCCCCCCGGCTTTGCCCCTCCGTACGAATCGGTTTTTGCCAGCTGCCTGGCTTTCGCGCCGCCCGGCCCCGGCCGGGCATCGCGAGGGATGGATATCTGCGACCGCCAGCTCGCATTCCAGGAGAAGATCTGGCTGCATCCCGAGTTCACCCCCGACGTAAGGAAGATGCTCGACCAGCTTCCACCGCGGCAGGCCACCATCATCCGCGCCGCGTCACTGTACTCCCGTAACGACATCCCCTGGAACGTGCTCCCGGACAACGCGCGCGGGGTTTCGGTGTCCGGTCGGCCGGAGGCCAGGACCTATCTCTACGACCTGACGAAAAAGTACCAAAGCCCGGAGATTCCGGAGCATATGGCAGGGGCGTTCATCCTGACCCCGTCACCCAACGCCGTTGACGGGAGCGCCCGGGCCGTCGATGGACAGATCGGCGGGGAACTCCTGATGGACACCTATGGGGCGAGCGGCGCACTGGCGTTTTCGGCCGACTTGCTACGCTTCGCACATGGGGATCTCAAAGCGCCATGGGACACTGAACCGGGGGTTTACAACCATCACGACCGCGCCTTCCACGAATGGTTTCATGCCGAGTTGCCGACCTTCTCCGCACGGGTCGAGCACTACCTGTCGTTTCGGAACGTCCTCGACGAGTTCTCCGGAGGCGGCGACCCGTACGTGCTCGTAAACCTCGATGCGGAATTGAAACCCGAGTCGTTGAAGCCATTTCCGGAGCTCTACGAATTTTATCGATCGATCGGTCCCGCGGTCGTCGCCAAAACCGACGTCACCGACACCCACGGCAACCGATGGATGGAAACCCAGTTCGATCGCGGCCGCATCCGCTGGATCTTGATGGTGCGGCACGGAGAGCTCACGCCGTTCGACGGATCATATCGGCCGGCTGGCGAGGGCATCGATCTTGCCCGCCCCGGCAAAGGCATCTACTACACGCAGAGCTCGGCTACGATCACGCGGCTGGGCATGACCTTCGGCCTGTCGGGCCTGAAGTTCGCGACCGACTTTCATTGCGATGGAGACACGGTCGAAACCACCAGCACGATGGAGACCGTGCCGACGTTGGTCGCGCCACCCGGCATCCACAAGATCATCGACCTGATCGCTGGCGAGTTCCTGCGCACGCTCGCGCAGGGCGATGGCGGCTTCAAGGCATCTTTCCTGTCGCAACGCCGGGCAGATGGCCTCTTCCACTACGCCGCCAAGGCATCGGCGGAGTTCGGCTATGCTCCGACGCTGGAACTGCTCGCGCGAGTGGGCGACTCAGTGGCCGACCAGCACTCTGCCGAGGTAAAGATCGAAGAGCGTCAACTCGGGCAGGATCTGTTCGATGCCTTCATGACTGATTACAATAGCGCTCGCCCGAAGGTTCTCGCACTCGACGAGCCCAGGAAAGACACCGGTGGAAAGCCGAAAGGTCGTCGTTAGTCTTCTCGCCCTGCTCTGGATCGCGGTCGCGATCCCGTCGTGCGGACCTGCCAACCAGGAACCCGAAGTGACGGCGACGCCGCACTTCGTCAATGACCTGTCGAGCCTGTCATCCAAGCCAATCGCGGCAATCTCCGATCCGCATGCCGCTTACGTGGCTACCGAGAACACCGGCGACTCATACGGACATGCGTTCCAGGACAACCCCGGTACGACGCGTCATGTCGGGACCGATGCGATGCCGGCAACGCAGCAACTGCTGAATCCCAAGGCTGCTCAGTTCGCGCACTTTTCGGGAGCCTTGCTCGACAAGCTGTGGGGCCAACTACGGCTGCGCGAAGGCGATGACGACATTTCCAAGATGAAAGTGCCGGAGACGCTGAACCCCGTGATACTGACCGCGACGCTCGGACCTGACGGCAAGCTGCAGGAGATTGTGATCGAACAGCG
>DATJWT010000150.1:0-10218 GCA_035500975.1 Binataceae bacterium (SeqCode)
TGCTCCAGGTCGGCATCAGCTGGTTCGATGGAATCTCTTCGCCTTTGACCTTTTTCGCGGTTTCGATGCCCGCGATCGGCAGTCCCTTCGGATCGAGCTTGCCGATTTGGACCAGCGCGGTCGCCTGGTCCCAGTAGATTCGTTCGCACACCAGCTTGTCTCCCTGGAACTCCACCGATGCCACGGTCGGAATCTCGCAATACTTGCCGGTCGGCGCGATCCCGGGAAGCAGCCAGTCGATCTCCATGTCGTGCGTAAAGCAAAACATGATTTCGTCGATGATCCGATCGGGACCGATGGTTCGCGCGATGGGCACAATCTTCGTGTCCGCCGGCAGCCGCGGGATGAAGTGATGCTTGTAGAAGCGATGCAGTTCGGCCTGCCCGTAGCCGCCGGTCATGGTCGGGACATGGTTGACGTACGGCTCGGCCACCATGGTCTTCATGGTCTCATCTGCGTTGCGCACGCTGAATTCCAGAGCGCAATGCTGATCCCATAGCGCATTCAGATCGTAACGCGGGCCGATCGTATGGCGCAGCAGGCCGATTGACCGTGAGCGCGCAAGCTGGGATGCGAACGGATGGAAGCTCGCGCGCAGGTCGCAATTGAAGCCGTGTTGCGCGTCCGCATAGACGTAGAACTCCGCGCCATCGTGACCCGCCAGCGCTTTGCGGGTGGCCTCGCGAGCCTCGGCGGGAATTGCCGCATCTTTTTCGCCGTAGTGGAACATGATCGGGCACTCGATCCGTGCAGCTTCTTCGAGCCGAGTCTCGATGCCTCCGCCATAATAGGAAATTGCCGCGTCAACGTCGCATCGCGCAGCCGTGAGATAGGCCAGTAGCCCGCCGAAGCAGTAGCCGACCACCGCCGTTTGGCCGGTACATTCGGGTCGTGCTCGCAACGCGGCGAGTGCGCTGGCGATATCTTTCACAACCAGCTCCAGGTCGAGCTTCTGTCTCAGCGCGCGCCCCTTGGTCATTCCCTCCGGGGTGTAATCCAGCTCGACTCCGGGCTCGACTCTCCAGAAGATGTCGGGCGCCAGTGCCACGTATCCTTCCGCCGCCCAGCGATCCGTAACCGCTCGGATGTGGCGGTTCACGCCGAAAATCTCCTGCAGCACGATAATTCCCGGCCCCCGGCCCGAAGGTGGAAGCGACAGGTACGCGCCGATGCTGCCGCTATCATGGGCGGCAATCGATATACGCTGGCTATTCATTTGCGGAGTCTCCTTCTGGACGGTGGAGCGCCATCTATAACAAAAAGCGGCGAGCGTGCGTCATCGCACTTAAGCTGGAACCGCCCGGGTGCGGTCTCCCGATTTCTCACTCCCGCGGGTGATCGCGCGGCTTCCAGGGGCGGCCTCCGGCCCCGTCATCCGCGGGAATGGCAAGTGGAAAGGCTTGCTTGCCGATCCGCGTCCGATCTGAAAGCCTAGCAAGGCCCGCAAAGATCGCGTCCCCCTCGATGGAATCCGCTCCTTCAGCGCAGCCCTCCGCCACAGTCGAGTTGCATCCGCCGCACAGGTACCTGCTGCTGATGTTCGCGCTGCTGATGTCGGCGACCATCTTCGAGGGCTACGACATCACCATCTTTCATCTCTGCACGCCGCACATCATGAAGACGTTCTCGATGAGCGATCGGCAGATCGGGTTCGTCGCGACCCTGGTGCGTTTCGGCGGCATCCTGTCTTTTGGCATCGTGGCGAGCGCCGATTTGTACGGCCGCCGCCCGATCCTTTCCACGACCGTCATCGTTTACACCGTTTTCACTCTTGCCACCGCGCTATCGCGTGGAATCGTCACCTTCACGGTGTTCCAGAGCGCGGCGCAGATGTTCCTGGCCGCTGAGTTCGGGGTGGCGATCACGATGGTGAGCGAGGAATTCCCCGATGAGGCGCGTGGCCGTGCCATCGCGGGCTTGCACACCGTAGCTTTTCTCGGGGTCGCGGCCGCGGCGGGCCTTTATCCGTTCGTCACGGCATCGCGATGGGGTTGGCGGGGAATGTATCTGCTGGGAATCGTCCCACTTATCCTCACCGCGTTTCTGCGGCGCGGGTTGCGCGAGACGATGCGTTTCCAGGCGATGGAAACTGCACGCCAGCTCGCGGGAGTCGCGCGCGAGAACCTGATGCCCAAGTTGCGCTCGTCGCTCGCCGAATTCGCGGGACCCTATCGCGGCCGGCTCATCCTTGTCGCGGTTCTCTGGAACTCAATCGGCCTGGTCGGCGGCCCCACCATCACGTTCTTCAGCCTTCTCGCCATTCGTGACCATCATTGGACCGCCGCGCAGGTCGGCATCTGGCTGATCATCGCGTATCTCGCGGGAAGCTGCGGGAGCCTGTTGTGCGGTTACGCGATGGATCGGATCGGCCGCCGCACGACCACCACGGTCTTCTACGTTCTCTCCGCGATCTCGATGGCGATCATGTTCGGATCCGGATGGCACGGCTCGGTCAGGTTTGGAATCGTCGCCACACAGTTCGCTTACCAGGCCGCGCGCACCGCCACGTCCGCACTTTCGGCTGAACTCTTTCCTACCGAGATTCGCGCTTCCGGCTATAGCCTTACCGTCCAGGTCATCGGCCAGTTGGGATGGACGCTGTCGCCGTTGATTGTCGGATTACTCTCAGTGCCTATGGGTGGAATCGGAAACGCCGCGGCAATTTTTTCGCTCGGCCCCATCCTCGGAACGATCGCGATCGTCGGCTACGTTCCCGAAACGCTCGGCAAGACCCTGGAAGAAATCTCTCCCGCGTTGTTCGAGGACTAGTTCGGACTTCGCCCCTACTGCTCCGAATCCGGAACCATCTCGAGCGCGGCCAGCCATGCCGCCGAGCTGCTGTCGGACGGCGCGCGCCAGTCGCCCCGCGGCGATAGCGATCCGCCCGAACCGACCTTCGGCGCGTTGGGAATCGTACTGCGCTTGAACTGGCTCAGTTGGAAGAAGCGATGCAGGAAGATGCGCAAGTTCGATTTGATCGCGCCAATGTCGTACTCGTGGCGGCCCTCGAGCGAAATATCCGGCCATCGGCCGCCGGCCTTGTCCCGCCACGCGCAGTAAGCCAGGAAGGCGATTTTGGCCGGCGCGTAGCCGAAACGTAATGTGAAGTAAAGGTTGAAGTCCTGGAGTTCGTAAGGGCCGATAATCGCTTCGGTGTATGGTGTCGGGTCGGCGCCCGGAACGTCGCCCGGAACCAGCTCGGGGCTTATCGGAGTCGTCAGGATCTCGTTCAGTACCGCGCCCACATCGCGACCGAGACGACCCGTCTGCGCCACCCACCGCACGACGTGCTGGATCAGCGTCTTGGGAACGCTGGCATTCACGGCGTAATGCGACATGTGGTCGCCGACGCCGTACGTGCACCATCCAAGCGCCAGCTCGCTCAAATCGCCCGTGCCGATCACGATCGCATTGTTATGATTGGCCAACCGAAACAGGATGCTGGTCCGCTCTCCCGCCTGGACGTTTTCGTAGGTGACGTCGTATTTCGCGGCGCCCTCGGCGTGCGGATGCCCGATGTCCTTGAGCATCTGCGTCGCGCTCGGGCGGATATCGATTTCATGGGCGCTGCATCCGATCGATGCCATCAAGCGCCGCGCCTGCCCCAGCGTGCGGTCGCTGGTCGCGAATCCCGGCATCGTGTACGCCAGGATATTCTTGCGCGAGAGTCGCAGTCGATCCATCGCCTGCGCGCAGACCAGCAGCGCCTGGGTCGAATCGAGACCGCCCGAAATTCCTATCACGACCCGTTCGATTCCCGTCGCGCGAAGTCGCGTGGTCAGTCCCTGCACCTGTATTTCATAGACTTCGGAACATCGTTCGTCGCGCCGCGCCGGATCGGCAGGCACATACGGAAAGCGTTCGTAGATTCGTTCCGGCAGCATTCGTTCCGCGCGCGGAAGCGAGGTTGAAAATTCGATAGTGCGAAACTCGGACAGATGCGCGCGTTCGTGGCGCAGACTGTCGCCGAAGCTCGTCTGCCGCATCCGTTCCTGCGCCAGACGCTCGAGATCGATGTCCGCGCAGATCAGTTGCGGTTTGTCGCTGAAGCGCTGCGATTCCGCGAGCGGGGCCCCGTTCTCGTAAATGAGTGCATGGCCGTCCCATGCGAGATCTGTCGTCGATTCTCCCGGCCCGGCCGCGGAGTACAGGTAAGCCGCGAGGCAGCGCGCGGACTGGCTGCCGACCAGGTCGCGCCGATAGTCCGCCTTTGCGATCGTGATATTCGAGGCCGAGAGATTGAGCAGGACCGTCGCACCCGCGAGCGCCGCATACGAAGAGGGCGGAATCGGCGTCCACAGGTCCTCGCAAATCTCCGCAAAGAACACGAGCAACGGCTGCTCCTGATGCTTGAACAACAGACCGGCGCCGAAGGGCACGCGCCTCGCGCTGGCCAGATCGATTTCCCGGCTGCGCGCGGAATCCGCAGGAGCAAACTGCCGCACCTCGTAAAATTCGCGATAGTTGGGCAAGTAGGTTTTGGGAACCACGCCCAGGATCGATCCGCGATTCACCGCTACCGCGCAGTTGAAAAGCAGGTTGTCGGCGCGCACCGGCATTCCGACCACCGCCACCAGGTCCAGATCGCGCGATGCCGCCACTACTTCGCGCAGACCGTCTTCCGCCGCATCGAGCAGCGCCCGCTGCTGGAACAGGTCGTCGCACGTGTAAGCGGTCAATCCGAGTTCGGGGAAGAGGGCGAGTACGGCCTTGCGCTCCGCCGCCTGCTTCATCAGGGCTACGGTCTGCCCGGAATTGAAAGCGGGATCCGCCACCTTGAGCGCCGGAATTCCTACCGCCACACGCGCGAAGTCGTGATTATAGAGGTTGAAGAATTTGTCGCCCGGCTTCACTTCGCTATTCCCGTTGCCCGTGGTCCGTCGAACCCCGGTCCGACCGACTTTGCGTATTTTAGACACAAAGTCCTCGCCTTGTCATCGCCCTGCGGGACCGCCGCCGCTCGTGCCCGAGTGCTCGGCGATAAACTGAAGCATCAGGTTTCGCAGCTCGACACCGTGCGCCCCCCGCAACATTTCGGTTCCGTGTTCGCGACCTGCGTAGATTTTGAGCGTCTTGGGCGCGGTAGCATGCTGGAACAGCATCGCCGACTGACCCGCCACGAATGGATCCTCCGTCGCCTCCACGAACAACATCGGAGCCTTCACCTTCGCATCGGCGTCGTACACGTTGACGCCGCCGAACTCCACCGGCGTGGAAAGGAGGATGAGTCCCGCTACCGGGTCCTGCGCCGCAAGCAGGATGGCGGCATCGGAACCCATGCTCGCACCTGCGATGAACAGGAATTTCACGCGCGGCCGCATGAAATCGTAGGCCGCCTTCAGGTCAACCTCCGAATCGGGGACGTGAATGATCAATCCCGATTCGGGAAATCCACGGAAGTCGAAGGTCAGTGCCTGGTAGCCATGTGCCGCAAGCACCATCGCGAAATCGGTCCATCCCGTCTGGTCGCCGTTGTATTGATGCGCGAGGATCACTCCGACCTCGCCCGCGCCATAAAGATGACCACCCAGCGTTTGCCCATCGGCGGTTTTGAGCTGCACCGATGTTCCCGCGGCCGGATCGGATGCTCGCGCGGCGAACGCTGTCATTACCATCAGTGCGGCAAATAGCCAGGCGCGGATTCCCTTGCCCATCCGCTTCAGATCTCCAGCGCCGCCCGAATCGCGCCCACGATTTGCCGGGGCGTACCGGATACGTCGACCGTGATCGCATCGCGTGGTTCTTCCAGGGTGGCCATCTGGCTCGGCAGGAGATCGGCGGGCATGAAGTGCCCCTGGCGATCGGCCAGGCGCCCGGCAAGCAGTTCCGCGCTGCCCTTCAAGTACACGATTTGCACCCGGTCCGCATCGACCACGATGATGTCACGGTACGACTGCTTGAGAGCTGAACAAGCGACGATCGCGTCGGTTCCCGCCTTCAGGCATTTCTCGATTACCCGCCGAACCCGTCGCAGCCACGGCATGCGATCCGAATCGGTCAGTGGAATACCGCGCCGCATCTTTTCCCGATTGGCCGCGGAGTGCAGCGAATCGGCATCGTAGAAGCGCCACTTCAGCGCGCTCGCAAGCATCTCGCCGATAGTGGATTTCCCGGAGCCCGATACACCCATCAGAACGACAACCATCGATGCCACGCCGAACGCTTCCAGCAGGTAGCCCAGCCTCAATCATTGTACAATCCCCCGGGGCGTTCTCTGGACGCCGCCCCTGCGGCGATTTACTGTTCATGACCATGAAATCCAGCCCCAGTGGAGGCCGCGAGTGGGTCTAATCGACAACCTGGGCACCTCGGCCCAGGCGATTGTGGTGGTTCTCTTCTTTGCCTCGGCCAGCATCTTCGGTCTCTACATCGTTCGCCGGACCGTCAAGGTGGAAGCCCTGCGCGAAGACCACGACGTGGCGGGATTCACCTTCGGCGTGGTGGGCGCATTTTACGGCGTCGTGCTCGCCTTCGTGATCGTGGCCGCTTGGGACAGGTTTGATCGTGCCGATGCCAAGGCGCAGGCGGAAGCCCTGGCCCTTAGCGATCTCTACAGCTTGTCATTCGGTTTCAGGCCCGAGTTGCGCGCCCAGATCGTCGGCGCGGTCCGCGACTATGCCAGCCAGGTCGTCAACCACGAGTGGCGCGAGATGGCCAATTTCACCTACGAGCAATCCCTCGATGGCGAGGGCAAGCTGTGGCGCATACTCCTCGACTACCAACCCCAGAATGCGCGCGAGCAGACCGTGCTCGACAAGAGTCTCGATGCGATGGATCAGCTCAGCGACGCGCGGCGTCTCAGGTACGTCTATTACAACGAGGACCTGCCCTCGGTGGTCTGGATCATCATCTACGTCGGCGCGATAATCACGATCGGGTTTTCGTATTTTTTCAACACCAAGCATTTCAGGTCGCAGGCGATCATGTGCGGTACTTTCGCCGCGCTGATCGGACTGACCATCATGGCTATCGCCGAACTCTCGGGCCCCTACCAGGGGGCGATCAACGTCTCCGATGCGCCGTTCAAGTTCGTGTTGAACCTGGTCGACAAGAACAGCCTGCGTGCGTACGCGCCCGAGATCACGCAGGGCTCGCCCGCGCCGTCGCCTTCCGGTCATTAGTCTGCTTCGCGTCGGCTTCTGCGGCGGACGCTACGTGCGCAGCCGGTTGACTCGTCTTCCGAGGCGCGGAACGATGGCGAGGTAACCGATGTGTTCCATGGTGCGTCTGCTTTGTAACAAGTGAACAATTTCCGGAACAGTTGCGTTCCGTTCCGGGATCGTGTATGGAAGATCCATACAAAGGGTTCCGCTCGTCAATTCGTGTCCGATAAGCAAAAGCATCGCGATATAGCGTTGAATCGACGGATGAGTTGTCTCCGGCGGTGTCGCCGAGAGGTTTGTGTTCAACTCCGGAAATGCCGGCGAGAGCTGTCATGCGTACCGATCAGCAAATTCGGTTCCTCTCAACTCCTGAGGGCGTTCGTATCGCCTACTCCGCGGTCGGCACGGGCACGGCCCTGGTGCGAACTCCGCCGTGGCTCAGCCACCTCGACCTGGAATGGCAAATTCCCGCGTGCCGCGACTTTTTCGCACAGCTAGCTCAAAATCATACCGTCGTCCGCTATGACTCTCACGGCTGCGGTCTTTCCGATCGCAACCGAAACGACTTCTCAATCGCCGCCGAGGTGAGGCTGCTCGAGCTTCTGCTCGATAGCCTCGATCTCGAACAGGTTGCGCTGTTCGGTTACGGCGCCGGGGGCCCGGTTGCGGTTTCCTACGCTGCCATTCACCCGGATCGCGTTTCAAACCTGATCCTGTTCGGGACTCTCGGCGACGCACGGCACGCCCAGCTTTCGGAAGAGATGCCCGAGGCCATCCAGGCCCTGGCGATCGATCACTGGCCGCTGGCGGCACGCTTGTTCGCCGACATCCAGGCCCCCGATGCGGATGGTCCGACGCTGCAGTCGCTGGCGCACATGTATGCGCAATCGAGTACGGGCGACAACGTCATCCAGGCGGCGCACTGCCTGTTGCACGGCGTGGACCTGCTCGATCTCCTGCCAAAACTGACGGTTCCCACCACCGTGATTCACCGTGTGGGCGATCCGACCATGCCATACCAGGCTGGCCGCGAACTTGCGGCGCGTATCCCGACCAGTTGCTTTGTGCCGCTGGAGGGAACATCGCACCTTCCATTCCTGGGGAACTCCGCGCCTGTCATCTCCGCTATCTCGCGCGCCTTGGGCGATGATCCTGCGACGGAATCCCGGGCCGAAGCCCTCGACCCACCGGATGAGGCCGAACTCTGCAACCACAATGGCGAGACGCCGGAATTCTCGAGTGCCGCGGACGGCCCCGTTTCCAGTGAAGTCGCGGAAACCAATGGCGCCCTGTTCCGCCGGGAGGGCGAGTATTGGACCATCGCCTACAGCATGGAAACCTTCCGCCTGCGCGATGCTCGAGGTCTCCGCTACATTGCGCAACTGCTGCGCTACCCGGGCCGCGAATTTCACGCCAACGAACTTGAGATTCGCAGCGAATCCAGCGCGACCTACCTCGGCCCTCTGCGCGGGTCGAGCGAGGTCAGCGAAGAGGAACTGGCCGATGCCGGGTTGCACTCCGACAGCCCCGGCGATGCTGGTGAGATGCTCGATACTCATGCGAAGCAGGCTTACAGACGCCGAGTCCGTGAATTGCGCGAGGATCTCACGGCGGCGGAGTCCGGCGGAAATGCCGAACGTGCCGCCGCTATAGAAGATGAGATCGCGTTCCTGACCCGCGAACTCAGCCGGGCGGTCGGTCTTGGAGGACGCGATCGCCGCGCGGCTTCGATGGCGCAGCGATCCCGGGTGAACGTAACCCGCGCCATCAAACGGACAATAGAGAAGATCCGGCCGCATAGTCCCGGGTTGGCAGGTCTTTTGGCCAGACGGATAAAGACCGGTCTGCTGTGCGTCTATCGTCCTGACGATCGCTCGCCCGTCGCATGGAATCTGTAGACGAAACGGCCCGAATTCAGGTGGACACGAAATTCGATCAAGAGTTCCACGGCCGATCCATCCAAAGGAACAGCATCGTTCCGACCGTTTGAACCCCTAAATTTAACGAGGACCTAACGTCTTGGTCCTTGCGTGTGCCCTTGCGCCGGCGGCTTTGGTCGGCGCTGGACGGCATGCGCGGGTTCTACAAGGGAGAGCCCGGACTGGGGGTCAGGTGAAAATACAGGTGTCCGGGTGGAGGAGGAGCTTCATGACATCAAGGACCTTGGGTTCAGGCCGCGTCGCCGGATGGCGAAGCCTGCTGGTGGTCACGGTGGCGTCAATCGTCACGCTGTGGTCGACGGCGGCCAGGGCGACCATCACGCAGGGGGATTTTTCGGTATTCGGGTTCTTCGAGACCCGCGAGGAAGGGCGATGGGGTGAAGGCAGCACCGCCAACAACGGCACGCCGACGACTTTCACGCATCCGACGCCCACCACAACCTTCGCGACCATCGGAACCGCAGCTTCATCGACCGGCGGCAGCTTCGACTTCAACCACTGGGATCTCGACGAAATGCGGCAGTTGGCCGACATCCGGCCCGACTACCACATGGTCAAGAACTACAAGTTCATGGGCCGCTTCGACACCTTGCTGCTCAAGGATGCCGACTTTTTCGCGTTCTACCGTCCCTGGTACGACGCCGAAGGCACCCTGAAGAACAAGGGCCGCGCGGACACCAACGAAGACTGGTTCAACTACACTCACAACCAGTTGCAGCAGCAGTACTTCCGCAACGACCTGCACGAGTACTATGCGCAGTTGAACTTCACGGACAACTTCTCGATGCGCGTGGGCAAGCAGCAGGTCATCTGGTCGGAAGCCGATGCGCTGTCAGGAACCGAGCTCACCAACTCGGTCGATTCGACTTACCACGGGTTCATCCCGTTCGAGTCCGCCGAAGACCTGCGCAAGAACGTCCGGATGGTGAAGTTCAACTACATCCTGCCGGACTACATGAAGACCGCGAACAACGAAATCGAAGCCTTCTGGATCCCCGGCGACTACCAGGGCAACGGCGTTATCGTCAACACTGCTGACTCACGTAACCCGTGGGTGGTCGCGGCCGCGACCGGTGCGGGCCCCTGGGCGGCAGGCGCATCGGGTTTCAAGAACAACAACAACGGCGTGAACCAGAACGGGCAGCCGACACAGAACCGCAGCTTCCTGCAGATTA
>DATJWT010000151.1:0-11330 GCA_035500975.1 Binataceae bacterium (SeqCode)
GGTGGATGCGCCGAGCGTCACGATCATCAGGCTGATGAGGATCATTGCGGCGCCTACGATCGTTGCCCAGGTCAGTGACTCTCCGAGGAGAACTACGCCGAGAGCTGCGCCGAGCAGGGGCTGGATAAACAGGAACGGCGCGGCGCTCGATGCCTCGATCACGGTGAGGCCGCGAAACCACATCCAGTAGCCGCCGACGGTCGCGAACGCGGCCATGTAGCCGATTGCGAGCCAGGTCTGGAGTGTCATGTGCGGTACTCCACCGATCGCCATCGCGATTGCTCCCGCGGGAATCCAAACGACCAGGCTGCCCGCGACCGAAAACGCTGTCAGCAGGAGTGGCGGGATCCGTTCGAGCGAGGCTTTGCCGCCGACGGTGTAGCCCGCTTCGAACATCAGCGCGAATATCACCAGCAGGTCGCCGACGATTCGGTTGACGCCGGAGGGTCCGGAAAGATCGGGTACCAGGCCTCGGGCGACGACGAGATATACGCCCGCCAGGCCGACCATCAATGCGGCGACTCCGGATGCGGTCACGGCCTCATCGAGGACGATCCACGAGAGCACCGCGGTGAAAATCGATTCGGTTGCGATCAGCAGAGCGACATCGACCGCGGTGGACATCGAGAGCCCCGCGTACTCGAACGCCTTGTTCAGCACGAAGCCGAGAAAGACGAGCCGGACGAGCTGGCGGAGCGATGCTCCGTTGGATAGCTCGCGCTTGAGCGTCGCGCGGCCTGACCACAGGACCGGCAGCAGGAGGACAGTGGCGACGCTGAAGCGGACGGCATTGAGTTCGATGAAGGAGAGGGTCGCGAGGGCGACTTTGCCGGCGGCGTAGGTGCCGGCCCATAGCGCGTTGCCGATGATGAGCATCGCGAAAGCTTCAGCGCGGGAGATGCCGCGAGCGTGGGAGGACGGTGGCACGGCGGGAATGGTGCGGGAGCGGGGGTTGGCATTCAAGAGCGGTGGAGCGGTGAGGCCGGCAAGACGAAGAATCTCCAGTAGCGCGGGCTTCCTCCTGCGCCAGGCTCCGGAGGACAGGTCGCCTCGCGCGCAACAATGACCCACTCCTTCCGCGCATTGGAATGCACGGGGTCCTCGCCCTGACAGGGCGAGGGTTTCAGGAGAAGAACTTTGGAATTTCGCGTGGTAGGTTTGCGGGCATGAGCATGGAAATCGGATTTATCGGGTTGGGAGAGATGGGATCGCCGATGGCGCTGAATCTGATCGGGGGCGGCTATCGCGTCACGGTGTGGAATCGGACCGCATCGAAAGCGGAGCCGCACGCCGCCAGGGGCGCGAGGGTTGCCGCCAAACCGGGCGAGGTCGTTCGGAGTGGCGGCGTCGTCATCACGATGCTTGCCGACGATCCCACGCTGGAGGCGGTGACGCTGGGCGACGGCGGTATCGCGGCCGCGCTCGGCAAAGGCGGGGTCCACATCTCGATGAGTACCGTGGCACCCGCGACGACTCGCAAACTCGCGGAGGTCCATCGAGCGGCAGGTTCGACGATGATTGCCGCTCCGGTGTTCGGACGGCCGGAAGCTGCCGCGGCAAAGCGGCTATGGATTTGCACGTCAGGTCCGGCGGCGGCCAAGAACGCGGCGCGGCCAATATTCGATGCGCTCGGGCAGGGCATCTTCGATTTCGGCGAACCGACGGAAGCGGCGAACGTGGCGAAGATCTCCGGCAACTTTCTTATCGCGGCGGCGATGGAAGCGATGGGGGAGGCGTTCGCGATGGCAGAAAAAAGCGGGCTGGATCGGGTCGCGCTCGCGACGATGCTGGGGCAGACCTTGTTTGCGTGTCCGGTTTACCAGGGTTACGGCGCTGCGATCGCGCATCGGCGTCATACGCCCGCCGGCTTCCGCTTGCCGCTGGGACTGAAGGACGTGGAGATCGTTTTGCGATGCGCGCGTGAGGCGAACGCTCCGATGCCGACGGCCAGCCTGCTGCGCGATCGTTTCGTGCATGCACTTGCGGTGGGGCGGCAGGAGCTGGATTGGTCGGCGGTTGCGCTGGGGGCCAGGGAA
This sequence comes from Binataceae bacterium (SeqCode), assembly GCA_035500975.1. GTDB lineage: Bacteria > Desulfobacterota > Binatia > Binatales > Binataceae > JAFAHS01. Next base: position 2,037 of record DATJWT010000151.1, read on the forward strand.
GACGCAGGCCTCAAGGAATAGATCGTATGACGCTTAGCGTCCGCTGCCGGGACGGCGGCGCCACCGAGGAACGAATAGCGATCGGGCTTTGGGCAATGGCGTTGATCGTGGCCTGGGGCGCGACGCTGATCACTGCGCGGCCGGCACACGCGATCGACTTTTACGAAATCCAGATTTACGAGGTGGAAACCGCGCCGTATCACCACTTCACGCTGGAACTGCACTCCAACACGACCACGACGGCGACCGGACAATGGGCGAAGGAAGCCATCGATCCGTACCAGATTCACGAAACGCTGGAGGGGACCTACGGGCTGCTGCCGTGGCTGGAGGTGGGGCAGTACCTGTGCACCGCGAAGCTGAGCGACGGCCAATACAACTATTCGGGCTCGCGCACCAAGGTTCATTTTGGAATTCCGCAATCGAAAGACTGGCCGCTGGAGGTTGGCGGCAATATCGAACTCGACTACATGCGCTTCCAGGCGGAAGAAAATCCGCTGAGCCTGGAGATTCGTCCGATACTGGAGAAGAAATATGGACGCTGGATGGTGGTGGGAAATTTCGCGTTCGAAAAGCCGTTCAGCGGGCCGGATACTCACAAGGGCATGCAGTTCGATCCGTCGGGCGAGATTGTCTATCAACTCAAGGATTGGGTAGCGCCCGCGCTCGAATACTACGGCGACATGGGTCCGATCTCCGACTTGCCGGGCGCGCAACGGCAGCAACACTTCATCGTGCCGACGCTCAACTTCGATTTTCTGCCGCAGCTCGAACTGAACATGGGGGTCGGGGTGGGGCTGACCAGAACGAGCAACGGGTTGTTCCTGAAATCGATCGTGGGGTGGACGTTCTAGGAAGGAATTCCTGAATCGCGCGGGCTTAGCTTCCCGGAGTTGGCGTCCTGGCGGCTCAGCGGTCAATCGCGCCCTGGTTTTGATCCGGATTTCCCTCGATTTTTCGCGGTGGATTCTGCGTTGCCTGCCGCGATGCGCTTGGTTAATCTCGAACTCTCCCGCGCAACAAAATGCCGCCTTCTGTTCACGGTCCCAGAGCGCAAGAAAAGCTCGATGTTATCCTCGGCCAGGTCACGGGCCTGCGATCCAGGCTGAACTGGCTTGCGGCGCAACACGTCATTTACCTGCTCTTCGCGATCGGCATCACGACCGCGGTTGTCTTTTTTGCCGGGGCGGTCCTGCTCACGCCGATGCAGTTCCTGGTGGTTGGCATCGTGACGGCAATAGCCGGTCTATACGCGCTGGTGCTGACGCTGCGGTCCGGATGGCGTCGGCGTTCCAACGCCGCGCGCGCGGCGGCGCTGGCGGACGATCGAGCGGGACTCAAAGGCCGCCTGACGACAATCGTTCAGACGGTTTCATTCGGCCGCCGTAGCGTGTTGTGGTCGTACCTCGTCGAGGATGCGCTGTCGCATCGCGAGGAATTCGTTCCGCGCCAAATCGAGCGGCGGCGAATCGCGAGGTCGTGGTGGGCGCCGGTGGCGGCGATGGCGCTGGCGACGGTGCTGATCCCGCTTGCGCGGTCGCATCACAAGCTCAAGATGGCTGCTGCCGCGCAGGGCGGCGATTCCGATATGACCGTCGATCTCGACGATCTCCATCTGCGGCCCGCCGAGCCCGGCGACAATACCGGACTGAAGGTACGGGCCGATTCGGCGACGATGGCGCGGCTGCGGGAGAAGATGGCGCGCGAGGGGGAAGCGGCGACCAGGGGCGACGGCGGGAAATTCAGCGGGCTGTTGAACCGCGCGCGCAACCTCGCCGACAGCGTGCAGAGCAAGCTGCGCGGCGATTCCAGCCAGAAGCAGCGCCTCACGCTCAAACTGGCAGACAACGACGCGGGCCTGGACCCATCGAATCCGCGCGGGCCCGATCTCAATCGCAACACCAGGCACGGCGACCAGGCGGGGCAGTTCAAGCGCGACAACCCGGTAGACGACGAGGCCACGTTGCCGCCGATCGATGACTCCCTGCGCGAACCCGACGCGGAGCCATCGGCTGGCGAGAATGGCGACGCCGCCGCGGAGTCCGGGGCGAGGGGCAGTACGCTCAACGGAGCCAACGACCCGAGCCACAACGGGCCGGACGATGACGTGGCGCGCGGCGACCAGTCGTACAACGGCGGGGCGGTCCACGGAATCGGAGCCGACCCGGACAGCCTTTTCGGGGAGGCATCGAAATCCAGGATGAGCACGGAAGGCTTTGAGATCGCGATCGAAGCCCGTCCGGTTGACCAGGGCATCAAGGGCGCGGGCCAGGCCTATCTACCGCCGAAGGTGCACACTCCGCTGAATACGCATCAGGAACCCGACGAACCGATCGCGCGCGCGGCGGTGCCGCCCGACGACCGGACCACAATTGAGCGAGTATTCGAAAGATGACAGAGACGCAGACCGCGCTTGAAATGCCGACGGTGGGGGATTTTGCCCGCACATTTCGACGCATCCAATCCGAGATTCACAAGGCGATCATTGGCCACGAGCAGGCCGTCGAGCAGTTGCTCTCCGCGTTGTTCGCGGGCGGGCACGTTCTTATCGAGGGCGTCCCGGGGACGGGCAAGACCACGCTGGTCAAAACCCTCGGCCTGGCGCTCAACCTGAGCTTCAACCGGATCCAGTTCACGGTAGACTTGATGCCGGCGGACATCACCGGCACGCGCGTGATCGTGGCGGGAGAAGACGGGCGGCGGGAATTCAGCTTCCAGCCGGGTCCCGCGTTCTGCCACATCCTGCTGGGCGACGAGATCAACCGCGCGACGCCGAAGACGCAATCGGCATTGCTGGAGGCGATGGCGGAATTGCAGGTCACGGTTTCGGGCACGACCTATCCGCTGCGGCCGCCATACTTCGTGATGGCGACGCTGAATCCGATCGAGATGGAAGGGACCTATCCGCTGCCGGAAGCGCAACTCGACCGATTCCTGTTCAAGGTTCGTCTCGCCTACCCGGAAGAAGACAACCTGGTGCGCATCATCACCTCCACCACCGGAGCGGAGGAGGCGAAGATCGCGCCGGTATTCCACGCCGATGAGGCGCCGGAGCGGGTTGAGGCGCTGAAGAAGCTGGTGCGCGAGGTGATTGCGGCGCCGGCGATGGAGCAGTACGCGGCGCGAATCGTGCGCGCGACGCAGCCGGACCATTCGCGCTACGTGGGCGACTCGGTGAAGTCGCTGCACGACGAGATGGTGAACAAGTACGTGATGTTCGGGTCATCGCCGCGCGGCGCGCAGGCGCTGGTGCTGGGCGCCAAGGTGCGCGCGCTGCTGGATGGCCGCGCCAATATCGCGCGCGAAGACGTCGAAGCGGTCGCGGTTTCCGCGCTGGCCCACCGCATCATGCTCAACTACGCGGCGCATTCCGACGGTATCGAAGCGGCGCAGATCGTCGAGCGGGTGCTCAAGTCGGTTCGCGCCGCGCGTTCCTGAGAATCGCGATGCTCGAGGCGCGAGCATTCGAGCCGGAGTTTCTGAAGAAACTCGACCGCCTGGTGCTGGGCGTCAAGCGCGCCCGCACGGTGCGCGCGGGCCAGCGCACGCTGGGCCGCATCCAGGGCCTCGGAATCGAACCCGAGAATTTCCGCGAATACAACGAAGGCGACGATCTGCGCTTCCTCGATTGGAACGTGTATGCGCGCCTCGATGAACTCTCCATACGCACCTTTCGCGCGGAGCGGCAGGTTGAAATCACGATGCTGGTCGATGCGAGCGGATCGATGGCGTTCCCGGAGCGCGATGACAAGCTCGGACTCGCGTTCGCCCTGGCGGCATCGCTGGCCTACGTGGGGATGAGCGACAACGATGCGGTGCGAATCGGGGCGTTCGCGATGCGGCGGGGCGCGATGCAGCTCGACGTATCGCCGTTCTATCGGCGGCGCGAGTCGTATCTCGACTTCCGGCCGTTCGTAACGGAGATACGCACCGGAGGCGAGACGAGGATGGGCGCGGCGGTGGATTCGCTGCTGCATCAGCGCCGTCCCGCCGGGATCGTGATCGTAATTTCCGATTTCCTGCTCAACCGAACGGACTACGAGGATGCGCTATCGCGGCTGCTCGCTGCGCGCCACCAGGTGAAGGTGATTCACGTCCTCGGCGAAATCGAATCGACCGGCGGCTATCCGCCGGGGCTGTACCGGGTGCGCGATGCCGAGACGGGCGAGTTGCGCGAGACGGTGTTCGGACCGGAGGCCGCGGCGGTATGCCGGCGCAAGGTTGAGCAGCTGGCAGCGGCGGTTCGCGGGTTCTGCACCGCACGCGGCATCGCATACGCGCAGGCATTCGGCGCGGGCACGCTCGACACCTTTATCGAGCGCGAGCTGCCGGCGCTCGGGGTGGTGCGCTGACGGTGGGCTTTCTCAACCCGACGAACCTGCTGTGGTCGATCGCGCTGGCGGTGCTGGCGATTATCTACCTGCGCTCGCGTTCGCGCCCGACCATCTCGGTTTCGAGCTTGATGCTGTTCGAGGAGATGCCGGCCCCGGTGGCGAGTGTGCGGCACGTGCGAATAGATCCGCTGTTCTGGCTGGAAGTCGCGGCGCTGGCCGCCCTGATCCTCGCTATCGGCGGGCTCTACACGATGGTGCCCGCGCATGCGGGGCGCGGGCGCAGCCATGCGCTGGTGTTCGACGTCGGCGCGGGCATGAGCGCGCAATCCGGCGGAACGAGCAGCCTCGACAAGGCCGGGAAGCAGGCGCTGGAGATCGTCGACGCGGCTCCCGCGGGCGATGAATTCAGCGTGATCACATACGCGCTGGAAGCGCAGGTCGCATTGCCGCAGACGCAGGACCTGGCGGAAGTGCGGAAGGCGATTCGCGGCCTGCACCCCTACGCGGTCGCATCGCACGCATCGGCCCTGTCGGCCGCGATCATGCGCGCCAGGGGTTCGTCGCAAATCGAGTTGTTCACCGACCGGCGGCCCGCGCCGGAGGCTCTCCAGGCCGCGCGGGCGGCGACACCGGTGCAGATCAATTTGTCAGCCCACGGTGACGACAATGTCGCAATCGTCGCGCTCGATCCGGGCGTCGTAGATTCCTCGCACGGACGGGTGATGCTGCGGAACTTTTCCTTGAAGCCTCGACTTGCGGAATTGCAGGTCCGCGCAGCCAACCGCGAAGTGTTTCACCAGGTGCTGATGTTGGGCCCGCGCGAGCAGATGGTGGTGCCGCTCAAACCGCTGAAGTGGGGCGGTCTGGTTTCGGCGCGGCTGCTGACGCCCGACGCGATCGAGGCGGACAATCAGCGCTGGGTCTATGCACCATCGGACCAGGCCGGGCATGCGCTGGTGCTGTCGCCCGATGGGGCGGCGCGCGAGGACCTGGCGCGTATTCTGTTGGCGGTGAATCCCCACCTGGAGATCGAGACGGCAGCGCCGGGCAACTTCGATATCGACAAGGTTCCGCATCCGCTGGAGCTGGCGGTGATGCATGATTGTTACGTGCCCGGCATCGCGGCCGCATCCACGTTGTTGATCTATCCGCCGACGGCGATTCCGCCCAGGGCGCGAATTCCAGGTCTATCGATTAGCTGGAATCCGGTTCCTGTCTTCATGACCGGCGGGCGCGGCCAGGTTTTTGGAACGGGACAGGGGACGATGCTGTCCGCCGTTCGCAGCCTGACGCTGCCGGAATGGATGGAAACGGTGGCGATGGGGGTGACGCCGAGCGGTTCAGACGTATTGCCGCTTGCGGCAATTGGCAGAATTCCGGGCGGGAGAATCGGCGTGGTCGCGTTCGATGTGCGCGGCGGTCTGCTGATCGATGCGGACCGGCTGGATGCGCTGGTGCTGATGGTCGATATGATCAAACGCCTGAGCGCGCCGGGCGACGCGCAGATCGTTGCTACCGGATCGTACGTCGACATCCCGGTAATCGGCAACGCGATGGTCACGGCGCCGGATGGCACGACCACCCGGGTAGAGCCCGACAAGTGGGGCCGGGTGCGAATTCGGCCGATGCAATCGGGGCATTATTCGGTCGAGTCGGGAAATCGCATCGTCGAGATCTTCGCGAACTACTTCGATGCGGCGGAATCGGACCTGGTATCGGCGCCCGCTCCGGCTCCTTCCGCCGCACCATCGGCGGTTATTGAAAGCGCGCCAGGCGGCGGACCGCGCCAGATGCAACCGCTGCTGATCCTTCTGGCCGGGCTGGCACTGCTGGCCTTTACGATCGAGTCGGCGATTTTGATTCGCCACGCGGCGCTGTGGGGTAGCAGCCATGTTTGACCATCCCGCGGCATTGTGGCTGCTCGCTATCGCGCCTTTAATCGCGTACCCGCCGATTGTCGCGATCGTACGCGGGGCGCGGCTCGCCGGGGCCGCATCGCTGGTATTGCGACTCGCGATGCTGGCGGTGCTGGTGGCGTTGCTGGCCGGACTTCGCATCACGGGGACGATGGCGGCGCGCAGCGTGGAAGTGGTGGCGCTGCTGGACGAATCGCGATCGATCGCGCGCGACCAGGGTGACTGGATGTATCGGCGGCTGCACGAGGTAGCCGGCCACCTGTCGCCGCAGGATCGCCTGGGGGTGATCGCTTTCGGCCGCGATGCGCAGCTGGCCGCGCCGCTTTCGGACCCGCGCCTTATCGGCAATCCTTCGGCACATCCGGACACGGGAGCCACCGATATCGCGGCGGCACTGACCGCCGCGCAGAGTTTGTTCTCGCCGGAGAATGAGAAGCGGATCCTGTTGCTGAGCGACGGCAACGAGACGCGCGGCAACGCGCTGTCGGAAATACCCTCGATGCGGGAGGACGGCGTACGGATTTTTGCCGCGGCGCCGCCCGCATCGGAGACCAGGCGTGTTGCGCTTACGGACTTTTACGCGCCGGAAGACGTGCGCGCTCAACAGCAATTCAGCTTCGCGGTCGGAATCGAAAGCGAAGCGCCGGGAAGCGTGGACAGCCAATTGCGCCTGCTGCGCGACGGCAAGCCGGTGGGCGGCCAACACGTGGCGCTGCATTCGGGCATGAATCATTTCGAGCTGCCGTACCAGGTCGATCGCGCGGGCGCGTACCTGATGAGCGCGGAAATTGCGGTTACGCCGCCGCTCAGCGCGATCAACCCGCGCGCCGAGACCACGCTTTCGGTCAGCGGCGCGCCGCGGGTTCTTATCGTCTCGCAGAGCCCGCCCGAGAGCCTGGTCAACGCGCTCAAGGCCCGCAACTACGTGGTCGATCTGATCTCGCCGCGCGGACTCTCGGCCAAGCCCGAGGACTACCTGCCCTACCAGCTCGTGATCCTCGATGACGCGGCGGCGGCCATGTTTCCGTCCGGCGCTCAGCACGCGATCAATCGCTACGTCGCGGAACTTGGCGGCGGGCTGGTGGCGACGGGAGAGGCGTTGCGCGACGAGAAGTACAAGGGCGGTGAAATCGAGAAGACGCTGCCGGTGACTTTCGAGGCGCAGCCACCGCCGCCATCGCGCGAACCAATCGCGGTGTACTTGTGCATCGACCGGTCGAACTCGATGAGCTACGACTCGCGGTACCCGGCGGTGCGCGACGGCGAGCGAATCCGGTACGCGAAGCAGGCGGCGATAGCGCTGCTGCGCCAGCTCGACGATAGCGACTACGCCGGCGTGATCGCATTCGACTCGCAGCCCTACGTGCTGGGGCATCTGCAGCCGCTGAGCGAGGATCGCGCGGAGCTCGAAAACCGCATCGAGCGCCTGCAACCCGGCGGTGGGACCGACTTCAAGGATGCGCTGGAAATCGCGCAGCGCGAGATTCTCCAGAGCGGCATTCCGGTGCGGCAGATAATCCTGCTGACCGACGGCGACACCAATCGGCAGTATCACGATCACGACAGCCTCATCGCGGACTTCGCTAACGAAAAGATTCCCGTCTCGACCATCCGTATCGGACCCGACCTGGCCAACCTGCGCTTGCTGCAGGATTTTGCGCAGGCCACGGGCGGCGTCTTTTATCGAGTCCAGGACATCGAGAAGCTCCCGCTTCTATTGGTGGGGCTGACGCGCGAGGCGATGAACCGGCGCAAGCAGGGCCGCACGACGGTCGAGGCCGGCGCGCCGAGCACGATTCTCACCGGTATCGATCCCGGCAACATCCCGCCCATCGATTTCTACGCGTCCACGACGCCCAAAAACGGCGCGCAAGTCCCGCTGCGGATTTCGCGCGGGGAACATTCAACGCCGCTGCTTGCGGCATGGCAGTACGGACTCGGCCGCGCGGCGATTTTCGCGGCAGATCCGGACTCGCTCGCGACGCTGAGCTGGATCCGGTGGGATCACTACGCGCAGTTCTGGTCGCAACTCGTCGCGTGGACGATGCGCGAGGGAGACCCGGGCTCGTTCGCTCTGCGCGTGCGATCGGAAAGCGACGGCACCCTGACTATCGAGGCGGAGAAGGCCGATACCGCCCCGGTGCCGAACCTGGTGTGCAGAATCAGCGGACCGGGACATGTCGTCGACGTGCAGATGACGCAGACCGATGCCTCGTTGTACACGGGCGAAGTTGGGCCGTTGCCGCAGGGCAAGTATGTCGCGACGCTGATGGTCAAGGCGGGGGACACCGAGCAGGTGCTGACCCATCGCGATTTCGCTTCCCCGGGCGCACTTCCCTCCGATGCGGCGGAGCTCAGGCTCCGGCCCCCGAACCTCGAGCTGCTTGGAAGGCTGGCGCAGGCGACGCGCGGCGGCCTCGATGCGGCGCCGGAAGCGGTGGCATCGCATGTCGGCGGGACGGTCACGGTTCGGCGCGATGCAGCGCCGATGTTGTTGCCGATCGCGATACTTCTGCTGCTGGGTGAAGTATTCGTACGGCGCAGGTTCCTGGGCGACTAAACCATCTCGGAGAACTCGATGCTGGATTCAAGGCGACGTGTCTTCGCGGCAGCCATCGCGATTGCGGCGGCGCTCGCGCTCTTCGTCCAATCGCCACTTCATGCAGCGGCTTCATCGCGCGACGTAGATGCGATGAAGGGTGCGAGCCTCATTTATATCGGCACGGTTCGCAAGGACGGCAACCAGAGCAAGAACACCCCGGTATGGTTCATCACGACCAGGGACAACGAGGTTCTGATTGAGACCTCACCGACGAGCTGGAAGGCCAAGCGCATTCGCCGCGGCAGTCCGGCGATTATCTGGATCGGCAAGGCGGATGGGCCGGCGTTTATCGGCAAGGCCGAGATCGTGACTGACAAGGCGCTGCAGGACGAGGTCATCGAGGAATATCCGCGCAAATACATCCTTGCGCGGGTGGGCTTTGCCAGGCCGACGCGCGAGAAAATCGACGACAATCGCATTTGCGTCATCCGCATCACGCCGA
>DATJWT010000152.1:0-7012 GCA_035500975.1 Binataceae bacterium (SeqCode)
TTCAAGGAATTCCTCGCCATCGCCAAACGCCTGGAGAATCATTTCCGCGATTGCCAGGACATGGAGTTCACCATCGAGCGCGAACGCCTGTTCATGTTGCAGACCCGTAACGGCAAGCGCACCGCCGAAGCCGCCGTGCGAATCGCCGTGGATATGGCGGACGAGAAACTCATCACCCGCTCCGTCGCGCTCACGCGCGTCGAGCCCGAGACGCTCGAGCAGTTCCTCCATCCGCGGCTCGACCCCAGCAGCAAGAAGGAAGTGATCGCCAAGGGACTGCCCGCATCTCCCGGCGCCGTGTTCGGCGAGGTAGCGTTCTCGGCGGACGAAGCGGTCGCCGTCAGCGCGGCGGGACGCCCCGTGATCCTGGTGCGTGTCGAAACCTCGCCCGAAGACATCCACGGCATGCAGGTCGCCGAGGGCATCCTTACCGCGCGCGGTGGAATGACGAGCCACGCGGCTGTCGTTGCGCGCGGAATGGGCAAATGCTGCGTCGCGGGATCGACCACGCTGGAAATCAACTATAACGCGGGCATGCTGTCGGCCAACGGCCACGTGATCCACCGCGGCGAGTACATCACCCTCGATGGTTCCGCGGGCGAAGTCATCCTTGGGCGCGTGCCGACGGTGAAACCCGAGATGCCGCCCTATCTGAAAAAGTTCATGTCGTGGGCGGACCAGGAGCGGAAGCTGGGCGTGTGGGCCAACGCCGACACGCCCACCGATGCGAGAGTCGCGCGCGAGTTCGGCGCCGAAGGAATCGGGCTCTGCCGCACCGAGCATATGTTCTTCGAGCCCGAACGCATCGAGGCGGTGCGCCAGATGATCATGGCGGAGAACAAGGACCAGCGCGTGGCTGCCCTCAGGAAAATCCTTCCGATGCAGCGCCAGGACTTCGAGGGCATCCTGCGCGAGATGAAGGGCCTGCCGGTGACGATTCGCCTGCTCGACCCGCCCCTGCACGAGTTCCTGCCCAAGGAAGATGCCGAGATTCGCGAGCTGGCCGCCAAGATCGGCGTGACCGCCGACCATCTCAAGCAGGTCCGCGACAGCCTGTTCGAGTTCAACCCGATGCTGGGACATCGCGGGTCGCGCCTGGGAATCAGCTATCCGGAAATCTACCGCGCCCAGGCACGCGCGATTTTGGAAGCGGCCTGCGCGCTGCGCAAGCAGGGCGTCAAGGCGATGCCGGAAATCATGCTGCCCCTCATCGGCGAGAAAAAGGAATTCGATTTTCTTGCCGCCGAGATCCGGGCCGTTGCGAAGGACGTGTTCGCGGAGACGGGGACCAGGGTGCCGTTCACGATCGGTACGATGGTCGAAGTGCCGCGCGCGTGCGTGATGGCGGGAGAGATCGCGAAGTCAGCGCAATTCTTCTCCTTTGGGACCAACGATCTCACGCAGATGACCTACGGCCTCTCACGCGACGACTCATCGAAGTTCCTCAATGACTACGTCAATCGCGGCATCTACAAGAAAGATCCGTTCCAGGAGCTCGATGCGAGCGGTGTCGCCGACCTGATGAAGATGGCGATCGAGCGCGGCCGTAAATCCAACAAGCAGCTCAAGATCGGGATCTGCGGCGAACACGGCGGCGACCCGGCCAGCGTGAAGACCTGTCACCGGCTGGGACTCGACTACGTGTCCTGCTCACCGTATCGAATTCCGGTCGCCCGCCTGGCCGCCGCGCAGGCCTCGATTGAGTCGAAGCAGAAGAAAGCAGCCTTCAAGGACGTGTAATTTTCGATATAGTCCTGCCCGCGTGGTGGAATTGTTCGTCCACACTCCAGGGAGGACTCGATGAAGGCTCCTCGATGGCGGGCGATGATTGCCGCAATGGCAATGTTGCCGCTGATGCTCGCGCTCGATGGATGCGGCGGGGGCTCATCTTCGTCGGCTCCTCCCTCGGAGGTCGTTTCCGGCATCGTTAGCGGGGGAGAGGCCCCCATCAGCGGCTCCAAAGTCATTCTATTCGAGGCCGGCCGCCGGCCTGATGAGCGTGCCAGCCGCCTCGGCGAGGCGGTCAGCGATGCGGACGGCTCATTCAAGATCAAAGGCGCCAAACCGCACCATGACGCGGTGCTCTACCTGGTTGCGGAAAGCGGAGATGCGGGTGGCGGAATCAATCCCGCGATTCGTCTCATGGCTATTCTTGGAACTCCTGCGGCTTTGCCTGCCTCAGTTGTTGTCAATGAACTGACGACCGTCGCCGCGGCCTATGCGTTCTCGAATTTCTTCACGGACGAGAAGACTGATCTCAGCGACACCGTCACCCCCTCGATCTCGATCGCAACCGCGGTCGCCGGCGCCATGGTTGATGTTACTACCGGCGAATTGACCTCCAACTTCGGCGATCCCACCAACAATCCGGCCCGCTTCAATACTATCGCGAATACGCTTGCGAACTGCGTTCAGTTGGTAACACCGGATGCCTGCACCAACCTGTTCCTCAACGCGAACCAGCCGGACGTTCCGTCCGACACCCTTCTGGCCGCGCGCAATATGAACCGTGCCCCGGCCAACAACGTCAGCGAAATATTCGATACTGCCGCGGAGGGCCCCTTTGCTCCCGTGTTGGACAAAGCTCCCACCGATTGGACTATTTCGATCTTCTACGTTTCCCCCGACATCGTAAGGGACTCGACCACATTCGCGATCGACAGTTCCGGCAATTTGTGGCTTACGACCTTCGACGCCAAATTTACCGGAATCGATCCGGCCGGCAATCTGCTTTCACCACCCGACGGGTTTTCCGGTGGCGGATTGATCGCGGGCTTTCACTCGATCGCAATTGATGGCTCGGACAACATCTGGATCACCAACACCGGCAGCAATACCGTCTCCAAATTCTGCGGCACAAAAGCAGGAAATTGTCCTGCCGGCCTCCACACCGGCGATCCGATCTCGTCTTCGAGCGGCTATACCGGTGGCGGGCTGGACAACAACCCCGGACCAATCACCTTTGACCATCAGGGCAATGCCTGGATCAGCGACTGCGGATTTGCCTGCGGTGGCAACCAGTCGGGTCCCGGGTCCGTCACCGCGCTAAGCCCCCTCGGCGTTGCGCTCTCGCCGGACGCGGGTTTTACCGGCGGCGGCATTGACAGCCCCAGCGCGATCGCCATCGACGGCTCCGGCAACGTATGGACCACCAATTATGCCCGGAACAGCGCCAGCAAGTTATGCGGCGCCGATCCCGCGGCTTGCCCCGCGACCGCGCCAAACCCCGGCGATCCGATCTCGCCCTCAACCGGATTCAATCAAGGCGGCATTTTTCTCCCCGAAGCGATCGCCTTCGATCAGCAGGGAAACGGATGGATCAGCAACCTGGCTACGATCACGGAACTCAACTCGCAGGGCGTACCGCTCTCTCCCGCGGAAGGTTATCGGCCGGACGGTCTGATCGTACCGGTCGGAATCGCCGTTGATGGCGCGGGCCTGATCTGGATCGCCGACTGCGGAAGCGAGTGTTTGGACGTGTTTAAACCCGATGGGTCGATCCGCGAATTGAACAATTCGGGCATGCAACTCTCTCCCGTCAAGGGATTCACCAGCGCCACCATACAGGCGCCTCTCCTGCTTGCGATCGATGGCGCCGGCAACATCTGGGTCAAGGACTCCGCATTCTTTGGCGTCACCGAAATAGTAGGAGCGGCCGCCGGAATTGCGACCCCGCTGATCGGACCGCCGGTGAGCTCCAACGAACGTTGATCCGAACTGCGCCAGGCAGGCATCCCGGATGCGAACCGAGCCTTCAAGATCGAGAATTGCTGTACTACGCTGAGAACCGTCGAGGTCACAACTATGTCGGGAAGCGCAGCCATCCACGAACCGATTCGCCATCTCAACGAAGCAGTCGTCCTTACGCCTGACGGCAGTGCGCCGCCGCTGGTGACGGCCGGACCCGACACGCCGATGGCGAAAATCCTTCCCATCATCGAAGCCGATGGCGGCGTCATCGTGCGCGATTTCCTCTCGGCCGATCTCCTGCGGCGACTCCAAAGCGAATTGCGGCCCTACGTCGATGGCCACGCGCCGGGCAGCCGGGAACCGGCCCTCGGATGGCAGATGTTCCACGGCGCACGCACAAAGCGATTTTGCGGATTGGCCGCCAAGTCCCGGGCGTTCGTGGAATTGATGCTCGACACGAGGCTGAAAGATTACGCGGACCACTTCCTGCTCCCGCGATGCGGCAGCTACTGGCTCAACACCGGCCAGATGATGGTGATCGGGCCGGGCGAGCCCGCGCAGATGCTCCATCGCGATTCCGCCAACTGGCCGCATTTTCCGTGGCCGGCGCCGGAAATCACCGTTAGCTGCATGTTCGCGCTCAACGATTTTACGATCGAAAGCGGCGCGACCCAGGTCGCCCCGGGCAGCCACAAGTGGAGCGATCCGAATCGCGCGCCCACCGCGCGTGAACTCACCCAGGCCGTCATGCCTGCCGGATCGGTGCTGCTCTACAACGGCAACGTAATTCACGCGGCCGGCGAGAATCGCACCGCCGATCATTGGCGATGGGGCATGCACATAAGCTGGGTGCTTGGATGGCTCCGGCCCGAGGAGTGCCACTACCTGGCCGTGCCTATCGAGGTCGCTCGCCAGCTGCCGGAGCGCGCGCAATTGATGCTCGGGTATCGATCGTACCATCCCTCGACCTACGGTGGTCGCCTCGGCCTGGTCGATTTCGACGACGCGAAGCGCTTGCTCTAGGCCGCATAGCCACCAAGCACTGCTTTTACCTGCTTGCGTGCTTGCTGTGGCGGCTGCGTCTGGACGAGCGTTCATTGACCGCGGCCTTGCGTTGCCCGGCCCCGACGCGAAGACCATCAATCAGGACATCCACGAGAGGTAGGACACTCGCCTGCCATCCCGGCTGATTGTGCACCAGGCACATGCCGACCACAGCTCGCATCAGGTCTCCAGGGTCGATACCGGCGCGGATCTCGCCCGCGGCGACAGCCCGCTCCAACAAGGTTCGCGCGGCTTCCTCGAGCCGCGGCGACGAGCGGGCGTGGAGTTCCGAGAAACCCGTTACTGCAAGTGCCAACCCCGTTGACATACCCTTCTTGGTGGCAACGAACTCGACCACGGCGCGCAGTCCGCGGCGCAGAGCCTCGACCGGCGACGCCTCGTCCTTCAACCGCTCCGCAAGCTCCCATAGCTGCCGCACTTCGTTCTGATAAACGGCCTCGTACAATGCTTCACGCGTGGGAAAGTGGCGGTAGAGCGTTCCGATTCCGACCCTGGCGCGCCGCGCGACGGTCTCCAGGCTCGCATCCGCGCCGCCTGCATTGAAAACCGCCTTCGCAGCCGCAAGCACGCGCTCGCGATTGCGCACCGCATCGGCGCGCAGCTTCCGCGACGTCTCCGTCGATCGGTCCATCACTCTTGTCTACCGCCCTTCCTGCCGGAAACGGAGAATACCTCCAGTTGGTCTTGACAAAACGGAGGCATCCTCCATATATTCACGATTGCAACCGGAGTCCGCCTCCATTTCTAGCAAAGGGGAGGCCGATCCGTCCATCAAGGTCGCAGCCTGGCTCATGAAGTGATCCAGGATAATGAATTCGACGAAGGAGTAGTCGCAATGCGCGTATTTATTACCGGAGCTACCGGCTTCATCGGTTCCGAGATCTCCCGGGAGCTGATTGGGGCAGGCCACCAGGTTCTCGGTCTCGCGCGCTCTGACGCGGCAGCCAGGTCGCTCGCCGCCGCGGGTGTCCAGGTGCATCGCGGCGATATCGAAAACCTTGAAAGCCTGCGCGAGGGAGCCGCGATATCCGACGGCGTGATTCACTGCGCCTTCAATCATGATTTCTCGAAGTACGTCGATAACTGCGAGACAGACCGCCGCGCAATCGAGGCGCTCGGCTCCGCGCTCGAGGGCTCCCACCGTCCGTTCCTCGTCACCGCGGGCACCGGGATGGTCCTGACTCCCGGCCGTGCCGCGACGGAGGAAGACCCGCCGATCCCCAGTTCCGCCGGCATGCCGCGCAGCGCGTCGGAGGAAGCTGCTCTTGCGGCAGCAGCGCGGGGCGTGCGCGCATCGGTGATCCGCCTTCCCCAGATCCATGACACCAGGATGCAAGGATTGGTCACCCTCGCGATCCAGATCGCTCGCGAGAAGCGGCTCTCCGCTTATGTCGGCGACGGTTCCAACCGCTGGCCGGCCGCCCACCTGCTCGATACCGCCCATCTCTACTGCCTGGCGTTGGAGAAGGGAGTTGCCGGAGCGCGCTATCATGCGGTCGCGGAGGAGGGCGTGCGGGTTCGAGATATCGCAGAAGTCATCGGCCGGCGGCTCAACATCCCGGTGGTATCCAAAACGCCCGCGGAGGCGGCCGAGCATTTCGGCTTTCTCGCCGCGTTCGCCGGCCTCGATTGCCCCGTTTCGAGCAAGCTAACGCAGCAGCGATTGGGATGGCGCCCGGTTCAGGTAGGTATGCTTGCCGATCTCGAGGAGGCAACCAATTTGGAAATCTGACCCGCTCCCGCCCCCAAGAACGTCATCCCGAGCGAAGCATTCCGATGCGGAGCCGAGGGATCTCAGCGGATGGTTCGTGCGCAGCGATCCGGACAGATTCTAGAGCGCTGATGCCTCGGCTTATCGCGTCTTGGCACAGAGCGGCGGCTTTTCTCTCAGAAGAAAATGAACGCCCGCACCACCACGTTCCTGCGGCAGGGAGCCCCTTCCGGCGCGGTCGGATCGACGCAGGCGCTGTGGAACGACCATCGCGACACCGATCCGTCCGTGATCGAGTCGTAGCACTTGAGCATCGAAACCTCGGTCGACTTCTGCTGCGGGAACCAGTACCACTCGTGGGTCGGACGATACGTGAAGCGCGTGGTCTCGCCCACGCGGTCGTCGTAAATGCGGTAATTGGTGATGTATGGCTGGTCGGCGAACGATGGCCACGCGCAGAGCACGAACGGATTCTGCTGAATCGTCTCCATCGGCTTGGCGAGGTTGATCGACATGAACCGTCGCGACATCTTCGCGTCCGCCTCC
>DATJWT010000153.1:0-6903 GCA_035500975.1 Binataceae bacterium (SeqCode)
CATCCGTGACTTTCCGCAGCCCCGGCCACATCGCGGCAAATCGACTGACAGCGAGAGTGCGTGACGATGGCGGACCTGCAATCGATCGTCGCGCGTGTGAAAAGCGCACTGGCCTCGGGCGCCGCGTCGCCTGGTCATTCAGGCTCGAACGGCGCGGCGCACGCCTTGGAGGCAAACCGCCATCAGTTGGAACTGGTCAACCAGTTCGCGAAAGAGCTCGAAGCAGTCAGCGGCCGGACCATCGGTCCCGTCGCGCCCGAGGAGCTGGCGGATCGCGTGATTGCTGTCGCACGTGAACGCGGCGTCAAATCGATCGCAATGGGAGAGGGCGTCGTCCTCGACCTCAATGGCACCGCCCAGGCCCTTCAAGCGACCGGTATGAACGTCATTCGCACTGGACGAGTCGATTCCTCCACTCGCGCCGCCCTGCGCGATCAGCTCGCGCATGTCGACGGCGGCCTGGCGGAGGCCGACTACGGCATCGCCTCGACTGGCACCGTCGCGGTGCTTTCTGAAGCGAGCCGTCCATCGGCGCTAACCCTGTTACCCGCGGCGAGTATCGTGGTGCTGCGACTCGACCGCATGAAGCCGGACCTCGCATCGGCGCTCGCCGCAATTGGCTCTGCGGCAGTAGAGAGGCATCGCTTGACTCTCATCACCGGGCCGAGCCGCACGGCCGATATCGAAAAGCGCATCGTGATGGGTGTGCACGGGCCGAAGTCGCTCGACGTGATCGTGGTGCGGCCACACCCATGACTGAAGTTCAACTTTTCTCCACGTGTCTCGCGGAAGAGTTTTTCCCCGAGGTCTACGATGCCGCCGCCACCGTGCTCGAACGGCTCCAGGTCCGCGTACGGCCGCTCAGAGCCGCATTCTGCTGCGGCCAGGTGGCGTTCAACGAAGGCTTCCGCGACGAAGCCGTCGAGATCGCGCGCAAGTTCCTGGACTCGTGCAAGCCGGAGCTGCCAATCATCGTGCCCTCCGGCTCCTGCTCGAGCATGATCAAAATCTTCTATTCCGATTTGCTCATCAACGACGCCGAGCTGAAAGCCAGGGCCGATGCGATCCGGCCGCGAGTGTACGAGTTTTCGCAGTTCCTGGTCGGCGTGATGAAGGTGAAGCACGTTGGTGCGCGCTACGAACGCGCCGTCGCGTACCATCCGTCGTGCCATCTGATGCGCGAGCTGCACGTGCGCGACGAGCCGATGGCGTTACTCAGCGCCGTCGATGGAATCAGGCTGATGGAGGTGGCGAAGCGCGAGGAATGCTGCGGATTCGGCGGTCTATTCTCGGTCAAATTCCCGCATATCTCCGGCGCGATGCTCGAAGACAAGCTCACCGCCATCCGCGCAAGCGGCGCCGAAGTGGTGGTGTCGAACGACTGCGGATGCCTGATGCAGATCGGCGGCGGCCTCCATCGCGCCGGTGCAAAAATCGAGGTCCACCACCTCGCCGAAATCCTGGCCTCCCGCTAAAGGCCGCGTCCGACGTGGCACAGGCTTCCAGTCTGTGCATCTGCGGAATCTGGGTAACCTCCGGAGTTCTGCTTCTTTCATCCAGCTGCTGGCGCTTCCCTGTTCAGCTCTATGATTTGCCAGCTCGAATCTCCCGTCAGCTCCAGCACCCGGTCGTGATACTTTCGCAAGCTCGGTCGATGTCCCACGCTGACTGCCACGATTTCCATCTCCGCCAGCCGCGCATACAGCTTCTCTTCGTTGGTCGTATCCAGCGCGCTGGTCGCTTCATCCAGGAACGCGAACGCCGGACGATGCAGCAGCAAACGCGCGAATGCCAGCCGCTGTTGCTCGCCGGGCGAGAGAAAGTCCGCCCAGTGCCGCTCCGCATCCAGACCGCCGGCCCGCGTAGGCAGATTGGCGAGATTGGCCTGCTCCAGCGCCTGGAGGATCTCTTCGTCGGTAGCCGCGATGGCGCGCGGATAGCGTAACTGGTCCCGTAACGTGCCCAGCACCAGGTACGGACGCTGCGGCAGGAACATCATTTGCTCCAGCCCCGGCCGTACGATCTTTCCACTGCCCGCCTTCCATAATCCGGCGATCGCGCGCAGCAGCGAGGTCTTCCCGGTTCCGCTCTCGCCCTGCACCAGCACGCGATCGTTTGCCGATGCTGCCAGCGAGAGATCGCGAACCAGCGTGCGATCGTGTTCGGGAGTGGCCAGCGTCAATCGATCCAGCTCCAGCGCCGCGCCGGATTCGGTGCCGATTTCAGCTCCGTCACCGACCTGTGCTGCCGCGACTTCGCACTGTTCCTCGTATTCGGCAAGGCGGTTTACGACGGTCGCGTAGTTGGCGATCCCGCTGAACTGATCGACGATCACCGAGACCGCGCCCTTGAGACTGCCGAATGCGACCGCGGCCTGGCTCAGCTGGCCCAACTCCACTTTGCCGGCGAAGTATGCGCCCGCAAGCAGGAACCACGGCAGCAGGTCCACTGGTCCGCTATAGGCGGAAGTGACGAGCCCAAGATGCCGCTGCCATTTGATCAGCAGGTTGAAGTTATCGAAGAGCTTTGCAAATCGGCCTAGAAGCTGTCGGCGCTCATAGTCCTCACCCCCGTACATCGCGATCGGCTCCGCGTTGTCGCGCACGTGCACCAGCCCGAAACGAAAGTCGGCCTCGTAGCGCTGCTGGTCGAAGTTGATTGGGATCAGTCGTCGACCCACCAACACCGACGCGTAGGTGCCAACGGCCGCATAGCCCAGCAGGAACAACGCGAGCTTGGGCGAAATCGTCCATAGGATGATGAAATAGGTGGTGCCGGTAATCGGGGAATTGAGAAAACTGAGTACGAAGCCCAGCGTTGCGCTGGTGAAATTCCCGATGTCCTCGCTGATGCGCTGGTCGGGATTGTCCACCCGCCCCGCGCTATTGATCGTGTAGAAGGCGCGGCCGTCGAAAAAACGGTCCAGGAACCGCCCGGTCATCCACTCGCGCCACAAAATAGTGAGCCGTCCGATCATCCAGGAGAAGTAGGGACCGATCGGAATGAAGACCAGCGAGACGACGATGAATTTCTTCAATTGTAACCAGAACCCCGCGCGATCCTTGTTCTGAAGCGCGTTGAGCAGGTCCCGGTTTACGTAGCTGAAGACCGCTCCAGTGCCGATGAAGATCAGTCCCAGGGCGATGATCCCGGCCAGCAGCGCGATCGCGCGCCATTTCTGCTCCGATGTCCAGTACGGCTTGGTTAGCTTCCACAAACGCCGCCAGAACTGGCGGTCGAACTTGTCAATTCGCTCCATTTCAAAACTTCCTTGTCGCTGACTGATCGAAAAATGCCCTAGGCTCTATGAAATAGACGAAGACGCTTCGTCCGCCGTTCAACCGATCGGCGATTTTCAGGGTAGGGCGTAAGTCGCGCGGGATGCAGAGAGATCTTCGCGGCGGAGGCGCTGGATTTCAGTGGCGCTCGTGCACGTAAGTCCCCGGCGCGGGGTCACTGGCGTGGTAGCCGTTGCCGCCCAGCGATGTCGCCGCGGGCCGGTCTTCTCCGGAACGCGCGCTCAACCACTTGAGCCAGTGATCCCACCATGAGCCCTTGGTCTCGGTCGCGCCCTTGAGCCACGCGTCCGGATCCTGCGGCAAGCGTTGGTTCACGAAAAAGCGCGATTTGAGGTTGCCCGGAGGATTCACCAGGCTCTGGATGTGCCCGCTGGAGCCGAGTACGAACTCCGCCTTGCCGCCGAACATCCGCGTCGCGCGATAGCATGCGCGCCATGCGCAGATATGATCGGTCATCCCTGCCACCAGGTAGAGATCGTTCTTCACGTCGTGCAGGTTGATCGGCGTACCGAGCACGTTGACTTCCTTGCCATGGACCAGCGGATTCCTCAGGAACAGGTCGAGGAACCCTTCATGCAATTTCGCCGGCAGGCAGGTCGAGTCCGAGTTCCAGTACAGGATGTCGAACGGCGCGGGCTGCTTGCCCATCAGGTAGTTGTTGACCCAGTAGTTCCACACCAGGTCGTTGGGCCGCAGCCATGCGAATACGCGCGCCATGTCGGAGCCATCGAGCACCCCTTTGCGCTTGGATTTCCGAATCGCACCGCGAATCGCTTCCTCGGTCGCAAACATCCCGACCACCGACTGCGCCTGCGTATCCAGCATCGTCACGAGCAGCGTCATCGCGTTGACGCGATTCTCGCCCGCCGCGGTCAGATGGCCCAGCAGCAGCGATGACGTGATCCCACCGGCGCACACTCCCACCACGTTGCAATCCGGGCTCTCGGTAATCGTGCACGCCGCGTCGATCGCTTCCTTGCACGACGTCACGTACTCGTCGATTCCCCAATCGCGGTTCGCCGGCGTCGGGTTGCGCCAGCTGATAGTGAAGACCTGGATGCCGCGTTTGACCGCATACTCGATAAAGCTGCGGCCGGGCGCGAGATCCATGATGTAGAACTTGTTGATCTGCGGCGGGATGATCACCAGCGGGCGATGGAACACGCGCTCGGTCGAAGGCGAGTACTGGATCACCTCGCAGATGGGATTGCGATACACCACCGCGCCCGGCGAGATCCCGATATTGCGGCCGATCTCAAACGGCCGCTTGTCGACCTGCTGCGGCATCCCGCCGTTGGTGAACAGGTCGATCACGAAATTGCGCAATCCTGCGATTACGCTCATCCCTGCCGTATCGAAGACGCGCTTGAGCGCGGCGGGATTGCCCGACAGCCTGTTGGTCGGCGCCAGCGCCTCCGTCAGCAGCGTCATCACGAACCGCGCCTGCCCCGCATCCTTCCAGTCGCCGAAGTCGTTGTCTCCCACCAGGTCGTGCATCGCGGTGCGCCACGCGAGATAGGACTGCATCAGCCGATGGTAAAGCGGATGTTCCTTCCACGCGGCGTCATCGAAGCGTTTGTCGGAAGCCTCGGGCTCGATGTCCGAAAGGCCGGCCGCAATCTGCCCGAATTCCATTGAAAGCTGTGCGAGCCGCGATGCGACCGCGCGCGGATGCGCCGCCAGGTGTCCCACCACCCGCGCGAGCGTTCCCGCGATCTGCGCGGCGTCGATTCCCACGAATGGGTTGGCGCCCAGGATCGCATCGAGCGCCGGATGCTCTTCTTCGGGGATGCTGTGAACCGGTTTGGGCTTCGGAGCTGCGGCCATAAACCTTCCTCCAGGCACGGAACCATCAGAGCCGTATCAAACCCTTGCGTTGCGGGGCAAGTTGCTCGCCGATGGCCTTTCGGCTGGAGCGGTCACGCCTCAAATCCGGTCCCTTTCCTTTCCAAGGAAAGGGTAAGGGATTGGTGCAATGCACGACGCGCAACTGCAGCACAGGAGTGCCAAAAACGTCGCGGTCCCGACCAGATAGCTACTTCGAAGCGGGCGTTTCCAGCTCCCAGACCGTGTAATGCTGCGTGCGCAAGATGGGCCGATAGCCGTTGTCCGCCAGCAGCTGCGGCGGCACCAGCACCAGGGGCAGCAGCTGGATGAGCGAGTCCGAGATGACGATTTTCACCTGGCGCTTCGTGACCGCATCCTTGATCGGGTCGGTCCAGTAGTGCGCGGTGTCCGCGATAAGCGTGAAGAAATTCGATCCGCCCAGCTTCCTGCGCGCCGCGAGGAAACCTTCTCTTTCGTACATCGCCTGGGCCTCGCGATACGCGCCGTACAGTTCCGGATACCGAATCAGCTCGGGGCGATTCGCTTCAAAACAGATGAACGACGGCGCGATCACGTTGTCATCCGGCGCCGTCGCGTGATTCACCGCCGCGGCGATCTGCGAGATCTCGTCGCGCGGCACGAAGCCGAAGCCATACACGGCCCCGTGCAGCCAGTTCTCATTCACCAGCGGCGTGAAAATCAGCAGGCAGCTCAAGACCAGTATTCCGCCGCCCGCGGCCCAATACCAGTTCCGCCGCTCGTGGGACTCGGACGTGACGAGATGCCGAACTGCTGAGATCATCGCGATCGCGCCGACACCCGCCACGATCGCAATGAAGGGCAGCGCCTCCAGATAGTTGTGGCCCCACGCGGTCGGGCTTAGCAAGCCGAAGAAGAGATACTCGGCCACTGCCATAATGAGCACGAGTCCTGCCGCGCCTTCTGCCATCACGCTGGCGAATAGTCGAATTGCACCCAGCACGAACAGCGGCGCAAGAATGTCCAGGATCAGGGCAGGGTAGAGCGCGATCGCGGCGGTCGCATCGCGGCCCTTCATGAAATGAAAGAGAAACGTCTGGAAGATGAATTCGTGGCCGTAGCGCCAGTAGCAGAACGCTGTCAGAACCGCGATTGTGCCCGCCACTCCCGCGCCGATCGCGATCGCGCGGGCGACCTGCTTCCTCGCGATTGCGAAGTAACCGACGATCACGATGACCGGGACGACTGCGGTCAACTTGATCGCGCAAGCCACCGCCAGCATCGCGGCAATCGCGGCGTCGCGCCGGCGACCCGATTCTTCCGTCGCAAAATACGTCGCTCCAACCAGCAGCGGTGCAATAAAGCACTCCCGTTCGTACACGTGGTAGCGAAAGACGAGCGAGGCGAAACCGTATAGAATCGCCGACGCGATCGCGACCTGCCTGCTCGCCACGCGCCGCGCGAGCACGAACACGAGCAGGCTGGTTACGTAGATGGCGGCTTCGTTCAGGAATTCGAGCGAAAGCAGGCTCGCGCCGAACAGCTTGATATAGACGCCCGCGATCCATTCGAGAACCGGAAAATGCACGTGCAGGAAATCGACATAGGGACGCATCCCGACCGATACCAGGAACGCGTTCTCCAGGTAGAAGTCGTCCTCGATCCAGACTTCCGGGTAAAACATCCGCACCAGCCGCGGAACCACCAGCACGAGTGCCAGTCCCACCCCGATTCCCGCGGCTTGCTGACGCGATGACCTCCGGCTCATCCAGGCGCACCTCGCAGCCGCCCGCGACGG
>DATJWT010000154.1:0-3703 GCA_035500975.1 Binataceae bacterium (SeqCode)
GCGCCGCGAAATGCGGGGAATAGCCGACTCCCGTCAGGTAGGCCACGTAATGCGCCCCCATGCCGAGCGTGCCTCCCACCAGCAATTGAATCCCCGAGATTAGCCAGAAAGATCGCGTCCTGGCCGCCTGCCCCAGCTCGAACCCCGGAAGCTGCACGAGAGCGGGCGCGTGGCCTTCGCTCGCGGGTGCGCTCGAGGAACCCCCGTCGCTCGCGTTCGCCGGGCGCACGATGAAGTAGATCATCGGAACGACGATGAACACGATCGGCAGCCCCAGCGCCAGGTAGCCTGCCCGCCATCCCTCGCTCACGATTATGTGATTCACGATCGGCGTGATGCCGGCGCCGCCGATCGGCGCCGCCGCAAAGGCGATTCCAATCGCCAGGCCGCGCTGGCGTTCGAACCAGCTCGCGATGATCAGCGAGCACGGGATCGTGGTCGATGCGCCCACGCAGATGCCGAACAACGCGTTGACCGAAAAGAACTCACCGAAGCTGGTCGCGCGGCTCAGCAGGATCCACAGGATCCCGGTGATCGTCGCGCCGACGATCATCATCTTCTTGGGATTCACGCGATCAGCGAGCCAGCCGATTACCGGACCCGCCGCGCCGCCCGTGACCCATCCGATCGAAAGCGCCGTGGAAAGCTTGGCGCGGGTCCATCCGAAGTACTTCAGCACCGGCACGAAGAAGACTGCCGAGCTGTTGATCGCGCCCCAGATGAAAAACATCGTGACGCAGATCGCGCCTACGATGATCCATCCCCGTCGTTCCCTGTCCGTCATGCAAGATCGCGTCGAACTCGTGCGACGCGCGAATAGTATCGGGAAGCCCTGCCCAAGCGCCAGACGGTTTTGTGAACTTTCGGAGAAAGACCTACTTGATATCCGGCATGGCCCCGTATGCGTTCAGCTTCACCATCACGGGCGTCAGCGGCATGCGCGGCGGAATCGGCCAGTCGCCCGCGGCGCGCGGCCACACCATCGGCGTAAGGTCGCTATCGATAGCTTCTCCTACCTTGATTCCGGCCCGGTCCACGCTCGGATGCAGGTACGGCTTGGTCCGCGTCGCACCGTCGCGAAAATAGATCATCGTATGCACGCGGCGCGTGCGGTTGCTGCGATTCGGCTTGGCAAGGTGGACGGTCAGGCCATGATGGAACGCGACCGCGCCGCGCGGAACCTCCACGTAAACCGGAGGCACGCCGCTGATTTCAGGCTCCTCGAGGATCTTCACCCTCTCGTCCGCGGTGAAGATATTCACGAACTTGCGCAGTCCCACCAGGTGCGACCCCGGCACATAACCCATGCAGCCCGTTTCGTGCGTGGAACCGTCGAACGGTATCCACGCCGTCAACGTGTCGGTCTCATCCATCGGCCAATAGGGCTGATCCTGATGCGGCTCGGTGTAGCGGCCGCCCGCATCCTTGTAGAGCGCCTGGTCGTGCCACAGGCGCAAGGCAGGAACGCCGATCAGAATCGTGGCCACCTCGGAAATCTTCGGATGGAACGTCAGGGGCAGAACCTCCGGATGGTCCTCCCACAGGTTCATGCACTGCGTGAACGACTGCTCGTAAGGCGATTTGTCTTCGAGCTTGCGATGGTCGTTGCGGGCTCGATCGCGAACCGCGCGATCGACCGCCGCACCGAACTTCTCCAGCTCCTCTTCCGTGAGCAGGTCCGGCACCACCACGAATCCATCGCGGCGAAATTTCTCGATCAGCTCCCGGCTGACAATCGGCGCAGCACTCAAGTCGGTTTCCCCAAATACTCTTTTACTATCAGGACCCGCACCAAGTCGATCCGTCAGGGCCCCAAGCCGTCTCCTGTCACAGCCCCTACGTCCTCTCCCATCGATGTCCGAAGCCCTCTCTCGTTATTTGACGGGAGAGGATGCCGAGCAAAGCGAGGCCGGTGAGGGCGCCCCCACCCCCGCACTCCCCGTCATCCCGAGCGCAGCATTCCGATGCGCAGCCGAGGGACCTCAGCCGATGACCCGTCAGCAGCTTCCAGAACAAACTAAGAATGCCCCAATGTGTCGGCTCATCGCGCTCGGCAAAGCGTCACGATTGTCCACCCACACGCAGCGTTCTCGATGTTACCCGGAAAGGTATTAGCTGAGCTAAGAGATTGTACTCACTACTGATGACTGAAAGGCAATTTTCTGAGAAAGATCTTCCATGGCGGCGGATCCACATCAAGTCATAGGAAACGAACTCGACCCGGGCGAGAGGTTGTTGTGGAGTGGCCAACCACGCCGAGGAATAGTCTTTCGGGGGACCGACGTTTTCATGATCCCTTTCAGCCTCTTGTGGGGAGGGTTCGCGATCTTCTGGGAAGCGGCCGTCCTTTGGGGAGGGCACCACGGCCAAGGTAAGGTTCCATTCTTTTTTGCCCTCTGGGGGGTGCCTTTCATCCTGATTGGCTTGTATTTGATCTTCGGCAGATTCCTCGTCGGCGCTGCTCAACGCGAGAACACCTACTACGGTTTGACCGATCGCCGGGCGATAATTGTTTTTGGGTTGTTCGGAAACCAACCGCGCGGCCTCGCCATCCTGATCTACATGCTGGCAGGTGTAGCGTGGCGTCGGACCAAAGCAATCGATTTACGGACGTTGACCGATATTGAAATGACCGAGAGTTCGGACGGTAGCGGCACAATAAACCTCGGGCCAAGACCAGCCAATTATTGGTGGCACACGGGTGAAATGCCGGGACTCGGGCATAAGCTTATGTATCCCAACTTCGAATTCATCCCGAACGTAAAGCAAGTTTTCAACCAGCTACGCGCCGCGCGCGGCTCGTCTTCCTGAGTTTCCGACCCAACGCGCGTCGGCCCACTCGTCCATACGAAGCTGTTGGTCGGCTCGCGCCGGGAATGTCGATCAGGTTTGCGTCCGAACATCGCGCGCAACTAGGTTAGGTCATCCATGCACGTGTCTTTGATCTCTAGCGACAGACATGCCGCCTGACGCCGGCGCGCCCGACGCGCCTGCCCCATCACCGGCCGAAAGCGCACCCGGCAGATTCGGACGGCTCGGCGCATTTCGCGCCTTCCAGCATCGCAACTACCGCCTCTACTTCACTGGCCAGCTCACCTCGCTCGCCGGCACCTGGATGCAGAGCGCGGCGCAGGCGTGGCTGGTGCTTAAGCTGACCAATTCCTCGATGATGCTGGGAGTCGTCTCGTTCGCGCAGTTCCTGCCGATCCTGCTGGTGGGACTGTTCGCGGGCGTGATCATCGATCGCGTCGATCGCCGCCGCACCATCATCCTCACCCAGAACCTGCTGATGCTCAGCGCGTTCACGCTGGCGATCCTGACCTGGACCGGGAAAGTGCGCGTCGAACACGTCATCATTCTCGCCTCATTCAACGGCATCGTCGGCGCATTCGACATGCCCAGCCGTCAATCCTTCGTGGTCGAGATGGTCGGCTATGAAGATCTCGCCAACGCGATCGCGCTCAACTCGATGATGTTCAACGGCGCTCGCATGATCGGCCCCGCGATCGCCGGCTTGACCATCGCGTGGCTCGGCACCGCGACCTGTTTCTTTCTCAATGGTCTGAGTTTCCTCGCCGTTATCTGGAGCCTGATCCTCATGGATGTTCCGCGCCGGGTCGTAACGAGCGCGGGCGTTGCAATGATCGAGCAACTGCGCGAAGGCCTCGCGTACATCTGGAAGCATCGGCCGCTCTTCTACCAG
>DATJWT010000155.1:0-9142 GCA_035500975.1 Binataceae bacterium (SeqCode)
CTGCTGGCGGAGCTTCGCGAGTCGGGGGTGCTGAGCCGCACCGCGCTGGTATTTGGCCAGATGAACGAGCCGCCGGGGGCGCGATGGCGGGTGGGAATGACGGCACTGACGATTGCAGAATATTTTCGCGACGTGATGGGACGCGACGTTCTGCTGCTGATGGATAACGTGTTTCGCTTCGTGCAGGCGGGATCCGAAGTCTCGGGCATGCTGGGGCGGCTGCCTTCGCGCGTTGGCTATCAGCCCACGCTCGCGACCGAGATCGCCGAGCTGGAAGAGCGCATCGCATCGGTCGCGGGCGCATCGGTGACGGCGATCCAGGCGGTTTACGTGCCGGCAGACGACTTCACGGATCCAGCGGTGGTGGAAACCTTTCGTCACCTGGATTCATCGATCGTGCTCTCGCGCGATATGGCCGCGGACGGACTCTACCCCGCGATCGATCCGCTGACCTCGACCTCGGTGCTCCTCGATCCACGGGTCGTCGGCGCGGAGCACTACGCGGTGGCGGAAGAGGTGCGCCGCACAATCGCGCGCTACAAGGAGCTGCAGGAGATCATTTCGCTGCTGGGAGTCGAAGAACTGAGCGCGGAGGACCGGCGGACGGTCGCGCGTGCGCGGCGGCTGGAACGGTTTCTCACCCAGCCGTTCCTGGTGACGGAGCAATTCACGGGCATCGCGGGCAAATCGGTTGCGGCGGAGGACACGATAAAGGGATGCCGCGCGATCCTCGCGGGGGAGGGCGACGATTGGGCGGAAAGCTCCTTCTACATGATCGGGACTTTCGAGGACGCGCGCGAGAAGGAAGTCGCATCGCGCAAGGCGAGGCAGTGATGCGATTGATGGTTGTAACTCCCACCGAGGTCGCGCTCGACCAGAACGCGGTGCGTCATGTTCGAGCCGAAGATTCGACGGGAGCTTTCGGCATCGAACACGGTCACGCGGATTTCCTGAGCACGCTGGCGGTCTGCGTGGTGCGGTGGCGCGACGATCTGGGTAAGGAGCACTACGTCGCGGTGCGCGGAGGCGTGCTTCGGGTTCGCGGTGGCGAGAGCGTCGAAATAGCGACCCGCGAAGCGGTTAGAGGAGACGACCTGGGGCGTTTGCGGAGTGAAGTGCTTGCGGTGATGCGTGAGGATATCGACGCGGAGCGCGTGGCGCGCTCCGGAGCATTGCGGATGGAGCACGCGGCGATTCGCCAGATCTATCGTTACCTGCGGCCGAGCGAGCAGCCCGTCAGCGGCGAACGGACGGAGTGATCGAAGGGCGATGGCGGCCGGCAACAATCATCATCGCGATGAGCACGAGCTCGAGAAAGCCGTGGCCCGCGCGCAGAGCCAGACCGAGCACTGGTTGCGGACCGGGGAATGGCCGCTGGGGCGCGCGCTCGCGATGATGGGACGATTCGGATGGACGATCGTCGCGCCGATGCTGCTGGGCGCGTTCGTCGGGCGATGGCTGGATCGGATGTTCAATAGCGGCGTGTTCTGGAGCGCGGCGCTGCTTTTTCTCGGCGCCGCCGCGGGTTACTGGGGCGTATGGAAGAGGATGAACGAATGACATCCGTGACGTTGATCATCGCGTTGGTTTGCGGAGCATTGGGTGCGGCACTGGCAGCGGCCTATTGCGCCGCGCTCTGGTGGAACGTCAGCATCTACCTTGGCGACGCGAGCTGGCGAGCGCTGCCGCTCCACCTTCTGCGCATCGCCGCAGTGGTTTTGATCTTCACGTTTTGCGCGCGCCAGGGCGCGATGCCTCTGCTGGCGAGCTTCGCGGGCTTTTTCGTCGCACGCACGCTCATCGTAAACCGCTATCGAACCGCTGTCGTTGGAGGACCGGGATGAATCACTCGCCACTGGAATCCGCGGTGTTGTTTCATATCGGAGTCGTTCCGGTGAGCGGCACCGTCGCGACGACGTGGGCCCTGATGGCCGCGTTGAGCGTGGGATGCTTGCTGGCGACGCGCGGGTTCCAGGTGGTTCCGGGAAAATGGCAGGCGGTGATCGAGACGGTAATCGTCGAGATCGAGGAGCAAATCGCGGCCCTGTTGAGCCGCGATGCGACGCCGTTTCTTCCGTTGCTCGGGACGTTGTTCATCTTCCTGGTGGTCGCGAACTTGTGCGGAATACTGCCGGGCGTAAGACCGCCGACGGCTTCTATCGAGACGCCCGCGGCGCTGGCGGCAATAACCTTCTTCTCGGTGCACTATTACGGCGTGCGGGTGCAAGGCCTGCGCACCTACCTGAAGGGCTATCTCCAGCCCAATCCCGTCATGCTGCCTTTCAATGTTCTTTCCGAAGTCACCCGTTCGTTCTCGCTCGCGATGCGGCTGTTCGGCAACATCATGAGCGAGGAACTGGTGGTGGCGATTGTCCTGGTGCTCGCGGGATTGTTTGTGCCGATTCCGTTCATGGCGTTCGGGATCCTGGTCGGGCTGGTGCAAGCGTACATATTCAGCGTGCTGGCCGCGGTTTATATCGGCGGCGGCGTTGGCGCGATCAAAAAATGAAGGGAGCGCAAAGATGACGGTTCAGATGCTCAGCATAATCGGCGCGGTGGTCGCGGTGGCGATTGGATCGGTAGCGCCGGCGCTGGCCGAAGGGCGGGCCATCACCGCCGCGATGGAAGGGATTGCGCGGCAGCCGGAAGCGGCCGGGTCGCTGTCGCGGACCTTGTTCGTGGGACTGGCGATGATCGAAACCATGGCCATCTACTGCCTGGTGGTGGCCCTGTTGCTGCTGTTCGCAAATCCATTCGCACGATGAAGTTCAGCTGGTGGACATTTGCGCTGCAGGTAGTGAACTTCCTGATCCTGGTCTGGTTGCTGCGGCGCTTCCTGTTCCGGCCGGTCAGCGCGATCGTCGCGCGCCGCAAGGAGGAAATCGGGCGGACTCTTGCCGATGCATCGGCGGAGCGGCAAAAGGCAGCGGATCTTCGAGCGGAGCTGGAGACCGAGCGGGCAGGGATCGAGGCCGAGCGGCAGAAGGCAATCGAAGAACAGCGCGAGCGACTTGGTGCGGAACGCAGCAAGATGCTGGAAGAGACGCGCTCGCAAGCGGCGGAAATTCTGAACCAGGCCCGGCAGCGCATCGAGGAGGAGCGCGCGAGCGCGGGCGAAGAGCTCTTCGCTCGCACTATCCAGCTCGCGGGCGTCCTCGCCGAGCGGCTGCTGCGCGACCTCGCGCTCCCTTCGATCGAAAAACCGTTCCTCGCGCGCGTAGTCGACTATCTCGACCGGCTGCCGGAGCAGGAACGTGCGGGACTGGTCTCGCAACTGGGCGGGAACGACCTGCTGGTGACGACCGCCCATGTGCTCGGACCAGACGAGGAGAGCGAGTGGCGCATTCAACTGCAGAAGAGGATCACGAACGGCGGCACGATCAAGTTTCGCGCCGATCCGGGGCTGATAGCGGGAGCCGAGATTACCTTCCCGCACGCCGTCCTGCGCTTCAATTGGCGCGACGGCCTGGTAGCGGCAGGCAAAGAGATCCATCGCAATGAGCACTCTGGCTGAATCGCTCAACCGCCGCCTCGACCAGGTGCGTGACGTTCTGACCGGGATCAGGACGGAGCCGCGGCTCGACATGATCGGGCGGGTCGAGCGGGTGGGCGACGACGTAGCCGGGGTCCGCGGGCTTCCCGATGCGCGTCTCGGCGAGTTGTTGCTGTTCGAGAGATCGGACGGCGGCGAGCCGACGGTCGGGATCGTGCTCACGCTCGATCCCGACCTGATCGGATGCGCCATGCTGGGTTCGGCAGGCGGAGTCAACGCGGGCAACCTCGTGCGCGGAACCGGCACGGTCGCACGCGTTCCCGTGGGTGACAAGCTGCTGGGGCGCATCGTCAATGGCCTGGGGCGACCACTCGATGGCGGACCAGAAATCGAAGCGTCTGCAGTAGAGCCCGTGGAACGTCCCGCCCCGGCTATCGTCGATCGCGATTTCGTCGATACCGCGCTCAACACCGGGCTGCTAGTGATCGACGCGATGCTCCCGCTGGGCCGTGGACAGCGCGAGCTAATCCTGGGAGATCGCGAGACCGGCAAGACCGCGATCGCGGTCGATGCGATGATCAATCAGCGGGACACGGGCGTAATCTGCGTTTACTGCGCGGTCGGACAAAAGACTTCGTCGGTGGCGCAGGTAATCGACGCGGTCAAGCGCTACGGCGCCCCGGAGCGCTGCATCTTCGTGCATACCGCGGCGGACGACGCCCCCGGGATCCAGTGGCTTGCGCCCTACGCGGCCTGCACGATGGCGGAATACTTCTCGGAGCGCGGCGGCGACGCGCTGCTGATAATCGACGATCTGAGCAAGCACGCGATCATCTACCGCCAGCTTTCCCTGTTGCTGCGCAATCCTCCCGGGCGCGAGGCGTACCCCGGCGACATCTTCTATATCCATTCGCGGCTGCTGGAGCGCGCTGCCCGGCTGAACCACGCGCGGGGAGGAGGATCGCTGACCGCGCTGCCGATCGCCGCGACCCAGGAAGGCAACCTCTCGGCCTACATTCCGACCAACCTGATTTCGATTACCGATGGGCAGATCGTGCTGGAGCCGCGCCTGTTCCAGGAAGGACAGAAGCCCGCGGTCAACGTCGGCCGGAGCGTGTCGCGCGTGGGAGGCAAGACACAGTCGCGCGCGATGCGCAGGCTGGCTGAAAATCTGCGGCTCAAGTACGCGCAGTTTCTCGAACTGGAGATATTCACGCGTTTCGGCGGGATGGTGGATGAGCGCACGCGAGAGATCATCGAACACGGCCGGCGCATCCGCGCGATCCTGACTCAGCCTCAATACCAGCCACGTTCCGTCGCGCACCAGGTAGCGTTGCTGCTGGCAATCGAGGAGCGCCTGCTGGATCGAATCGAACTGAAGCAGGTCGGCGATTTTGCAGCGAGGCTGGATGACAGGCTGAAGGAACGGGCGGCGCAGTCCCTCCGCCAGATCAACGAGACCGGCGACCTGGACGATCGAGATCGCGAAGCGTTGCTCGACGCGATGGACAGCCTGGTGCAGGAACTGAGTCCCAGCGCGAGGAAGCAGTAGTCGATGGCGCAGGAGCGTGAAATTGCCACCCGCATCGCGTCGCTGAGTGAGTTGAACGAAATCCTGTCGGCGATCCGCGCGATGGCCGCATCGCAGATGCAGCAGGCCCTCGTATCGCTGGAGGCGATTCGCGGCTACTCGGACATCGTTCGCGAGGCGTTGGTCGATTCCGCGACGCTGTTGCCCTCCGATGGGGTTACGGCCCCAGCGCGGGAATCCAGCCGCATGGGACTGGTGGTGTTCTGCGCGGAACACGGCCTGTGCGGAGGATTCAACGAACTAATGCTGCGGGACGCGGAGACGGAGATGGCCGGCGGGTCGAATCGAATCGCGCTGGTCGTGGTGGGGACGCGCGGCGGGCAGCTCTCCCGCGAACGCCGGTTGCATCCTGCCCTTACGCTGCCGATGGCCACCCACTGCGAGGGCGTGACTGCGGCGGCACGGCGCGTTGCCGCCGAACTCTACCGGATGTTCAGCCGGCGCGAGATCGCGGGAGTCGAGGTCGTATACGCGCAGCAGGCGGGCGGACAGTTCGCGCACATCGAGCGGCATCGGCTACTGCCGCTGGAGATGCCCGCGACGCGCCAACATCGTGCGGAGTTGCCTCCGCTGATTAACGTTGCGGCGCGCCGGTTGTTCGATGACATCGTCGGCGAATATTTTTTCGCGACGCTGGAAAATGCCGCGATGCAATCGTTCTTCAGCGAAAACGCCGCCAGGTTCCGAACCATGGAGGCCGCGCATCAGAATATCGAGAAGAAATCGGGAGAGCTGACCCGGCTGATACGCCGGCTGCGGCAGGAAGCCGTTACCACCGAGATCCTCGATCTGATCAGCGGCGCCGAAGCGCTGTCGGCGAAGAACTGAAGACGCTGCTCGCGATCGCTACTCCGACGCCGCCAACGGGAAGAACTTGATCCCTTCGAGCAGCGTTGCGGCAGCGACGGCAACGCCTGCGACCACTCCTAGGTCGCCCCAAGTCATCGATCCGAACCGAAACAATTCGCGTACCGCAGGGATGCCGATGGCAGCCGTGAGTATCGCGATAGTCGCCGATAGCACCAGCCAGAACGCCGGGTTCGGACTGGCGAGGGCGACGAATACGGAGGTGCCGAAGGATCGATTCACGATGATGAGTGCGAAGTTTCCCGCCACCAGGGAGAGAAAGGTGAGGGCCCGAATACGATCGTCGGCGAGGCCCATCTTGACCCCGACCGCGAGGACCGCCGCGCACAGGAGCAGCACACAGGTTCCCTGGAAGAAGCCGCGAATCATCAGCGCGGGCGACAGCAGGGGAGCGTGAGGATCGCGCGGCCGGCGCTTCATCAGGTTTGCTTCCTCTCGTTCCGCCTCGAACACGATCGAGCAGACCGGATCGATTACGAGTTCGAGAAACGCGATATGTACCGGAGTGAAAATCAGCGGCCATCCGCAGATGATCGGAAGCAAGGCCAAGCCCGCGATGGGTACATGGACGGCCACGAGGTAGTTCATCGCTTTGCACAGATTGTCGTATATCCGGCGTCCCAGTCGGACGGCCTTCACGATCGAACTGAAGTCGTCATCGAGCAAAACGATCGATGCGGCCTCGCGCGCGACGTCCGTGCCGCGCCCTCCCATCGCGATGCCGATGTGCGCCGCCTTCAACGAGGGTGCGTCGTTGACGCCGTCTCCCGTCATTGCGACCACTTCACCGGCATCTTTGAAAGCGTTGACGAGCCGCAGCTTCTGCTCGGGCATGATACGCGCGAAGACCCTCACAGTCCGGACACGCTCGCCCAGAGACGCATCGCTCATCGCCTCAAGATCCTGTCCGGTGAGCACCGCCCCGGAGTGATCGATCCCGGCTGCTCGCGCGATCGCGCTCGCAGTCGCCGGGTAGTCCCCGGTGATCATCGCCACCCGGATGCCGGCCTCGTGGCATTCGCGGATTGCATCCGGAACGTTGGCCCGCAACGGATCGGCGAGGCCGACCAACCCGAACAGCTCAAACGGGATCTCGCGCTGCGATGCCGGGAGCGCGAAATCGCCGTACTCCGCCCCGGCGACCGCGAGCACCCGCATCCCGCGCCGGGCCATCGAATCGACGCGGCGATGCAACTCCGTGAGCGCGGACTCATCGAGGTGGCACAGCCTGGCGATTGCTTCCGGGGCACCCTTGGCGGCCACGATGTGACCGGGGAGGTCCCCGCGCTTCCAGACCTGCGACATCGCCAGCAAGTCGGCGCTTAGACCGTACTGCCGAGCGAGGGTCCAGTCCGGATGCAGGAGGCCGGTGTCGGTAAGCAGCTTGGCCCCGAGATCGTGAAACGCTATCTCCATCGGATCGAACGGATGTTGCTCGCTGGCGAGGATTCCTGCCTCGAGTAACCTCAGGAACTTCGGCTCCGGCACGCTGGCGCCGGGTACAAAAGTCTGACGGCCGACGCTGAGCTCGGCGATCGACATGCGATTGTGCGTCAAGGTGCCGGTCTTGTCGGTGCACATCACGGTGGCGGCGCCCAGTGTTTCGATCGTGGCGGAACGCCGGGTGAGGACTCGGGCTCGCGAAATTCGCCACGCGCCCATCACCAGGAAGATGGTCAGGACCATGGGGAACTCTTCGGGCAGGAGGGACATTGCGATCGTGATGCCTGCCAAGATCGCTTCGAGCCATCCGCCATGAAGCAGCCCGTACAGGATTACCACCAACAGGCTCAGACCGATTCCGAGGATCGCGAAGGTCCGCACCACTCCGCGGATCTGGCGGCTCAGGGTGCTGGGTTCGCTTTCGATCTCGCTCAGGGCCTTGCCGATTTTGCCCATCTCGGTGCCCATCCCGATCGCGAACACCTCGCCGATCCCATGTCCCCTTATGACCATCGCGCCGGCGTAAACGAACGGAAGACCGTCGCCGCCGGGGCGCGCCCGCGATGCGTCGGGACCGCGTCCGGGCAGCGGAGTCTTTCGCACGGGTACAGATTCGCCGGTGAGCAAGGATTCGTCGGTCTCCAGGCTGTCGCAGGAAAGGATCGTCGCGTCTGCCGGGACGCGGTCGCCCTCGGCGAGGACAACCAGGTCGCCGCGCACGACCTCGCGTCCCGGGATACGCCGCGAGGTTCCATCGCGGATGACCAGTGCGCGGGGACTGCTCAGGTCGCGTAGCGCCTCGAGCACGCGCTCGGTGCGCGATTCCTGGACAATCGCAACCAACACCGTTGTGACCGCTGACCCCGCAAGTATCAGCGCTTCGCCGATATCGCCAAGCGCGATGTAGATGGCACTGGCGCCCAGCAGAAGCTCGATCATCGGCTCGCGCAGGACTTCGAATACGATTTGGTAAAGGTGACGGCGCGTGGATCGATGCAGCTCGTTGGGACCTTCGATACGAAGACGCGATGCGGCCTCGACCTCGGAGAGACCGAGGAGTGTTGCGGGTCGATCCATCGCACGGGATTATGCAACGAAACTGGCGGCGGCGCTGCCTGACGGGTGGCGCCGCGCGGTTGACCGCGACAGGAAAACCCGGGAGCTTGGCCTCGGGGCGAATAGTAGAGGAGAAGATCGTGCTGCAATATCGAAGCTTCGAGGAAATCAGGAATCATCCGGGCCTCCGCATCGTGTTGGTCAAGGGCGTCCCGAGTCCATGGGGGCAGGCCGCCAAGACCATCTTCGAGGTCAAGAAACTCGAGTACGTCGCGGCACCGTGGATTGGCGGCGAACCAAACGCGGAGATCGCGGCATGGGGCGGCGAGGCGAGTGGTCCCATCGTGGCATGGGCGAACGAGAAACCGATTCACCGCTGGATCGACATCCTCTACCTGGCGGAACGGCTTGCGCCGAAGCCCGCGCTGATTCCGGCGGACGTGATGCAGCGCGCGCTGATGATCGGTCTGTCGCATGAAGTCTGCGGCGAGATGGGAATCGGATGGAATCGCAGGCTGCAACTCTTCGCGCCCGCATTCGCATCGGGAAAGGCGCCCGAAGGAATCAGCAGGATGGGGAGCAAGTACGGCTTCAACGAGAACGATGCGAAGGCTGCCGGCGAGCGCACGGCCGCATCGCTGCGGGCGCTGGCGGCGCAACTCAAGACGCAGCAGGCGCGCGGCGCGAAATAC
>DATJWT010000156.1:0-5710 GCA_035500975.1 Binataceae bacterium (SeqCode)
AGCCGCGCGCAATTTTGCAGAGGCTGCGCGTGCCGAGGGAGTTAAGCGAATCATTTATCTGGGCGGCCTCGGGAACCCAAACGCTGCACTCTCACCGCACCTGCGGAGCCGTCTTGAGGTGGGAGAACTGTTGCGCGCCTCCGGAGCGCAGGTGATCGAATTTCGCGCGTCGGCGATTATCGGAGCCGGCAGCCTGTCGTTCGAAATGGTTCGCGCGCTTGCGGAGCGCTTGCCTGTAATGATCACGCCGCGCTGGGTGACGATTGAGGCGCAGCCGATAGCGATCGACGACGTTATCCGCTACCTGGTGGCCGCGCTCGCACTTGAGACCCCGGGCAATTGCGTCTTCGAAATTGGCGGCGCGGAGCGGGTTTCTTACGGCGGCATCCTCCGCGAGTACGCCCGCCAGCGTGGACTTAGGCGGGCGATGATCCGCGTCCCGGTACTCACGCCACGGCTCTCCAGTTGGTGGCTGAGATTGGTGACACCCCTGCAAGCTCGGGTGGGCCGGGAGCTGATCGAGGGCGTTCGCCACCCGACCGTCGTCTCTGACGACCTCGCGCTGCGATTCTTCGCGATACGTCCGGTTGGAATCCGAAAAGCGATTGTCGATGCGCTGCGCGCCGAAGATCTCGAATTTGCGGTAACTCGCTGGTCCGATGCGCTGTCGGCGACGCGGTCCACCTCTCCCTGGGGCGGCGTCCGTATCGGTAACCGTTTAATTGTCTCACGGACAACACACGTGGACGGGCCACCGGCGATGGCGTTCGCGCCGATACAACACATCGGCGGCTCGGTCGGTTGGTACTACGGCCGCTGGTTGTGGGAGCTGCGCGCGCTCGCTGACCGGGTACTTGGAGGCGCGGGAATGCGACGGGGACGGTCCGACGAGGAAAGCATCGAGATCGGCGACCAGATCGATTTTTGGCGGGTCTCGGCGTTCGAACCGGATCGCAAGCTGACCCTCGTGGCCGAAATGAAGCTGCCGGGCCGCGCTTGGCTTGACTTCGAAGTCGAACCAAACGTGAAAGGATCGACCCTCAGACAGACCGCGATATTTGACCCCAAAGGGCTGTTCGGACTTCTCTACTGGTACCTGTCCTTTCCGCTGCACCAGCTGCTTTTCGCGGGGATGCTG
The DNA here is from genome assembly GCA_035500975.1 of Binataceae bacterium (SeqCode). GTDB lineage: Bacteria > Desulfobacterota > Binatia > Binatales > Binataceae > JAFAHS01. The sequence continues at coordinate 1,139 of DATJWT010000156.1, forward strand.
CGCGGCATCGCCGCCGCCGGTTCGCGATTGGATCACGCTCTTCCGGGTTTTCGACATGGTCGACGATGCGATGAACGCGATACGCGGTCCTCGGCTGCGTGAGTGACTATGAGTAAGCTCTATCGTCTCGAACAATCACAGTTCATTCCGAAGTCGAGAAAGGAAAACAAAAGCCGGAACTAGGAATATCGCTCTACAATTACGCCTTCAGCTTGGCCACCGCTGGTCGGGTTGTTGTCCCTGAGATTGGCTCAGAGCAGCTGCACGATCCTGGCCGCCCAATGCCCGGACCGCAGCGCGAGCGTCGCCACCGTCACCGGCAGCTTGAACCGTCGCGGTCCCGCGCTGCCCGGGTTTAGAAAAAGTATCCCACCTTTTCTTTCGACGACGGGCTTATGCGAATGTCCGCTGAGCACTGCGGTCACACCGTTGGCTTCCAGATCCAGTTCGAGTTCAGCAAGATTGTGAAGTACGTATATCGACCGAGACCCAATCTTGACGAGGTCATGTTCAGAAAGACGGCCAGCCCACGCACCGTGGTCATTATTGCCGCGGATCGCCCGGACCGGTGCGATAGCTCGAAGCGCCTTCAAGACGGAGGGATCACCGATGTCGCCACAATGGATGATCAGGTCCGAGTCGCGGAGAGCTTGTACAGCCTCCGGCCGAATCAACCCGTGCGTGTCCGAGATCACACCGATGCGATTGCAGGAAATCGCCACCTGACTATTGGCTCGTAGGGGCACCGGCCACTATCTCCACTGCGCGTTCCGCACCACCAATCAAATCAAGCTCCTTGCGAGTCTCGAACAGCATCGGAGAAGGCCGATATCCTGGGCCACGTCACGCTTTGGCGGCAATCTCTCTCCAAAGCGCTCGCCAAACGCCATTCCTATCCGACATCACGTCCCCCTTCTAAGGGACGAAGATGCCTCCATTGGAACCAACTTTAAAAGCGGATGATGTTTCCCTCTGGAGCAAATTCACGCGGAAATTTCCCTTCCAAAGTCAATAAATCCGGCATGTTTAGTGCTCTAAGCCCTCTTACGAGGACGTCACAAATGGAAGTATCCGAGAAACCGGATATGCGTCTTGTAGAACGCACTGCCCAAAAGCCGATCTCAAAGAAGACGAGCGAGATCTCGTCGCATTCTTCTGCCGTTGACCAGTACCGCACCGCGCCGGAGCGCCGGGCTGACGGCAAGGCCTTACGCGAAGAGGTGCCACGCGAAGCGCATGGAGGATGGAAACCGCCCAAGGACCGCCGCAACCCGGTAGAGCTGCTGCTCGAGTCTAATGAAGGAAGGCTCCCGGAACTTGTGCCGATTCGGCACGGACGGATGGTGCAGTCGCCCTTCGCATTCTTTCGCGGTTCCGCCGCGCTCATGGCCGCTGACCTGGCCCATACGCCGCGCACGGGACTCAAGGTGCAGGCGTGCGGTGACGCTCACCTGATGAACTTCGGTGCTTTTGCGACGCCCGAGCGCAACGTAATTTTCGACATCAACGACTTTGACGAGACGCTTCCCGGTCCGTGGGAATGGGATCTGAAACGTTTGGCCGCCAGCGTGGTCATCGCAGGTAAATTCTTAAGGTTGTCGGAGAGCGAATCGTCTCGTGCAGCTATCGCGATGGTACGGTCTTACCGGGAGCACATGGCTGACTATGCATCGATGCGAGCGCTCGAAGTCTGGTACGACCGGATCGATGTAGAGCGGGTTCTCCGGCAAGCGCCAAGCGAGGAAATTCGCGAGCGCGTCGAAGAACGTGTTGAAAAGACGCGCGCCCGAACCGTTCCTGAACACGACTTTCCCAAGCTGGTCGAGCATCACGGCGCGATTCCCCGCATCAAGGACAACCCGCCACTCATATTTCATCCAACGCCGGAGCTGGCGCCGGGAATGAACGCCGGGTACCACGAAGCTATCAGTGGCTACCGTGAGTCATTGCCCGAGCATGTCCGTGTTCTGTTCGACCGGTTTCACTTTTGTGACTTGGCGGTCAAAGCCGTTGGAGTCGGTAGCGTCGGCACTCTGTGCGCCGTCGGGCTCTTCCTGGCGGCTGACGACGACCCGCTTTTCCTGCAGGTCAAAGAAGCAAGGGCCTCCGTGCTCGAGCCCTATGTGGGGAAGAGCGTCCACGAGAACCACGGCGAGCGGGTTGTTGCCGGTCAGCGTTTGATGCAGTCGGCAAGCGACATATTCCTGGGTTGGACACGGGCAGCCAACGGGCGCGACGTCTATGTGCGCCAACTGCGCGACATGAAGATGAGCGCGATCATCGAGGATTGGGATTTCGACGTCTTGCGTGCATACGTGAGAATTTGTGGATGGGCTCTGGCGCGTGCGCATGCCCGCTCCGGCGATGCCGCCATGATTTCGGGCTACATGGGATCAAGCGGCCTTTTTGATGACGCGATAGGCGAGTTCGCGGTTGAGTATGCCGACCAGAATCAGCGCGACTACCGTGCCTTCGTCAAAGCGGTTCGGGAGGACCGCGTCAAGGTAATTGTTGAATCCTAGAAGATCGAAGAGACCGATTCGTTGAATCGGAACGGAACAATCGCTGAACAATCGCTGCTCCCATTCACACAGTTGATTCGGCCAACCTTTGCGTTGGTGACACTGCCAAGCTCGATGCTCTATCGCCAATATGCTCCGGTTGCGCCTCAGACGACGATAAACTTCGGTATGACGATGGCCTTTCCCCAGTTCGAGGATTACTGGGGCCAATAGAGTCTGGATCATCACGATGGAACTGTCTTTTTTCGGATCGTCCAGGCTAAAGGTGACGGTCTCGCGCACCACAGTTCTCACTGGACTGGCAATTGCGGCGCTGATCGCGGCGATACCGTTCGCAGTCTGGGAGTTTATCCATACCGGCGAACTGTACGTACTGTCGCATCGCTTCTTGGATGACATGCTGGCTCGCCTGCACGGGCCTGGACGGTTGCGATTCATCCTTCAGCCCACCGCTGCGATTGGGCTGGGTGCACGCGACGGCGTGAAGGACGCCAGAGCCGGCACCCCTCCGTTCCTGTGGAGCCTGCTGTTTCGAAGTAAGCAACGATCCAAACTCGTGCGCAGTGCGCTGGCCTCAGTGCGCAATCTCGTGGCGGTGGCCATCCTTCTGGATATAGCCTCGCAGTTGATCATCTTCCGAATGGTTCACCCCGCAGCCGCCCTGGTCCTGGGACCGGTACTCATTGCCTTCCCTTACGCCGCTTCGCGTGCGCTGACAAACCGACTGACGCGATGGCGAAGTGAATCGTTGTATGTCACTGAGGAATCGAGGTCATAGCTGAAACCGATGTTTGCCAGAAAGCGACACGCAGCACTGCCGGAATGGATCATACCCCTCTGCTATGCGATAGCCGCCGTCCCGGCGGGCATGATCCTGCCCCGGCTGGAGCAGAGATTTGTCACCGTTACATCATCTATAAGTGTCGCCGTCGCGTTGACGATCCTTTCGTCGATTACCTCGGGCATGATCGCATTGACCGGCATCGTCTTCTCTCTGGCCTTCGTGATGGTGCAGTTCAGTGCCGTGGCCTATTCGCCACGGCTCGTTTCATGGATCTCTCGTGACCCGGTCATCTGGCATTCGATCGGAGTGTTCACGGCAACTTTCCTTTACGCGATAGCCGATATGGCCTGGATCGATCGCGCCGGTTCCGGCAGGGTTCCATTCTTTGGTACCTGGGTCGTGATTCTCCTGACGCTGGCGAGCGTTGGCATGTTCATCGCGCTAATTCAGCGGCTCGCGTTGTTGCAGATTGGCCGAATGCTTACCTTCACCGGCAATCTCGGCCGGCAGGTCATCGGGCAGATGTATCCGTCACTCGAGACGCCGGCGAGCGTTCCTCATGCCGATGAATTCACCAAATTCCCTGTCACGCAGACCGTCGCGCATTCCGGAGGACCGCAGGCCTTACAGGCCGTTGACATGCCCGCACTGCTGGCTCTGGCGGTACGGACTGGTGGCCGCGTGGAAGTGCTGGCGTCGGTCGGCGATACCCTGGTCACGGGGATGCCTCTGCTGCGCGTCTTTGGTGGCAATCAGGCGGTGAAGGACGAAGTCTGGAAGCGAGCGTTCGAAACCGGCTCAGATCGCACCTTCGTCCAGGATCCGAAGTACGCCCTTCGACTGCTCGTCGACATCGCCATTAAAGCGCTGTCACCCGCGATAAACGACCCCACCACCGCCGTTCAGGCGCTCGACCAGATCCAGGATCACCTGCTGCGGTTAGGGCGTCGGCGCCTGGAGATTGGCGCGATGCACGACAGCGAAGGAATTCTCAGGCTGGTCGTGCCTCATCCGACCTGGGACGACTTTCTGCGCCTGGCATTCGACGAAATACGCTTCTGCGGCGCGACCAGCGTACAGGTCATGCGACGTATGCGAGCCCTGATCAGCGATCTGCTCACCGCCCTGCCGCAAGAACGCCGCCCGGCGCTGGAACATCATCGTGAACGGCTGAATGCCACTATTGCCCGAAGCTTTGCCGACGAGGAGGAAAAGCTGGAGGCTTCAGTGGAAGACCGCCAGGGGTTGGGTGTTCCGCGCGAAGGC
>DATJWT010000157.1:0-4993 GCA_035500975.1 Binataceae bacterium (SeqCode)
GGCGGTGAAGCTGGGCGATACTCCCGGAAAAATCACGCGGCCGCCGCTGGTGGGCGAGCACACAGATGAGGTCCTGTTAGCGCACGGCTACTCCGCGGACGACCTCGCCCGCCTGCGCGCAGAGGGAGCTATAGCCTGAAAGGACACGGAGGCCGAAGCCCGCATGGTTCCCTTTCCTTTCCAGGGAAAGGGTTAGGGATTGGTACAACGCCGGGCCATCAGCGTGCGCTCAAGTACTCCACCAAAGTTCGCCTTCACTTTCTGATTCCAGACCCATGACCCGTTAGTCTCGGCGCCTGGAGGATCTCCGTTCGCCAGCATGAGGAACTCAGCGCCGAGTTGCACGTCGCGCGCTGTACCACTCCCTTGCCCTCTCCTTGGAAAGGAAAGGGAATAAGAAAGAAAAACGGCGCGGAGGATTTCTCCGCGCCGTCCGATGCTCAACTCCTGGCGCCCGCTACTCGCGCTCTTGAAATCCTTCCAAATTGCGCGACCTGCCTGTCTGGCGCAGCTTGCGCAGCGCCTTCGCTTCAATCTGGCGAATACGCTCGCGCGTGACCGCGAACTGCTTGCCGACTTCTTCCAGCGTGTAGTCGGTCTTCTGCCCGATTCCGAAACGCATCCGGAGGATCTGCTCTTCGCGCGGCGTCAGCGTCGCCAGCACCTTGCGGGTCTGCTCGCCCAGGTTGCCCTGGATTGCCGCCTCGACCGGGCTCGGTGCGAGTTCGTCCTCGACGAAATCGCCGAGCGAGCTCTCCTCTTCGTCGCCGATCGGCGTCTCCAGCGAAATCGGCTCTTTGACGATCTTCAGAACCTTCTGGACCTTGTCGAGCGGCATTTCCATCTGCTCGGCAATCTCTTCCGGCCCCGGCTCGCGTCCCAGGCGCTGCACCAGCAGGCGCGTGACGCGCAGCAGCTTGTTGATGGTCTCGACCATGTGCACCGGGATACGGATGGTGCGGCCCTGGTCGGCGATCGCACGCGACATCGATTGCCGAATCCACCACGTCGCGTAAGTCGAGAACTTGTACCCGCGCTGGTATTCGAACTTGTCCACTGCGCGCATCAGGCCGATATTTCCTTCCTGGATCAGATCCAGGAATCCCAGGCCGCGATTCGTGTAACGCTTGGCCAGGCTGACCACCAGGCGCAGGTTAGCTTCCGTCAATTCCTTCTTGGCGCGGCGGCTCTTGTCCTGGCCCGCCGCCAGCAGCTCCAGCGAATGGGCGAAGTCCTCGCCCGATGCCTTCACCTGCACCTCGACTTCCTTCATCTTGCGCTGCGAGGCGCGGATGCGGGCCGCGATGTCGAGCAGGTTCTCGCGATTGTCGTTGATCTTCAGCACGTGGCGGCGGTCTTCGGCTTCCGCGGCTTCCTTGAGCAGGTTCGTGCGCGAGCGGCCGGTCGCATCTTCGTAGCGCTGGATGGTGCGTTGCCCATCGCGATAGTCGAACAGCAGCGCACGCATCCGGTCGATAATTGCCTCGACCAGCCGCGGCGAAAGCTGCATCGCACGCAGCTCTTTCTTCACCCGATCCTTGAGCCGCAGGTACACCTTCTCGGTCTTGGTGGGCTTGTGCGGTACGCCCTTCTTGCGCGCCGGTTTCAGGTTGCCGAGACGCGCTTCGAGCTTTTCGAGCTTGCTCGCGGTGTCCTTCAGTTTCTTGAGATGCAGATGCAGGCGCTTGAGCTGGCGTTCGTCGGCTTCCGGCCCGCGCTCTTCGTCGGGATCGGCATTGGCATCCTCGGTGTCTTCGAAGATGTCGCGAACGTCGGCCTCGCCGGCCTCGATCGCATCGCCGAGCTTGATCACGTAATCAAGCGTGACCGGCGAACTCAGGACTTCTTCTTCGACCTCGTTCTCGCCGGCCTCGATTCGCTTGGCGATCTCCACTTCCTGCTCGCGTGAGAGCAGCTGGAAATTGCCCATCTCCTTGAGATAAAGGCGAACCGGGTCCGAAGATTCTCCGAGGTTATCTGCCGGTTCTGCCTGTTCCTCGGGCTCTTCCTTGGCTTCTGCCTCACCGTCAGTGTCGGCGCCATCGGCCGGGACTTCCTCGAGCACCTTGATATCGAGGTCCTCAAAGCTGTCCAGCGCCGCGCGCAGATCGGTGGGGGTGGCGACATCCTGGGGCAGGAAGTCGTTGACCTGCTCGAAAGTCAGGTAGCCCTGCTCACGACCGAGGTCTACCAGTCCCTGCAGATCCTTGCCTTCGTACTTTTGTTTCATGCTTTCACGCACCGTTTGGAGCCGGCCAACGGAGCCGTGCCCACGGGTTCAATCCGGCCTTACGAGCGAGTTTTGGCCGCGGATGGAACTGCCTCATTAATACAGACGATCTCGAAAAGGCAAGCTAAGACGCGTCGAATTTGTGAAATTACGCCTCCCGGCAATTTGAGTCAATCAGATCGCCAATTTCGCCTTCGTTCTGAGCGAAAACCCGCACCAATGGCATCGCGGGTCCGCAATCTCGATAAGTCTGGGTTTCATCGAGATAGAGTCTCCCAAAAAACGCTTTCCACACCGGGGACAGGCCAAAGAACCAACGTAGAGCTGATAGCCCATCACAATTCCGGTAATCGCCAGCACAAATAGCGAGGTTTCCAGAAGAACCTCGGGCCCCGCCTCCCAGTCTGCCGCGGCCATCGAGAGAACCGCGAACAGCAACACAAGGTATGCCGGCACCATCAAGTAGTACGCTCGGCGCACCTTCCGGATTTCAGCTTCGGTCGGGGCGTGGTCGAAACCGCTATCGTGGGCCATTTCGATGCTCCCCGGGGGCCAACCCCGTACACCCCTCAATTATAAGCATCGAGTGCCGGATTTGCCGCTTTTGACTCCCTCCCCCGCCCTTGGGCGGTGGAAAAGCCGCGACATACCGCATATTTTTGGGCCTCCTGAAGGCGGAATTTTGTTTATCCACGTCATAGTTCTGGTCCTCAGTTTCGGCATAATCCTCGCCGGTTCCGAGCTTTTTACCAATGGCGTGGAATGGGCCGGCGAGCGCCTCTCCGTCGCGGAGGCCGCCGTCGGCAGCCTGCTCGCCGCCGTGGGCACCGCCCTGCCCGAGACCTTCATTCCGGCGGTCGCCCTGCTGGGCGGGGATTCGGGCCACGATGCGGTCGGCGTAGGCGCGATTGTCGGCGCGCCCCTGATGCTGTCGACGGTGGCGCTGTTCGTGATGGGCATCGCGGCCATCGCCTACCGCGAGCGCCGCGGCCGCATCGCACTGCACGTCGCGCGTCACGATGCGCGCCGCGACCTCACCTTCTTCTTCATGTTCTTTGTGGTGTTCGCCGGATGCGGCTTGCTGCACCTCGGCACCATCGCGCGTCACGTGCTCGCCGTCGTCGCCTTGCTCGGCTACTCGGTGTACGCGGCGGTGATGCTGCGGCTCAAGCGCGCGTCGGAAACCGAGTTGGACGGCGGACTCCATCTCGATTGGTTGTTCGGCCGCGACACCGGAAACCCCGGCGGATGGATGATCGCGCTGCAGGTCGCGGTAGGCGTGCTTGCAATCCTGGTCGGCGCGAAGGAGTTCGTCGATCAGATCGTGCTGTTCTCGGCGCACGCCGGCGTGAATCCCGGCGTACTGTCGTTGATCCTCAGTCCGCTCGCGACCGAGTTGCCGGAAAAATACAACTCCGTGGTCTGGATTCGGCAGCGCAAGGATCACCTGGCGCTCGCGAACATCACGGGCGCGATGGTCTTCCAGTCGTGCATCCCGGTCGCGCTCGGTCTCGCTTTTACACCGTGGGTCCTGAGTGCGCCGGAGATCCTCGCCGGCATCATCGCCGTGACTTCATCGGCGATCCTGTTCATCAACCTGCGCGACTCGGAACTGGGCACACCGACCCTGATGCTCGGCGGCATCGCCTACGCGATCTTCCTCGCAGGGCTGACGTACCTCGGCGTGTTCTGACCGCGTACGTGTTTGACGTAGTGCGCAATTAACGTATCCCGTAGAGCGGGCGTGTTCGAGTTGGGATGACGACAAGAGCGACCGTATCCTCGAACGGCGAGGCTTCGACTTCGGATTCGCTGCGCGAGTCTTCGAGGCCGACCGGCTCGAATATGAGGACCGCCGTCGCACTTACGGGGAACGCCGTTACATCGCAATTGGAGAAGTGGAGAACCAGGTGTTGTTTGTAGTTTACACCTGGCGCGGCGCCAACCGGCGCATCATCTCGGCGCGCCAGGCGAGCAGGAGAGAGCGCAATGGCTATCGTCAAACGTTCAGCAAAACAAATCGGTAAGGGTCGGGTCGACTGGAAACGTATACGCGCCACCCGCGATCGGGATATTGCAAAGCAGATAGGCTCGGACCCTGAAGTAGCGGAGTCTACAGCGGCGGAGCTCAGGAGGGCGCGTCAGGTTTACAGTCCACCGGTTCCCGACGTCAAAGCGATCCGTCAGAAGCTCGGTCTGTCGCAGGGGGCCTTCGCGCGCCGCTTCGGATTCAGCGTCCGCACGGTACAGCAATGGGAGCAAAGGCGAGCCGTCCCTGACCGTCCCGCAAGGATCCTGCTCTTGGTCGTCCAAACCGCGCCGCGCGCGGTTGAGCGAGCGCTGTCGGCGGCCGGATAGCAGAGATCCCCGGGATTACCGTGTAGCCTCCTCCTCCCGCTGCCCCATCATCAGCTCCCGCAGATGGGGATAGCCCGGCGGCTGATAGCTGAACAGTAATGCCCGCCGATCGGCTGCTGCCCGATTCGGTAGCGATCGATGCACCAAAAAGGGCCCAAAGAAGATCACCGCGCCCGCTTTCACCGGCACCGGCAGCAGCCGCGACTGATCGTACTTCTGCGGATCGATCTCCAGGCTCCCGAAGCCGTCCACTGCGCGCCGTGGCTGCAAGCCCTCGCGATGGCTTCCAGGCACAACCTCGAGGCAGCCGTTCTCCACCGTCGCGTCGTCGAGGAACAGCATGGCCGTCGCTACGCGCGAAGCCGCCTTCGTCACGTCCGTCCAGTACGGAAAATCCTGGTGCAG
>DATJWT010000158.1:0-5779 GCA_035500975.1 Binataceae bacterium (SeqCode)
AGCCGCTGGAAGTTGAGCGAGACCGTACCCTTGCCGACCTTCAGGTTCTCGACCTTAATCCATTCGATCCACTTCGGCAGCATCGGGGTATCGATCGATACATGGTTTTCGAAAGCCAGGATTCGCATTCCCAGGATCGCCTGCAGGATCAGGAACACGCTCGCTGCGGACCACGCCTGCGGATGACACGCGACCGGATATGGAACCGGGCCGAGTCGCGGCTCGCGGCTGAACCCGCAGAACAATTCCGGCAAGCTCCCCTGGCGAAAGCTGATGGCGGCATCCAGCAGCCCCTCGAGGATACGAATGACGCCCGAACGATTGCGGCATCGCGCCATCCCGAGCGCGGCCATCGCGTTGTCGTGCGGCCATACCGATCCATTGTGATAGCTCATCGGGTTGTAGCGCTGCTCGCTGTCGCTTAAGGTCCGCACGCCCCATCCCGTGAACATGTCGTCGCGGAGCAGCCGCTCCGAGAGCGCCTTCCCGCGATCTCCATCGATGATTCCGGTAGCGAGGCAGTGCGCTGCGTTGGAACTCATCACCTTGCACGGCTTCTTGTCGCCATCGAGCGCGAGTGCGACCGCCTGCTTCTCCTCCATCCAGAAATCGCGGTTGAATTTTTCCTTGAGTGCCACGGCGCGCTGGGTCAGCTTTGCGGCGACGTCCGTCTTGCCGAGCCGCGTCGCGATGCCGGCGATCTCGGTGTATGCGCCGTAGACGTAACCCTGTACCTCGCACAGTGCGATGGGCGCCTTCGCGAGTTCTCCGTTCTCATGGGAAATCGAATCGAAGGAATCCTTCCATCCCTGGTTGGACAGCCCTTGCGGCGTTTCGCGCATGTATTCGACGAAGCCGTCGCCATCGCGATCGCCCCACTTCTCGATCCACTCCAGCGCGCGTTCCACGTTCGACCACAAGTCGGTGGCGAGCTTGAGGTCGCCGGTTATCGATACGTAAAGCCCGATCAGCCACAAGAACAGCGGGGTTGCATCGATTGTTCCGTAGTAGCGCCCGAACGGAATCTCGCCCGTCGCAGCCATCTCGCCGGCGCGCATCTCGTGGACGATCTTGCCGGGTTGCTCGTCGCGGGCTTCGTCGACCTTGGTGCCCTGCAGCGATGCGAGCATCCTGAGCGTTCGCCCCGTGATGTCGGGGTTGAATTGCACAACCGAGAGGGCGGTGATGATGCTGTCGCGGCCAAACAACGTGGCGAACCACGGAATACCGGCCATGATGAAGGAGCCCTGCGAGGTCTGCCCGATGATCGAGGTCAGGTCGGCGGCGGAGCGCTGAAGCAGGAGGTCGAAGAGTTCGTGGCTGCAGCTGATCTTTGCCCATCCGCTGCGCGCGATTGCGATCTCGTCGTGGCGTGATCCGAGTGCAGCCTGGAAATCGCCGGGACTTTTGACCACCGCCGCTGGCGTCTTCGTCGGCTCCTCGATTCCGCAGTTGATCCGCACCTCCATCTTGATGCACTCGTCGGCCTTCATTTCGAGGAAGTAAGCGGCGCGCCGGTCCGTCAGCACCTTGGGTGCGGGGTCAAAAGATATTTCGGTGAACCGGGTAACATCGTCGAGCCCGCGATAACGGAACCGGATCTTGCCGTCTTTCGTCTCAGTCGGAAAATCCTGGCCGCGCTTGGCGCGCTTGACGCCGCGAACCTCGAATAGATCGGCGAAATCGACCCCAAACCTCAGATCAAACGGCAGTTCTGCCCTGGCGTGCGAGTAATTGCTGATGACGAGGCGATGGTACAGGGCGGCGTTGACGATCACCCAGCTGCGCTCGATCTGGATCGAGTTGCGGGGCAGCTCGATCTTTTCGTCGTCTCCCGCCAAATCCGGATTGGTCAGGTTGACGCGCAGCTCCGCCTTGTCATCGCTCAAGTAGGAATTGAGGTAATAGGGCGCCTGCTCCGCGATCGTCATCTCGAAGCCGGAAAGAAAACGCGTGTCCTTGTAAAAGAAACCCAGCGCCTCGAGCGGAGACTCCGCAATATCGCCGCCGACCTCGAACACCGCGAAGCTCTGCGCATCCGCGAGGACCCGCGTCTCGCGCCGCGAAGTTAAGGACGAGGCGAGGACGTAGAAGTTCGATCCAACCTTGAGTACGGTCTGGGCCTTCCTCGGGGCGGGCGGAGCCTTGCGCGCTGGTTTGGCGCCGGCCCTGGTCGCGGATTTGCTCGGAGTTTTTCCCATCTTGGTTTGGACCCTATCGTTTCTTTCTCGCCGACTTCCTTTTGGTCTGGGCGATCAACCGTGCATACACCCGCTCGTAGGCTTCCGCCATCTTTGCAACCGTGAAGCGGCGATCGAACTCGGCGCGAACCTGCGCCCGCGGCATCTCGATTGCCTTGCGTGTGCTCTCCACCAGCTCATCGACTGTGCTCGCGATGTAGCCGCTGACTCCGGGTTTAATGATTTCGGGCACCGATCCGCACGGACGCGTTACGACCGGCGTGCCACACGCCATCGCTTCGATCATCGCCAGTCCGAAAGGCTCCGGCCAATCGATCGTGAACAGCAGCGCCATCGCGTTGCCGAGAAATTCACTCTTCTCGACCTCGGTAATCTCGCCGATGTATTCGATGTCGGGCGGCGACAGTTGAGGCTTGACCACGGCGTCGTAGTAGTCCTGGTCCACTACGTCGACTTTGGCCGCGATCTTGAGGGGGATCCCGAGTTTGCGCGCGATCTCGATAGCCAGGTCCGGTCGCTTTTCCGGCGAGATGCGGCCGAGGAACGCGAGGTACTTTCCCGCTCCCGCACTGAAATGAAGATGATCATCCGGCAGCCCGTGATAAACCGTCGCTTTCCAGTTCAGGAACGGCAACGGCCTGCGCTGAGCATCGCTGATCGAGACGACCGGAATTTTGCGGTAACGCGAGTAGACCGGCCGCCACGGTTCGATATCCAGCCGCCCGTGCAGAGTGGTTACCGAGGCGACCTTCGGCGACAACTCGGCGAACGGGAAGGTCCAGTAGTCGATATGCCCGTGGATGATGTCGAAATGATCGGCGCCCATCTTGTACGCGTCGCTGATCATCGGGAAATGCAGAAAGATGCCATGCTCGGGGACGCCGGCCAGGCGCAACGATTCCGGCCCCGGATGGAGCTTGGCCCTGGTTTCCGAGTCGCCTGAAGCGAACAGCGTCACCTTGTGGCCGCGGCGTACCAGTTCCTCCGTCAGATAGGAAACCACCCGCTCGGTGCCGCCGTAGAGTTTCGGCGGTACGCGTTCGTAGAGAGGCGCGAGTTGCGCGATTCGTAGCGGCTTGAAATCGGAGCGCGACGCTTTGGTCTTGCCCACTCTCTTGGTAGCCAATCCTGACACCCCTCTCGGTAGAGCCCGACCCGCCCCCTGCGGGATTCCCACGGCTCCTCATATAAGCATGGAGCGTGAGCGACTGGAACGCCGCACCGGCCGGACGGCGTTGAGGAGCGGTGGCCCTTCTTTTTCGGCTTTCCGCTGGCTCGGCGTACGGGTCTCTCGCCCGCGCTACCGAACGAGCTCATTGCCAGGCTGTGGCGGCGCCGTGCCTTTTCACGATTGGTGCCGGCGGTTAGTTTGGTTGATGGGAGAGCAGATCGATGAACTCAGTAGTTGAAAACGCCGCCGCCCTCTCTCGGCGCCTCGCGCAGGGAGAGACGCTCCCGGCGATCTGGTACACCGATCCCGCAATCTTCGCGGCCGAGAGCGCGCGCATCCTGTCGAGCACGTGGCAGTATGTTGGTCACGCCGGGCAGGTGCAGAAGCCGGGAGATTTTTTTACCGCGCAACTCGGTACGATTCCGGTTGTCGTCACCCGCGATGAGCACGGCGGCCTGCATGCGATGGCCAATGTCTGCCGGCATCGAGGCAGCGAAGTCGTGCTCGAATGCGCCGGCAATCGCAGGACGCTGCAGTGTCACTATCATGGATGGACTTACAACCTCGACGGCACCCTGCGCGCGGCGCCGCGGGCGAATGAGCAGACGTCATTCGTGAAGGAGAATTTGCCGCTGCTTCGATTTGCGGTTGAGAGCTGGGGTCCGATGATCTTTGTGAATCCCGCGCGTGACGCGGGCTCGCTGCGTGAAATGATCGGGACGCTCCCCGGACTATTCGAGCGCGCGGGGGTCGAGCTCGAGAAGCTCCGGATGATCCGGCGCGACGTCTACGACATAGCCTCGAACTGGAAGATCGTCATCGAGAATTTCAACGAGTGTTACCACTGCCCGGTCGCGCACCCCAGGTTCTCCGAATTGATCGATACTGACACCTACAGTTCAGACACGGGCAACGAATTCTTTTCCAGCTACCACGGACCGATCGTCGGGGTGCCGGGCGCGAGCGTGAACTATGCGACCTTGTGGCCGACCGTGATGTTCTCGCTTTCGGCGAAGCCGCACGCGATGCAGGTGTTACGCACGTGGCCGCTCGATGTCGGCCACACGAGGGAAACAATCGACTACTTCTTCGCGGATGACGCGACCGAAACCGGGATTCGGAAATACGTGGAACTCAGCGATCTCGTTCAGCGCGAGGACATCGTGCTGTGCGAATCGGTGCAACGCGGCCTCGGTTCCGGCGTTATCGATCACGGCGAGCTGATGCTCTCGCGCGAACGCGGCATCCAGCACTTCCAGCGCTTGGTCTATCGCTACGTAAGCGGAGAGGAGGGTCAGTCTTCGGCAATCGCGACGAGATAAACGGACCGATCGGGCATGCGGTACGCGCGCGTGTAGGGCGCCCAGCCATCGACGCGCTCGATCAGCTCCGGCTCGCCGTCGATGCCCTCGAGGACTTCTTCCCAGTCCTCCACTTCCGCATCGGGAATGCGATGGTACTTGCCGTTGCGCGCAAACACCATGACGCATCGGATCATCGTGGTGTCCCCCTCCGAAAAGCCTCAGGAGATACGGTCGAGCACGACCACCGGAATCTGCCGCGCGGTCTTCTTCTGGTAGTCGTTGAACACCGGCATCAGTGTCGCTTGCTGATTGAACAGCCGCTCGCGCTCAGCGCCCGACGCGATCGAGGCCCTGGCCTGGAATTTCTCGGCTCCAATCTCGAGTGTCACAATCGGGTTGGCGACAAGGTTGTGGTACCAGGACGGATTTTTCGGACTGCCTGCGAACGACGCGATGATCACGTACTTGTTGCCGTCGCGGGTATACACCAGCGGGTGAACATAGGGTTTTCCGCTCTTCGCGCCCTTGGTCGTGAGCAGGACCATCGGCGCGCCGGCAAACTGGCCGCCGACCTTGCCCGCGTTGGACCTGAACTCCTCGATAACCTTCTGGTTGAAATCATTCATCGCCATGAACGTCGCTCCCGAGGTTGAAGTACCGCGAGCATAGCCCAATCGCATCGCGACGCACAGGTTCTAACTTCCAGCGGTCGTTGCGGCCGCATCACCATCGAGCTTTGAGTATTTCGAGGTTCCGCGCGCGAATCTGATGAACGCGATCGTGTCGTAGAGGCCGTGGGCGAAGATTACCGTCCACAGATTGTAGCCGCTGATCACGAACAGAACGCCGAACAGGATGGAGAGTTGCGCGATGATCGCCATCGCGCGCGGCCCCTGGTAGTAGTGGATAAGGCCTGCGCCGGCCGCTGCCGCGAGGACCGCGGGAACGGTCGCAATCGGTCCCCCCGGAGATCCGCCCAACAACACGGCGAGCGACTTCAACACGATTCCCCGGAACGCGAGCTCCTCCAGAAATCCGCCGAGAATCCAGGCCACCGCGATTCCGGCGACCAGCTTGGCCAGCGATTCCTGGATCGCCCGAAA
>DATJWT010000159.1:0-6546 GCA_035500975.1 Binataceae bacterium (SeqCode)
CGACCTTCCCGGTCGCGCAGAGCCGCGTCTCGTTCCACTACAAACGCCCGATCATCAACGCCGAGATCCCCGACTCGGTATTCGTTCTCTCGCCACCACCGGCGAACCAGCAGGCCAATGCGAATCCGTAGAGCGATCGACGTCTGTGCCGCGATGCTCTGCGTCATCGCACTCGCCGGGTGTCACGTGAGCCGGCCCAACGCCGATCACGCACGCGAGCAGGTGAGCTACGAAGCGCTGGGCAGCGAGCCGCGCACTTTCAATCCCATCCTGGTGACCGATGAGACTTCGAGCGTTGTGGTTGGCAACCTCTTCGAGTCATTGATCCGAATCAACCCGAAGTCTTTGCTTCCGGAAGGCGGCGTCGCCGCGAGCTGGGAAGTTTCAAGTGACAATCGCACGGTGACGTTTCACCTTCGCAAGGATGTGCGATGGTTCGATGGCCATCCACTCACCTCGAGGGACGTGCTCTTCACGATCAAACTGATTTTCGATCCCGGGATTCCCAATAGCATCCGCTACGGCCTGCTCGTCGACGGAAAGCCCGTCTCCGCCTCCGCGCCCGACGACTACACCGTCGTCTTTTCGTTGCCGAAGCCGTTTGCACCGCTCTTCTATTCCGCGGGCATTCCTGTGGTTCCCGAGCATCTGCTCAAAGAGCCTTACGAAAAAGGAACCTTCAATCGAACCTGGGGAATCAATACTCCCGTCGCACGGATCGTCGGCGATGGCGCATATCGGCTGAGTCGCTACGTGCCCGCTCAGAGCATCCAGTTCCAGCGCAACCCGGACTACTGGATGAAAGACGAACGGGGCGCTCCACTGCCCCGTCTTCGCGGGCGCTCATATCTGATCGTTCCGGACCAGAATGTTGAGTTCTTGCGATTTGTCGCCGGACAGACCGATGTTTACCCGCCGCGCCCTCAGGAAGTTGTCGATCTGGAAGAAGATGCCGCCAAGCTGGGTATTGAGATCAAACAAATCGGAATCGACACCGGCTCGATGTTCTTCTGTTTCAATCGCAACCCTCGCCACTATGTCAAAAACGGAGTCGCCGATCCGAAGCTCAAATGGTTCACGGACTTGAACTTCCTGAAAGCGATCGCGCATTCGATCGACAAGCAGGGAATCATCGACCTTGCCTATCATGGCTTGGCGGTCCCCGCGGTCGCCGAGATCTCGCCCGAGAACAAGATTTTCCACAACCCGAACTTGAAAGACTATGAATACGACCTCGCGGAAGCGCAGCGCCTGCTGGAGGCGGGCGGCTATCATCTGATCGCGCCCGGGGTTCGCGTCGATGCGCAGGGCCACCGGCTCGAGTTCAACTTGATGACCAACACCGGAGTAGCGGTGCGCGAGCAGACTTGTGCCATTTTGAAGCAAGACCTCGAAAGCCTCGGCATCAAGGTGAACTATCGTCCGCTTGACTTCACCACCCTCGTCGACAAGCTGGACTCGACCTTCGATTGGGACTGCGTGCTGATCGGGTTCACCGGAACTTTCGATCCCAATGACGGCTCCAATGTGTACCGTTCTTCAGGGAACCTTCATCTGTGGAATCCGGGTCAAACTACTCCCGCAACCCCCTGGGAAGCCGAGATCGATCGCCTTCTCGATCAAGGCGCTTCCGAAATGGACATCGCCAAGCGGCCGCAGTACTACTGGCGTCTCCAGGAAATCCTGCACGATCAGCTCCCGATTATCGAAACTGTGCGCCAGATCCGCTACCTGGCGTGGAAAAAATCGTTGATGGACTTTCAGCCGACCGTTTGGGGAATGTACAAGCCCGAATGGGTTTCGTTCCGGCCCGAATAGAAGCCTTGGTGCACAAGTAGAGATACACAGTGGGACGTTTCCTGGTTCGCCGCCTGCTCAACATGATCCCGACCATTCTCGGGATTACCTTCATCGCCTTTGCGATCATCGCGATGGTCCCCGGTGGCTTCCTCGCCGGCGTAAAGCTCAACCCGCACATCTCTCCCGAAGTCATCAAGCAGATGGAGGCGCAGTTCGGCCTCGATCGGCCGTTCCTGGTCCGCTACGGCCGGTGGTTGTGGTCCGTCCTCCATCTCGACCTCGGCACCTCGCTCACCTACCACATCAGTGTTACTTCGCTGATCGCGTCGCGCGCCTTCAACACCATCATTCTCGCGATATGCGCGATGCTCTTTTCGTGGGTGCTCGCGATTCCAATCGGAATTGTGGTCGCGGTCAATCAGAACTCGATCTGGGATCGCGTGCTGTCGTTCCTGGCATTCTTCGGCATGTCGGTGCCCAATTTCTTTCTCGCGTTCCTGATGATGTACCTGGCGGTCCACACCGGATGGTTCCCGGTCGGCGGGACCTTCTCTCCGGATTACGACTCGCTGGATTTCGTCAATCGCGTGGCCGATCGAATCAACCATCTCGTGCTGCCCGTTTTCGTGCTCGGCGTCTCAGGCATGGCGGGACTGATGCGCCTGATGCGGTCGCAGATCCTCGAAATCAAGAACTCCGAGTTCGTGCGCACCGCGCGCGCCAAGGGCCTGTCCGAGCGCGTCGTCATCTACAAGCATGTGCTGCGCAATGCGCTGAATCCGTTTGTTACGATGGCCGGTTACTCGCTCGGCGATTTGCTGAGTGGCGCGGCCCTGGTCGAGACGGTCATGAACCTCCAGGGACTCGGTCTGCTTCTGCTCGATGCGGTCAGGCAAATCGATGTCTATCTTGTGATGGGGTCGGTTTTGATGGGTACCGTGTTGCTCCTCGTGGGCAACCTGCTCGCAGACCTGGCGCTGGTCGCCGTCGATCCGCGGGTGGATTTCTCCTCGATAGCATCGCAATGAACGTACCCGTCGCATCATCGGGATCGGTCGAATTTGCGTCCGCGTGGAGCCGCGAATGGAGCCGGGCGCCGTGGACCGTGCGCCTTTCCGTGCTGTGCCTTGCGTTGTTCTATCTCATGGCCCTGGCATCGCCTTTCTTCGCTCCCTACGATCCCACTTTTCAGAATCGCACGATGCCCGATTGCCCTCCGATGACTCTTCACCTCGCTTCGCCCTCCGATTGGTCTCGAGGCTTTCTCTACACGCATCCGATGACGATGGATGACCGCGTGAAACGGCACTATGCCGAGGACCCGACATCCCGGGTGTATGTCCATCTTCTGCGCTGGCATCTGTTTACCACCGACTCTCCGACCAGGCCGTTCTACCTGATGGGTAGCGACGGCGTCGGCCGCGACCTGTTTTCGCGCATCGTCTATGGCTCGCGCGTCAGTATGTTCGTGGGCCTGATCGGCGTCTTGATCAGCTTTTCATTGGGGATTTCGATCGGTGCGCTATCCGGCTACGTCGGCGGCCTCACCGACAATCTCATCATGCGATGGTCTGAAATCGAGATGTCGCTGCCGTCTTTCTATTTCCTGCTCGCACTCGCCGCGATCATTCCGGCGGGGCTGAGCACCGTGGAGGTGTTCTTCATCATCGTTGCGATCATGAGCTTCATCAGTTGGGCTGGCCTTGCCCGCATCATCCGCGGCATGGCCGCTGCCGTGCGTGGATTGCCCTACGTCGAAGCGGCGCGATCGCTCGGCGGATCGCGATGGCGCGTTATCCGGCTTCACGTGATCCCGTCGGTTCTTGGTTACGCGATCGTCGCCGCCACGCTCTCGATCCCCGGCTTCATCCTCGGCGAGAGCGCGCTTTCGCTGCTCGGCCTGGGAATCCAGGAGCCTGCGTCTTCATGGGGCAATCTGCTGGCTGCCGCCGAGGACGTACAGAATTTGCGGCACTACCCGTGGATTCTCATTCCGGGCCTTTTCATCTTTCTCGCGGTTATGTCGTTCAACTTTCTCGGAGATCATCTCCGCGATCGCCTCGACCCGGCCGGCGCGCGATGAGGATGTTGATGCGCAAGGAAGCTCATCTGGTTCGCGTCGTGAGCGCGATGCTACCCTGAAAGATGCAAGTGGCCCCTCTGCTCCAGGTTAAATCGCTCTGTACTTCGTTCTTCACCGATGCGGGTGAAGTCCGCGCGGTCGATCACGTAAGTTTCTCCGTTGAACCCGGCAAGTTGATGGGCCTGGTGGGCGAGTCCGGATCCGGCAAGACCGCCACCGTGCTTTCCATCATGCGCCTCCTGCCCGAGGTCGCCCGCATCACCGACGGCGAGATCCTGTTTGAGGGAAAAGACCTGCTGAAGCTGCCCGAGCCCGAAATGCGCGCGATGCGCGGATCGCGAATCGCGATGATCTTCCAGGAGCCGATGACCTCGCTGAACCCGGTCTTCACCATCGGCAGTCAGGTCGGCGAAGCTATCCGGCTCCATCAGCACACCAGCCGCCACGAGACGCGCCATCGCGCTATCGAAGCACTGCGGATGGTTGGAATTGCCGATCCCGAGCGCCTCATCGACGACTACCCGCACCAGCTTTCCGGCGGGATGCGCCAGCGCGTGATGATCGCGATGGCGCTGTCGTGCAATCCACGCCTGCTGATCGCCGATGAGCCGACTACGGCGCTCGACGTGACCATCCAGGCGCAGATTCTGGATTTGATTCGCGAGCTTCAGGACCGGCTCAAGCTCGCGGTCATCCTCGTTACCCACGATCTCGGTATCGTCAACGAATACGCCGACGACGTCACGATTCTGTACGCCGCGCGCGTGATGGAACAGACCTCGACTCACGAATTGTTCCGCAACCCGCTGAACCCCTACACGAAGGGGCTGCTCGAATCGATTCCGGGAATTGATGGTAAGCCGCGCCGACGCCTGCGCGCGATTCCGGGCACGATCCCGAGCGCGTTGAAACCACCGCCCGGATGCAGGTTCCATCCGCGATGCCCGATCGCTGTAGCGCAGTGCTCTGCCGGTGATCCGCCCCTCCAGGAAAAAGTGCCCAATCACCATGTCGCCTGCATCCGCGTCTGAAACTTCCGCCACGCGTTCCGTGCCGGTCGCCGGAATGGATCCGCTCGTTCGGGTGGAGAATATCTGGAAGGAATTTCCCGCCGGCAGCGATGGATTTCTGTCGCGCAACAAGCTCACCGTAAAGGCCGTCGCCGGCGTCGATTTGGAAATCGCGCGCGGTGAGACGTTGGGATTGGTGGGAGAATCGGGTTCGGGGAAATCAACCCTGGGCAGGTTGATTCTTCGCCTGATGGACCCGACGCGCGGCAAGGTCTGGTTCGACGGCCGCGACCTCTCCGTTCTTTCGCGCCAGGAGTTGCGCGCGCTGCGCCGTGAAATGCAACTCGTATTCCAGGATCCCTATGCGTCGTTGAATCCTCGCATGAAGGTGCGCGCGATCGTTGGCGAGGGAATCGAGATTCACAATCTTGCCCGCGGACGCGAAAAAGAAGAGCGCATCGTCCAGCTTCTCGATATGGTGGGCCTGGATGCCGATGCGATGAACCGTTACCCCCACGAGTTTTCCGGCGGTCAGCGCCAGCGAATCGGCATCGCTCGCGCGCTCGCGGTCAATCCGCGGTTCGTGGTCCTCGATGAGCCGGTATCGGCCCTCGATGTCTCCATCCAGGCGCAGATCATCAACCTGCTCCAGGACCTCCAGGAGCGCCTGAACCTGACCTATCTCTTCATCGCGCACGATCTTAGGGTCGTCGAACACATCAGCCGCCGGGTGGCGATCATGTACCTGGGGAAGATCGTGGAGGTCGCCTCGCGCGAAGAGATCTACGCAAATCCCCGGCATCCCTATACCCGGGCACTCCTGTCTGCGATTCCTACCACCGATCAGACAGCGAAACCCGATCGCATCAAGCTGCCTGGCGAGATGCCAAGCCCTGTAGACCCGCCATCCGGCTGCGCTTTTCATCCGCGGTGTCCTTACGCCGAGGATAAATGTAAAATTAGCGTACCAGCGCTCGAACGGGGCCACGGCGCACACTCTGTTGCGTGTCACGTGTTTCCTGCGCAATAAACTATAGGGTCTTGGATGGAACGCCTCGGGCAAGCGGGAGATCAGCAGGCTTCGTCATCGCGGCACGGCTCCGACTCGCCCGTGAACTCCTGGGTCGAAGAGCGCACGCGGGTTGCCGTTGGCCGCAACATCAACGTCTCGGGCCGCCTCATCTTTCACGAACCGGTGCGAATCGAAGGGCGCTTCCGCGGCGAAGTATCATCAGCGGAGCTGGTCGTCATTACTGAGGAGGGGACCATCGAGGGTAAGGTGCGCGCCCCGCGCCTTTTGATCATGGGCGAGCTGCGCGGCGACGTGGTCGACTCCAAACGCGTGGTGCTCGGACCTCGTGCGCGCGTCCACGGCAACATCGAAGCTGAGCATCTCGCCATCAACGAAGGCGCACACTTCTACGGTCACGTCCAGATGACCGGTAAAGCCAGATCGTAGAAAAAGAGAAACCCCGAGCAACGGGGTTTCCAAAAGGCCATGTGCTTGCGGCGCAGCAGCGCCGCGAAGCGCGACTATGAAATCGTGTCGAGCCGGGCAGCCTTGCCCTGGCGCTTGCGCAGGTAGTAGAGGCGGGCGCGACGCACGCGGCCGTGACTCAGAACCTGGATCTTCTCCAGGCGCTGCGAATGCAC
>DATJWT010000160.1:0-11649 GCA_035500975.1 Binataceae bacterium (SeqCode)
TACTTCTGCGCGGGTGCGGATTTGAAAGCAGTCTCGACCAATCGCGGGAATCGGGTGACTGAAACGGGCGACGGTCCGCTGGGATGCACGCGGATGCTACTGGGCAAACCCGTCATCGCCGCGGTTGAAGGGTATGCCGTAGCGGGCGGGCTGGAGCTCGCACTCTGGTGCGACATGCGCGTGGCAGCGCGCGACGCAGTTTTCGGTGTGTTCTGCCGTCGATGGGGTGTGCCGCTGGTCGATGGCGGCACGATTCGATTGCCACGTCTCATCGGGATGAGCAACGCGATGGACATGATCCTCACGGGGCGCGGAGTGTCGGGCGACGAGGCGCTGCGAATGGGCCTGGTGAACCGGATGACGGAAAAGGGCGGCGCCCTGGCGGCGGCGCGCGAGCTGGGCAATCAGATTGCGGCGTTCCCGCAGCGCTGCGTGCGATCCGATCGGATGTCGGCATATGAGGCGTGGACGTTGCCGCTGGAGGAGGCACTGGTCAACGAATATCGTCACGGAATCGCGACGGTGAATTCGGGCGAGACGCGCGAGGGAGCCTCGCGATTCGCAGCCGGCGCGGGGCGACACGGTAAGTTCTGAGAGCCGACCCCGGAACGGGGCGTTGTCTGAGTGTGGTTGAGTCGGTATGCTCTGGCGCAGAACCCACGGCCTCCATTGCTTTTTTCCCAGTTCCATCTAGCTCCTGAATTGCAACGCGCGTTGTCCGATCGCGGATATCACGAGACGACGCCCGTTCAGTCCGAGACGATACCGGTCGCGCTCGAAGGCCGCGATGTAGTCGCCACCGCGGAAACCGGTAGCGGCAAGACCTGCGCGTTCCTGACCCCGACCCTCAGCCGGCTTCATCGCGCCCACACTAATCATCTGGCTGCGTTGATCATCACTCCGACCCGTGAACTCGCCACCCAGGTCGCACGCGAGTTCACCGCGCTGGCGCGGCATACGCGATTGCGCGCGGCGGTCGTGATGGGTGGAGAATCGGAGAAGCGGCAGATCGACGAGATTCGCGCGGGCGCACAGGTGCTGGTCGCGTGCCCGGGCCGGCTTATCGACTACCTCGAGCGGCATATCGTCAAGCTCGACAAAATCGAAGTGGTCGTCATCGACGAGGCTGACCGCCTGCTCGACATGGGTTTCCTGCCGCAGCTTAAGCGGATCATGCGGATGGTGCCGCGGCAGCGGCAGACGATGATGTTCTCGGCGACGATGGCGACCGGACCGGAGATGCTGGCGCGCGAGTTCCTGCACGATCCGGCGCGGGTGACGATCGGCGAGAAGTCCGCGCCGCCCTCGACCGTGCGGCAATCGATCTATCCAGTCTCGCTGGAAGAGAAGAGCAAGATGCTGCTTGAAATTCTCAAGCGGCCCGAAATCGAACGCGCGATCGTGTTCACCCGGACCAAGAGCCGCGCCGACCGTATCGCGAAGATGCTACAACATGCGCACATCCGCGCCGTGCAAATTCACGGCGATCGATCGCAGGGGCAGCGCAACGCGGCGCTGGCGGGCTTTCGAGCGCGGAAGTTCCGCGTGATGGTCGCGACCGACCTGGCGGCGCGCGGGCTCGATATTCCCGACGTATCGCACGTGATCAATTTCGATCTGCCCGATGAAACCGAGAGCTACATCCACCGCGTGGGCCGGACGGCGCGGATGGGCAAGTCCGGCGAGGCAATCAGTCTCGTTACTCCCGAGGAGCGCGTGACCCTGGCGCGTCTTGAACGCATGCTCGGCGAGCAGCTCGAGCGCGAGCACGTGGAGGGATTCGAGAAGATCCAGATCACGGCGCCCAAGCCGGTGAAGCTGTTTTCCTCGTCGCGCGCTCCGTCGCGCAATCGGCCCCGCTCGCGCTGGGCATAGAACAAGAACCGGGCATCCGCAGATTTCGCAGATTCACAGAGCTTCGAGAAAATCCTCTCTGTGAAATCCGCGTAATCCGCGGATTCTTCTTTTTTCTATTCCGGGAGCCGCCCGGTCAGCGAAGCGCGCTGGGAAATTTCGATCCAGTTGCCGTCGGGATCGCGGATGAAGGAAATCCTCGCGACGGTGCCCAACGTCACCGGCGGCGCGCCTTCCCATACTCCGATCGAGATAAAGCGCTTGTGCTCGGTGTCGCAGTTCTTCACCTGAATCGTGATGTAGCGGAAGCCGACTGCGCGCATCGATGCGATCACGTCGGCAGCCGGAGCGGACGGCGACTTTTCAGTTCTGCGTGCGGAAGGATCTTGCGCGAAGCTGATGATCGTCTCACCGATCCGGTAGCGGCGATCATCGATGCGCTCTCCTCCGAGAACCTCGCCATAGAAGCGCGCGAAGTCGGCTTCGTTGGTAACGCCAAGCTGAATTTCAATCTGACGGATGCCGCGCTGCCCGGCAGGCACCAGCTCTATCGAGTTGCCATCGGGATCAGTCAACTCAAACGGCATCGGCGTGCGCGGATCGGAAATCGTGATGCGCCGGTATCCGCCCGCGACTCGCTCCGGCACGGGGGTGCGCGAGGCGTTTATCTTGAGCACGGAGCCGAGCAGGCCAAAGCGATGCTGCTGCATACCGCCGCCCAGCGGCAGCACTTCCTGGAATGGCAGCCGCAGGCGCTCGCCATAAAAGGCTTTCATTTCGTCGAGGCGATTGGTGAAGAGCCCGACGTCGATGCAGTTCTTGGCGAGGTCCATCGGATCACGAGCCCTTGGGCAGGCCGAGGACGCGTTCGCCGATGATGTTGTGCTGGATCTGGTTGGTCCCCGCGAAGATCGTCGGTCCGCGCGCCGCCAGCATCCGGAACGACCACTTGCCCTTGTCGATCGCGTGCGGAGCGTTGTACTCGAACTGACTGTACGGCCCGAGCAACTCCATTGCATATAACGCGATCTTGAGCGCCAGCTCGGTGCTGCACAGCTTCATCATCGAACCTTCCGGCCCGGGAGGTAGTCCCTTGAGCTGACGCGTCAACTGCCGATAGCCGGTGTACTTGAGCGCGAGCGCATCGGAGGCGAACTCGGCAACTTTCTGCCGCACGCTCGGGTCATCCCACGCCGTTTTGCCATCGCGTGGCAGGCGCTTCGCCAGTTCAGCGAGATCGCGCACTTCCTGGAACGGACCACCAGCTCCGGCGCCGCCGCCGCGCTCGAACATCAGGGTGGTGATCGCGACCTGCCATCCGTTGTTCTTCTCGCCCACGATGTTCTTCTTGGGAACGCGCACGTCCTCGAAGAAGACTTCGTTGAAGCCCTTGCCGCCAGTCATCTGCACGAGAGGACGCACGGTGATGCCGGGGCTGTGCATGTCGATGAGCAGGTAGCTGATGCCTTTGTGCTTGGGCGCCTCGGGGTCGGTGCGGACCAGCGCGAAAATCCAGTCGGCATGCTGCGCCATCGAGGTCCACACTTTCTGGCCGTTGACTACGAAGTAGTCGCCATCTTCCACAGCGCGCGTTTGAATCGATGCGAGGTCGGAACCCGAGCCGGGTTCGCTATAGCCCTGGCACCAGATTTCATCGCCTTTGAGAATGACCGGCAGATGCTTGCGCTTCTGCTCTTCGGTGCCCCAGTGCATCAGGGTCGGGCCGAGCAGGCCGATCCCCATCCCGATACTGGGTTCTCCGAGGTTCAGCCGCGAAAGCTCTTCGCGAAAAATCAGGCGCTGCATCACGGTAGCGCCGCGGCCGCCGTACTCTTTGGGCCAGTTCACCGCGACCCATCCGCCTTCGTTCAGCTTCTTGTGCCATCGGACGCGCGCGCTCCAATGGTCGTCGCCTTCGCTGGCCAGGTTGCTGAAAGACCTGGGCGCGAACTGCTGATTGGCCTCGAGCCAGGTGCGAACTTCCTGGCGAAACGCTTCATCCTCGGGCGTGTAATTGAAATCCATCGTTGGTCCTCGTCGACAGAGCTTTCGATCGCGGCCGGTTGAGCCTCGTTCAAATCCTTACCATGACTGCGAAAGCGTAAAGAATCCACCCCTTTGCGGCCAGCCCCTTACGCATCGCCGCTATTCTTCGCACAGGTGGAACCCGAGAGCTCGGCGGCGTTCTTTGTCAGTACCGCTCGTGGCACGCGCCGCATTCGTTGAGATCCCTCGGCTTCGCTCGGGATGACGTAGTGGGCTTTCCGTGCAGGTAACCAATGTCTTTTGGCTCTGAGCGGATTTATTCACAAGCTCTCAGGATGAAGTGCTATTCCGCCAGTATCATTTCTTCGACGTCGCGCAGGCGGTCCTTGCCGAAGAAAATCTCGTCGCCGACGTAGAACGTCGGCGAGCCGAAGGTGCCGCGTTCGACCGAACGCTCGGTATTGCGCAGCAGCTCGTCCTTCACCGGCTGAGTCTGGATCAGCTCGAACAATTTCGCGCCGTCGAAGCCCGCGGCATCGAGAACCGAACCAACGATAGCTGGATCGTCCATCTTCTTCGGCTCGCCCCACATGTTCAGATAGACCACGTCGACGTAGCGCTCAAAGATTCCCATCTGACGGGCAGCAATAGCGCCGCGCATTATCATCAGGGTATTCACCGGGAAGAACGGGTTGGGCTGGAACCTGGTGATCCCGTGGCGCTTGATGAAGCGCTGCATCTCCAACCGCTCGTACTGCGGCTTGTTCCTGATGCCGGCGAGGCTCTCGGCGGGAGATCGATTGTTGGTCGCCTTGAAAACTCCGCCGAGCAGAACAGGTACGTACTCGAATTTGGCGCCGGTGCGTTTTTCGATTGCGGGGATAACCAGGTGGCTCAGGTAGGCGTTGGGGCTGCCGAAGTCGAAATGAAATTCGACTTTTTTCATTGGTTCACCATTTTTCGCGAAAGGGGCGAATCTCTATCTCGAACGTCCACGCATCGCGGGGCTGGTTGTAGAGCTGCCAATAGGTCTCGGCGACGGCGGCAGGCCGCATTGGTGATGAATCCTTCGGCGGCGAATTTTTTCGCGATCGCCGCCCCGATATGGTCGCCCGCGCCGATTACTGCCACGGTGGCGTTTCGAGGTTCCACGTCAGTACTCCTTGCTGTTCGCCGCCAGGTTCGTGACGCACGCAGCCGACGTGCGCAGAATCCGGTCCGAGAGCGTTTGGTCATCGACGGCGCGCGCGAGGATCAGCGCCCCCACCATCGTGGAGAACACCGCGAGCGCCTTGTCTTCTCGCCGCGCCGCTTCGCGTTCAGGCATGAGTCCGGCGATCAAATTCACCGCGCCTTCAAGCGCCCTGGTGAACGCGTGCCGCGTCGATCGCGGTTGACGGCTCACATCGGGGCCCAAAGCCGCGAGCACGCATCCGTGCCCGGGGGCGTCGCGATGACTCTGCGACAGGTATTGCTTCACGATTCCGCCGACAGTGAGTTTGCCGCCCGCGCCCTCGGCTCCCCGCTCCCACTTGCGCCGGGAGCCCGCCGATGCGTACAGGATCGCTTCCGCGGCCACGGCGTTCTTGGAGCCGAACTGGCTGTAGAGGCTGCCGTGGGTCATCCCGGCGCGCTCCGTGATCGCATCGACCCCGGTGCCCTCGATGCCGTTTTCGCGGAACAGTTGCGCGGCAGCTCTCAGTAGCCGCCGGCGATTTTGGTTCGCTTCTTCCTTCGATACCCGCATCCAGTTGTCTCCCGCGCTTGACTCAATTCATTGCGATCGTCATCAATGTACTAAACATTACGAGCGTCATCAATAGACAGGAGCCATCCATGAGTGAGCCAGCATCGAACCGCAGTTGTATCGTGGTGGGCGTCGGCGAGGGCCTGGGCGCCGCGCTCGCACGCAGGTTTGCGGACGGGTACAAGGTGGCACTGCTGGCGCGCAGCGCGGATGTGATCGAGAAGACCGCGGCCGACATCAACGCCGCGGGCGGGACCGCCCTGCCCGTGCGCCACGATGCGACAGTGGAGGCACAGATTGCCGAAGCGTATGCGCGGGTCGTTCGCGATCCGGGACCGGTTGAGGTTCTCATTTACAACGGCGGGCGGCGGCCAATGGGACGGCTGATGGACACCACTCCGCAGGTATTCGAGGAGACCTGGCGCCTGCACACCTTCGGCGCATTCCTGTGGTCGCGGCAGGTGGTTCCCGACATGATCAAGCCGTCGGCGATCGCCGATGCCTTCTGGTACCTGGCGCACCAGGACCGCAGCGCGTGGAGTCGCGAACTGGATGTGCGCCGCTTCACGGAAAAGTTCCAGGTTTAGAGGCCTTTACGATGAACAACGACCTCACGGTATGGGGAGTCGGCACCTCGCGCACCATTCGGGTCCTCTGGATGCTGGCGGAGCTCGGTCTCGAATACGACCTGCATCCGATTGGATCACGAACCGGAGAAACGCAGGAAGCAGACTTCTTGCGGCTCAACCCTCGCCACAAGATCCCCGTGCTTCGGCACGGCGAGTTTGTGATCACCGAAAGTGCGGCAATCCTTCAGTATCTGAACGAGACGTTCCCTCATCCGGATATCTATCTACCGATCGATGCGAAGAGCCGGGCGCGCCTGGCCGAGTGGTGCTACTTCATCATGACCGAACTCGATGCGGGTTCGTTGTACGTAGTCCGCCGTCACGCGGGGCTGAAGCAGGTCTATGGTGAAGCGCCATCGGCAGTGGAAGCAGGCAAGAGTTATTTCCTGCACAACCTCGGGGCGATGGCATCGCGTATCGGCGTGGAAAGCCCGTACCTGCTCGGTGAAAAGCTGAGCACGGCGGATATCCTGATGACGACCTGCCTCGAGTGGGCGCTAATCGAGAAGCTGGCGCTTCCCGACAACGTGATGAAGTATCGCAATCGTGTCGCGAGCCGGCCCGCGTTCAAGGCCGCGTTGGCGAAAAACTTCCCCGAGTAACAGGAGATGGTCGTGAGTACCGAAAAGAAAGCCGCAGGACCGCTCGATGGGGTCAGGGTGCTGGACCTGACCACGATGATCGCAGGTCCAGTCGCCACGATGATGCTCGCCGACCAGGGGGCGGACGTGATCAAGGTCGAGACGCCCAGCGGCGACCTGATGCGCCGGCTGGCCAAGGGGCGCAACGGGATGAACCCGGCGTTCCTCTCGGCGAATCGCAACAAGCGCTCCATCGCGATCGATCTGAAAAACGCAGAAGGGCAAGCTATTCTGCGCAAGCTGATCACGACCGCCGACGTGCTGGCGCATAATTTTCGACCCGGCGCGCCCGAGCGGCTCGGGGTCGCGGAGTCGGACGTGCGCGCGATCCGCCCGGACATCATCTATGTCTCGATCAGCGGCTTTGGCGAAACGGGTCCATACGCGGGACAGCGCGCCTATGACCCGGTGATCCAGGCGGTGTCGGGTCTCGCCGACGTGCAACGCGATCGCGATACGCGGCGGCCGCGAATGATTCGCACGATCATCGCCGACTTCACCACCGCGCTCACCAACGCGCAGGCGATCACCGCGGCGCTGTTCGCGCGGCAACGCACGGGGGAGGGGCAACATGTACGGATCGCGATGCTGGATGCGATGATCTCGTATTTGTGGCCGGAGGCGATGCCGGCACTGACGATGGTCGGCGAGGAGCGCGACCCCTCCGACGGCGACATGGGCCCGGACCTGATCTTCGCGACGCAGGATCGGTACATCACGGCCGGCGCGATGTCGGACGACGAATGGGCCGGCATGTGCCGGGCGCTGAAGCGCGAGGACTTGATCGAGGACCCGCGCTTCAAGACCGCGCACTCGCGAACGATCAACGCCGTAGCGCGGCGGGAAATCATGTCGAGCGAACTGGAAAAGTGGCAGGCCGACGAGATCCTCGCGCGCCTGCTTGCCAACGATGTTCCATCGGGCCCGGTGCGAAGCCGCTTCGAACTGCTCGAAGATCCGCAAGTGCGCGCGAGCGGAATTCTCGAAATCCACGAGAGCCCCAGGTACGGCCGTGTGCGACTGCCACGACCCGCCGCGCAATTCGATCGCACGCCCGCGAAGATTCGCACTCTCGCCCCAATGCTGGGTGAGCACAATGCCGCGATTCTTGGAGAGCTGGGATACGCGGCGGGCGACATCGAACGGATGGAACGCGAGCAGATCATACATCAGCAGCGCTGACGAGCAGGCAATTCAAGTTCTTCTCCCGAAGAGAGAAGGCGGCGCGCCGCGCGCCGGATGAGGGTTGAAAGAATCATGGCGCAAGGCGAAAGAGGAACAACTATGAGCGCATCGAATCCAGTTGCAGTCGTCACCGGCGTCGGTCCCGGAACCGGCGCGGCGATCGTCCGTCGCTTCGCGCAGGGCGGCTATAGAGTCGCGATGCTCGCGCGGAATCGCGATCGCCTCGACGCACTGGAGAAAGAAATCGCGGGCAGCCGCGCGTATACGTGTGACGTGACCGACGAGGCGCGCGTCGATTCCACGCTCGAAGCAGTCCGCAAAGAACTCGGTACTCCTGGAGTGCTGGTTCACAACGCGGTCGGCGGCGCGTTCGGCAGCTTCCTTGAAATCGATCCCGCCGTGCTGAATCAGAATTTCCAGGTGAACACGATGGCGCTGCTGCATCTGGCGCGGCGGCTCGCACCCGCGATGGTGGCTGCAAAGGATGGCGTGATCATCGCGACCGGCAATACCTCGGCGCTGCGCGGCAAGGCCGCCTTCGCGGGATTCGCACCGACCAAAGCGGCGCAGCGAATCCTCGCCGAAGCGATCGCGCGCGAGGTCGGGCCGAAGGGCGTGCACGTTGCTTATGTGGTGATCGACGCGGTGATCGACCTGGAGTGGACGCGCAAACGCTTCGCGAGTGCGCCCGATGACTTCTTCATCAAGCCTGCCGCGATTGCGGATGAAGTCTGGCACGTCGCGCACCAGGACAAGTCCGCGTGGTCATTCAACGTGGAAGTACGCCCGTTCAAGGAATCGTGGTGAGGGACCATGAGTGACCTGCGAATCTTTTCCTATCTTCCGAATCCGCGCATCTGGAAGGCAACTATCGCAGCGCGGCTCTGCGGGGTCGAGGTGGAAGTGCGCGGAGCGGCGCCGCGGGAGCTTCAGTCGTGGCTGTGGGACTTCGATGCGCATCCGCTTTCGGATGAAGATCGCGCCGCGTCGGCGAACCTGCGCGCCGGGAAGGTCGGCTTCAAGAGCGCGCTGCACAAAACCGACGCGTTCCTGGAAGCGCATCCGTTCGGAACGGTGCCGGCTGCGTTCAGCCCCGACGGCAAGACGGGAATCTTCGAATCGAACAGCATCATGCGCGCAGTCGCGCGCCTTGGTGCCGATCGATTCCCGCTATACGGCCACGATCCGTATGAAGCATCGCGCATCGACAGCTTTCTCGATGCCAGCCTGGTGTTCGCGCGCGATATGCAGGTTTACCTGCTCGCGTTTGGCGGCGAGGGCGTGCCCGCCGACATCCACGCGCGCACGCGCGATGCATTTGCGGCGTACGCGGGCGGCATCAACCAGGCGCTTGCGGAAAATCGCAAGTTCCTGGTGGGAGACGACGTGACCATCGCCGATATCTGCTTTGTCGCGGAATTGAGTCTATTCATGAATGAAAGAGGCCGTGGCAGGGAGCTCGCGAGCAAAGGCCTGAAGCCGATTCTGCATCCGGAGGTACACAAGGAATATCCGCTGGCATTCGCGCATTTCGAGCGGCTGAGCACGCATCCCGCGTTCGCGCCGGACGTGCAGCCGTATCTCAAAAAGATCGCCGCGATAGCGAACTCCTGATTTCCTTTCCTTTCCAAGGAGAGGGCTAGGGAATGGTAGCGCGAGCGCGATGCGGCTTCTGCCTCGCTCCTGCGGCCCCTGTTTGATCGAACTTTTCTGACCGGTCGAAGTCCGAGCGGGGCCGCTCAAATTTGCGCTGAGGTTGCATCGCGACCACCGCACCTTTCCGTAATCCTCCCCTTGGACAAGAGGAGGAAACAAGGCGCATTGCGTCGACGAATGGGCAAGTCCATCTTTGTTCGAGATCGAACGTCTCTGAAAACATCATTGAGGTCGATTGATGATTAAGCTGAAGCTGGCGCGGATGGCGCCGATTATTCTCCTGGCTGTGTTGAGTGCGGGGTGCGCGGGTGATGCGCAAGGATCGTCGCAATCAGGTTCGTCGAAGAACGATTGGAGCTTTCTCGCAAACAGCTACTGGATTGTGCCACCGCAAAATCTCCTCGCCTTGCTCTCGAGTACCGCTGACGGTGGTACCGTCGTCCCGGTTTCCGATCAGACCGTCTTTTATATCCAGACCTACCAGGGCGGATATTTCTGGGGTAAGACCGCGACGCTGTTTACGGTTGCGGGTCAAAGCGTCGGACCAAATTGTTTTCAGATGGTTGGTTCGGTGACTCCCGAAGGATCGGTGCAACTGTCGTTCACACCGACCAACTCATCGGGTAGCCCAACCTCAGGCCTGGGAACGATGCGCTTTATTCGAGACCAGTGGACGATGGAAAACCAGATGTCCACCGGGTCGAGCTCAGGGGAAGTCACGCACTGGGCCTATATGGCGCAATGCGCAACCGGCCAACCGTGCATGCAGAATCTGCCCGGGACGGATCTGACGATCCAGCAGATGCTGGCGCCCTGCAGTTAAGCAGCGATTGAGCGAGGACCCCAAAAGTCTATTTTTTCTTTCCGTCATTCTTCGCTCCGCAGACTCCGCTCAGAATGACGAAAGGGTTATTCCGGCGCATGTTGCCGGAGCTTGCTCACGAACGTGGATCTACGAGAGAAATTCGATGAGCGCCGACTTGAGGTTGTGGCTGGGGCGTTCGACGTCTCCCAGCTTGGTCAGCGCATAGCGCTCGTCTTCATCGAGGTCGTTCCACTTGTCTTGCGTCAACTCAGTGCCAAGATCGCGCGCATGCGCGATCAAGCGGGCCGGGGGCGCCTTCGGAGGCGTCGCTCCGCGTCGCACTTCCTCTGACAGCTCCTTGGGCGGGCTTCCGGCGCGCGCCATGGTCACCTCTTCGATGAACAACTTGAGCGCAGCGCATTCGTCCGGAGTGTTCGCGGGCGCATGGCAGATCATCAGGCGCTCGCCGCGCCCGAGCTGCTGCCATTGCGCGAGATGAATCTTTATTCCGACTGCATCGAGTTTGCGCCGCGCCTGCATCGGAACGCACGCGAGCGATTCATAGATTTCCGCCTCGAACTGAAATTGGCGAATCATGACAGCGAATGCTCCTTGCGATGCTTCAGCCGCGCGTAGCGCGGACGCTCGGATTGGTTCCTCAGAGCCGGCCCAAGCCGTGCCGTCATCGTACGCGCGTTCACTTCTTCATTGCACCCGGGACAGGTAAGCGTGGGCATTACGTGAGCGCCGCACTCGCGATGTACGAGTTCAATCGGCGGGCCTTCCTTGCCGGCCATCCATCGATCGCCCCATCGCAGCAGTGACACGACCACCGGGTAGAGATCGATTCCCTTCTCGGTCAGCCGGTACTCGTACCGCCGCGGACGATCCTGGTAGCGAACGCGCGCGAGGATGCCATCGTCGACGAGCTTCTTCAGGCGGGCAGCGAGCCGGTGGCGGGTCAGGCCGAGGTCGTTCTGGAAATCCTCAAAACGGCGCACGCCCAGGAACGCATCGCGCACGATCAGCATTGTCCATCGATCGCCGACGACCGAGAGGCTCCGCGCGACCGAGCACTTCATTTTGTTTATTTCAGACCATCGCATGAGAGAGATTTTTTCAGCCTTGACTCAATAATAAGTTCCA
>DATJWT010000161.1:0-6027 GCA_035500975.1 Binataceae bacterium (SeqCode)
AAAGGGGCGGCTTGCGGTTGAAGAAGCCGTAGTAGTCACGCGGCATGATCCAGTTGCCATCTCGGGCAACGCTGACGATCCATTCCGCGGACTGGGGCTCGGCATCCTTCTGAAACGGCGCGCTGATTCCCGGGGCGAGCAGGACAAACGCGACCAGCGCAGCGGCGACGAGCTGAATAGTCGGCACAGGTCGCGCGATGCGAGGATCGGCGGCGGTGTTCACGCACTTTTACCGGCGCGGATGGGTTCGACCCAGAAATGGCGGATGCTTGCGGCCTCGAAAGTAGCCACCTGCATCGCGGCTGCCTTATGCGCGAAACCGACGCGCCCTGCCCTATCGACAATGATCAAGCCTGCCTCCGCGTGAAGCGGCGCAAGCAGTTCTTCGATCACCTCGCGCGCGGCGGCATTTGGAGCCGCAGCCAGAAGCCGGGTGACAGCCTCGCGGCACAAGCTCGCGAGAATGATCGCCTCGCCGTGGCCGGTTGCGGACGCGCCGCCGAGAGCGGAAGCAAAGGTCCCCGCGCCGATAATCGCGGAATCGCCAACTCGGCCGGGAATCTTGCCCGGGACGCCACCGGTGGAGGTTCCGGCGGCGATGTTGCCACGGGAGTCGATCGCGACCGCGCCGACTGTTCCGTGTTCCTGCGCGCGGGCGGGGCGCAGGCTGGCCTGTCGCATCCGCCATCGCTCGCGAGCGCGCGGGGTAATCAACTCATCGTTGCTGCAAAGGGCAATTCCGGAGCGGCGCGCGAATTGATGCGCGCCCTTCCCCGCCAGCATCACGTGCGGGGTTTCCTCCATCACGGCGCGCGCCAGCATCAGGGGGTTCCTGACGCGGCTGACAACAGCAACCGCGCCGGCGGAGACCCGCACATCGCCCGCGGTGCGATCGGCAACCATGACCGAAGCATCCATCTCCACGGTACCTTCGGTGGTGAGAACCGAGCCGGTGCCAGCGTTGAACAGGGGATGATCTTCGAGATCGACGACCGTGACCTGAACGGCATCGATCGCGCTGCCGCCCTCGCGGAGAATTTCCGCGCCACGCCGGACCGCCTCCAGGAGCGCCTTGCGGCGCTCGGGGCGTTCGGCGGCAGGGCCCTTCGCACCCGCACCGCCATGGGCAACCAGCGCCGGCGATATTCGTCCGCGCGACATTCAGGCGGGGCGTCGTGCCCAGAGGAACAGGCGTTTGAAATCGAAGGTCATCGGCCCGGTTGTTCCGTAGCCCTGCTCCAGCCGCCGCCGGTAAGCATCGAGAAAGGCCGTATGCCGATCGGCAGGGAGCGCATTGATGAAAGGTCGCAGTCCGGTCGCGCGATACCATTCGACGACTTCGGACGGGGCCTGCATCGGATGATGAAACGTATGGTAGTGGCAATCGATTTCGGAAAAACCGATCTCGCGCAGAATTTGCTCGTACTTGTCGGGCGGCGGAATTTCGCGGAACGATTCGTCAACTCCGGATAGCAATGCACGCCAGGGCTCTTCGCGCGCGAGGCGGCTTAGCTCCACCTTTGCGGTTTCGAGATCGTTCGCAGGCATCTGGACCACCATCCGGCCTCCGGGCACAAGCGCGCGGTACCATCGCGCGAGCACCTCGCGATGCCGGGGAATCCACTGCAGGGCGGCATTGGAAAAGACTATCGCGTACTCTTTTTCCGCATCGAGGTTCGCGATGTCACCGACGCGAAAGGCGAGCCGATCGCGAAGGTCCGGCGGCAGCGCGGCGCGCATTTTTTGCGCGGCCTCGATCATCGCGGTCGAGAGATCTATGCCTTCCACGCGGCCGTGAGCGGCGCGCCGCGCGAGCTCGACGGTGTTTTCTCCCGGGCCGCAGCCGAGATCGACGATGCGCTCATCGCCGGCGACAGGCAGGCGGGCGAAGATCAATTCGACGGGTTCGGCGCGATAGCGGCGAAAGCGATTGTAGAGATCGGGTTCCCAGTCACTCATGGGCCAGTTGCAACCTTGGTGGCAGCATAGAAGCGGATGGGCGTGCTCTCAAGCTACTTGCTCCCGCGCCTGCTATCGGACAAACCATTAGCGCGATGGATTCACGATCGGGGGCCACGGAAGAGTCCGCAGTCGCAAAGCGAAACGGGCGCAAATTTGCACTGATCGGCGCCGTGATGATCGGGCTGGCGGCGGCGCTCTGGATTGGCGGCGCGACGCTGGTCGCGTATCGATTCAAGTACCCTACCTTCCTGGAAGAAGGACGAACCGACGTCTACGGCCCACGTATGTCGTCGGAAAATGCGCCGATCGATCCGCGCTCCGGGTTTGGGGCGGATTTTGAGGTGGTGACGATCCACGCAGGCGATCGCACCATCGAGGGATGGATGATTCCGGGCAAGCTTCCGGCCGCCGTGTTGCTGGTGCCGCCGGTCGGCGGCACTCGGCGCGACATGCTCGCGTACGCGAAGTTTCTTCACAATGCGGGTTATCCCGTGATGGCGATTGACAGCGGCGACACGTGGCAGACGGGAACATCGTGGGGATGGTGGGAACGGACGGCGGTGTTGTCCGCGCGGAGCGAACTGAGGCGTCGCGGCTTCAAGAAAATCGGGGCGCTCGGAGTTTCCGAGGGGGCGGCCGAGATCCTGATGGTGCAGGCTGCCGGCGCGTCGTTCGACGCGATTGTTTCTGACAGCGCATACGGGAGCCTGGCCGGGATGTTCCAGCAGGTCCCGTCAATCGCGAACCTCAACCCGGCGGTGCAACAGACCGCTTTGTTCGAGGCAGGTTTTTTTCTCGGTCATTCGGTGTTCAAGATCGACCCCGCGAAGGCCGCGCGGGAAATCGGCGAGGCCGGGCTGCTGGTGATCCAGAACCGCGACGACAAGATCGTAGGGGTATCGGACGCACAGGCGATCAGCGCGGCGGCAGGAAATCGTGGCGATTTGTGGATCGTGCCGGCAGGCGGTCACGGCGACGCAATCTACGAGGCGCCGGACGAGTACGCATCGCGGGTGCTGAAATTGTTCCAGGAGTACCTGCTGGCGCCGAGTTCGGATGGGTTGAAGAGCAAAATCTAGAGAACGTGTGATCGATCCTCATCCGGCTCGAACCCGCAAAGGAGCCGGAGAAAAACTCCGGCTCTCCGAAATGCAGAGAAACCGCGCTCTACATACGCGGCTGGCTGAGATCGACCAGTAGCGTGGATTTCAGGCGTTCGAACAACGAGTCGATGTCCCACGGGCCGTCGTTGTAAATGATCTTGTCGGGCACGATGTGCCGATAGCGCATGATGCGATAGCCCGATGCGCCGAAGCATTGGCCGGTGACGCTGGCCGCATCGTCGCTGGCCAGGAAGACACAGATGGGCGCGATGTTGATGGGATCGCGGGGGGTGCCTTCCACGCTCTGGCTCTGCGGGATGCCGGTGGCGCCGGGCATGCGGCCGGCCGGAATCGTATCGGTCATGCGGGTCGAAGCGCCGGGCATGATCGCATTCACGGTGATGCCGTATTTCGACAGCGCGTTGGCGGAGCTGTAGGTGAGGCCCAGGATTCCTGCCTTTGCGGCAGCATAGTTGGGCTGGCCGGGGCTGCCGAGGGCGGAGTTTGACGAAAAGTTGATGACGCGTCCGCTCTTGTGCTCGCGCATGTAGGCGGTCGCCGGGCGCATCGTGCAGTAGTGCCCCTTGAGATGCACGCGAATCACGTCGTCCCACTCCTGCTCGCTCATGTTGAAGATCATGCGATCGCGCAAGATGCCCGCGACATTGACGAGGATGTCGAGCTTGCCGAACTCCTTGATGGCCTGGTTGACGAGGCCCTCGCCGCCCTCGACGGTCGCGATGTCCATGTGATTGGAGACCGCCTTGCCGCCGCCTGCCTTGATTTCCTTGACGACGTCATCGGCGGGCGAAGTGGTCTCGCGCTGACCCGCGACGGTGACGCCGAGATCGTTCACGACTACAGCGGCGCCTTGCGCAGCGAAGGTTTTCGCGATTCCGCGGCCGATACCGCGGCCGCCGCCGGTGATTATCGCAACTTTGCCATCGAGCTTGCCCATTGGTGAGAATCTCCCTTGATGGAATCCAAACTGTTGAACGGTTTCGGTTCCCGCGATGGCGGCGAGCCCGCGGCTGACGGGCTGACCGCATCGTCTCCCAGCGCTTATAGCGCAAAATTCCGGCGCGGGACCAGAAAGGTCACATGCTGACTTTCGCGACGACGAACTCGGTTATCTTCCCGTCCGTGCTGAGCCTGGCGATCTTGCCGCCGGGTTCGGTGAACCAGAGATTTCCGTCCGGGCCCGCGGCTATGAAGGTCGGAACGGTATCGGGGCCGGCGTGAAACCCGGTGAACTCGCCCGAGGGTGATACGCGATAGATCGCGCGTGCGCCGATAACCGTGATCCAGAGGTTGCCATCCGACCCGGCCGCGATGCCCAGCGGAGAACCCTTCTCGGGAAGCTGATACTCGGTTATCGCACCCGTGGGCGTAACCTTGCCGATCTTGTCGGTCGCCAGCTCCGTGAACCACACATTCCCGTCGGGACCCAGGGTCATGCAGCCCGGGGTTGAGTGCGGAGTCTGGATTGCAAATTCTGTCACCTTGCCGGTCGAGGTGATTCTGCCGAGACGATTGCCCCTGTCTTCGGCGAACCATACGTACCCGTCACGGCCGGCGACGATTTCCGCGGGACCGCCGCCCGAAGGCAGGCTGAACTCGGTTAGAGTTCCGGTCGGACTCAGGCGACCGACGCGATTGCCGGTACGCTCGGTGAACCAGAGATTGCCGTCAGTTCCGGTCGTAATGCCGTTGGGTCCGCTCTTGTCGCGAGGCAGCTTGACGTACGCGACTTTGTCATCGGACGTGACACGCCCGATTCGATTGCCGATCGTATCGGTAAACCACATCGCGCCATCGGGTCCGGCGGTGATGCGCTGGGCGAATCCGCTCGGATCGATCTTGAAGCGCATCAGGGAGCCATCGTGCTCGATTCGCCCGATGCCATCGCCCTGGAACTCCGTGTACCAGACGGCGCCGTCCTTTCCGCCTGCGATCGCATAGGGAGAATACGAGCTGATGCCGGGATGGCGCGGCGCCGGAGTCGGCGTCGCAAGGGGCGCGGGCGCAGAGGGGGGTGGAGCCGGCTGGGTGGTCGCGCATGCGGCGATAGTGAGGGAGGCAATCGCGGCGATCGCGAGCGAAAAGCCGGCTCGAGCGCGCGGACGGGTTGCCGAGCGCGGTTTGTGCGGGACCGTCGCGCGCACTATTTCACGATCGCGCGCGCGTGCAGATCGGCTATCTCCTGCCGGTTGAACCCGAAGTCGGCGAGAATCTCATCGGTGTTTTCCCCCAGGCCGGGCGCGTGGCGCCAGAGCTGAGGTTTCTTGCCGGAAATCCGCGGAGCGGGCCGCACGGCGCGAACCTTGCCCGCGACCGGATGCTCATACTCATAGAAGGTGTCGTTCACCTTGTACTGCGGGTCTTCCCAGACCGTATCGAAATCGTTCACGCGCCCGCACGGCACGTCAGCCTTCTCGATTCGCTCGAGCCAATAGTCGGAGTTCTGGGTCTGGAAGTACTCGATGAGATTGCGCGCGGAGCGACGCACACGTTCTGCGCGTGGCTCGTCGCCTTCGAACCATTCCGGATGCCCCACCGCTTCGAGCATGTTCCGCCAATGCTTGTCAGTGAGAGGAGCAATGGTGATATAGCCGTCCCTGGTCTTGTACGGCTCGGCGGAGCCCATCGTGGGCGCGAGGCCGGGCTGATGCGGGAGGAGAGTATGCCGCCCGGCTGCATCGCCCATCAGGTAGTACGCGGCCGCATCGATCATCGCGATCTCGATGTGCTTGCCTTTCTCGGCGCCCGCCTGCACCTCGTGGAGCGCCGCGAGAATCGCGATCGCCGCGGTCATGCCGGTGACTTTGTCGGCGATGATGTTCTTCACCGCGCGCGGGCGGCCCTGCGATTTCTGACTCTCCATCATGCCCGCGATTCCCTGGATAATCGGATCGTAGGCGGGCTTGTCGCGATAGGGTCCTTCGAAGCCGTAGCCGGCGAT
>DATJWT010000162.1:0-5636 GCA_035500975.1 Binataceae bacterium (SeqCode)
GATCGTGTAGCCGCTCGAGAACGGCGCCTTGAGCGGAATTGCCGCACGCGTGCTCACCTGCGCCCACGGCGCACCGGAACCGCGATGTGTCAGATCAAGTGAAGCCGCGGAGGGTGGCCACTCGAAGCCAAGTTGGCCGCCCTTTGGATCGTGAGCCCAGTCGAGCTGTTTGGACTGACTGGCGATACTCGCCACGGTCTGACCGGCGACGGGCTGGGATTCGAAGGTCGCCGCGAATTTGTTGATTGCGAGCACGCCCCACGCGTTCGCGATCGTGCTGGGCCACGCGCCCTT
Source organism: Binataceae bacterium (SeqCode) (assembly GCA_035500975.1). Classification (GTDB taxonomy): domain Bacteria; phylum Desulfobacterota; class Binatia; order Binatales; family Binataceae; genus JAFAHS01. The sequence continues at coordinate 295 of DATJWT010000162.1, forward strand.
TTGCTGTAGCGCCAGCGCGCCGCGCATCAGTCGCGGGACATCGCCGTGCCACGCGCCCGAATCGAGCAGCACCAGCAACAGTCGGACCATGTCGCGCTCAGGCGACACCATCAGCCACCACAGGTTGTTGCGTGGGTCGCTGGAGAGGTGCATCGCGGTGCCCTGTTCGTTGATGCGCGCGCGCATGATTTGCTGAACTTGGGTCATGCGTTCGTCGCGCTTCGGGAGTTGGGGAGTGCGCGAGAGGATGCTCCACCAGTCGATCACGGCCGAGTCGGGCCACAGGTTCGGATCGATCGTGAGCGTGCTGACCTGCGGCGCAGTCGCCTTTCCATAGCGCGACAATGCCTCGATCGCCGCGAGCTTGCGCATCGGAAGATCAACCACCGCGAACGGCTCGCTGCGCGTGAGCTTGCCTTGTATGAAATTGTCCAGCGCGGATTGCATGGAATCCTGCGCGTCGCCCGGCAGCGCGAGTCCTGCTTCGTTCGAGATCGCCAGAACGTACGAGGTCAGCACGTCGCTGCCGTCGCGCATCGACGGGAAGTATTTCAGCAGGCCATCGCTATCGAGATAGGACGGCATGTCTGCGACAATTCCCTTCCACAAATTCGCGTCGTGCAACGCAACTGCGCGCGAGACGCGCTGTTCCATGCAGACGTAGGGGTATTCGCGCATCCACGCCTCGATGCTGCCGAGGCCGGCGGTCAGCGACGGACTGAGATCGATCTGGACGCCGCCCTGCCCCGCGATCGCATCGGATGGGATCGCGATTGGCTGGCTGAACGGCTTGTCGAGCTGGAGCAGCGTGGCTTGCCAGGTACGGACCGGCACCGAGGGCAGGATCTGCTGCGAGACTCGCAGATGGTCGGACGCGCCCTGGGCGCTCGCGGCGATATCGTACTTGAGCATCGGAGGACCAAGCGGTACCGCGACATCCCACGCGACTGTTTTGCCATCGCCGGGGGCAAGCGAGATCGTCATCGGGGGCGGCTTGGTCGCAAGGCCCTCGATCGAACCGGTGATGTTGACGTCGTAAGGCTTGTCGGACGCGTTGCGAACCGTGAATTGCGCCGGGAACGAATCGCCCGTGCGCGCGATCGGCGCCACACCGGAATAAAGCTGCAGGTCCTGCGTCGATCGAATACTCGATGCGCCGGTACCGAAGTCCCCGGTCGAGGCAGCGGCGATCGCGACAATGCGGAAGCTGGTCAGTGAATCATTCAATGGCACTTCGACAACCGCATCGCCGTTGTCGTCGAGCTGGACGGAAGGATTCCAGAGCAAGAGTGTATCGAATAATTCGCGCGTGACGCGGCTGCCTCCACCGCCGCCAGGCGGAATCGCCTTGAGACCGAAATGGCGGCGGCCCACGACTTGCATCGAAGCCGTTGATGTTTCGACCTGGTAGGAGCGCTGACCCATCATCGCTTCGAGCAGCTTCCAACTGTCGTTAGGCATGAGTTCGAGGAGGCCCTCGTCGACGGCGGCCAGCGCGACCGTGCTACCCGCGGGAGGTTTGCCGCCATCGGGAGCGCGAACGGCGACTTTGACGCGCGCTTTCTCGCGAACGCGATAGACGGTTCGATCGGGAGTGACGGTCACCGCCAGTCGATGGTCATGCCATCCGACGCGGATACCCGCGATACCAAGTCTGAACGCGGGCTTGCCCAGATCGATCGTCGAGGTCGGCATGATGCCGGCGACTCTCCCACGTACCGCCAGCACCGAAACGAAAGCGTTGGGAGCGTAGTCACGAACGGGAAGCGTGACGATCGGGTCCTTGCCGGAAAGGCGGACGACCGATGCGGCGATGATGCCTTCGCGCTCGACCGTCACGAGCGCGGTCGACTCCGCGAACGGAATTCGCACCTGGAAGCGTGCGGTTTCGCCGGGCTGATACTCGGGTTTTTCGGGAACCACGTCGATGCGGTCGTCATCATGGCTCTCGAACCACATGCGATTGTCGCCGGGGACGTAGACACTCGCATGCGCGCTGCTGGCATTGCCGGCATCGTCCTTGACCGACACCTGCAAGGTGAGCTGACCTGAAACGGCGGGCTTGCCCTCGCAAAAGAACAGGCCGCGGTCATCGGTCCTTCCGGCGCATAGACCGCCGACCTGTTTTACTTCCCTGGTGTTCTCGTATGCGTAGAAACCGCCGACCAGCCGCTTGCGATAGGAAAGATATTTCTCCGTCAGCACGGTGACCTGCACAGGGACATCGGCCGCGGGCTTGCCGTTGTCGTCGACCACGGCAATTTGCGCGCGCACGAAATTGGGTGACGAGATCCAGTCTTCGGTGCGGATGCCGGGAAGCAGCCGCGCGGGCCAGACGGTGACATCGTTGGCGGCGGTCTTGATTTCGCCGTTCGCATCGCGGAATTCGATCTCGGCGCGGATGTCCTGCGGGATGTCAGACCGCGGAATGCCGGTGATCGCGCTGCGCGCGCCGCCAGCATTGTCGAGCGTGAGCCTGGTGGTCTGATGCACGCCGGGATTGGCCTCGGGAGTGCCCTCCTCCCATTGCTCGCTTTTGAAGACGCCTTCCTTGACGGGACCGTTGGCGAAGGTGAACTCCTGGAAGTCAGGCAGGGTCTGGTAGTTGACCGGAGAAATCTGGCTGCGCAGAACGACCGGCAGGCCGCGCGCCGCGCCTCCCGACAGATACGCAATACTCACATCGACGGGAACCAGGCTGACGGCGACTTGCGGATCGGCGGGGAGCTTGATCGCAGCCTTCATAACCGGGATGCGAAATTGCTCGACGTGGAAGCTCCCCGAGTCGAGATTGAGACCGGAATCGTCGCCGGGAGCGGGAGATGCGGTCGCGGCGCTGCGCATGGTCATCGACACGTCGTATTCGCCGAGCTTCGCATCGACGGGAATCGTCCAATCATTCGATGCGGTTCCATCGGCATTCCACGTCAGCTTGAGGTTGTATTTCTTGTCATCGCCGACGTGGCTGATCGTAACGGTGTCGGGCAAGCGGTCGGGCTCGGGCACGCCGAACCCATCGAGGGTGCGGGTGCGGATGAAATGCTTCATGTGCACGGTCTCGCCCGCGCGCAGCAGAACGCGATCGAACACGGTATGGGCAGTGGCCTGGGTGGGCTGATATTCCGTGGGCAGATGGAAGCGCCACGACTCGATGCCGTTCTTCCAGCTCGAATGAACGAAGCTGAAGTCCCCGTGATGACGCGCGGTGACCAGCACGCCGCCCGACAGGTCGCGGAGCGCATCGGTCTGGTCGGAGTAGTAATCGGTTTCGCGATCGGTGTCGGCGCCTGAATCGGAATTGCAGTTGGGCGGATTGTCGAGCGCCGGCAACTTCGGCACCAGCGCGATACCCCGGGAGTCGGTGCTCCCGGACCAAATCTGCGCGCCGTTGCAATCGGCGATGGCAACTTCGGCGCCGCTGACCGGCCTGGCGTTTTCAAGCTCGGTGACCCAGATGAGCGAATTTGCCCTGCCCTGCTTGAAATGGACGGCGAGGTTGGTGACCAGCGCCGAGGTTGGCACGTACATCGGCTTGTTCTCGCCGAGCAACGCGGCACCCAGCTTTTCGCTCTTCAGCTCGACTACGAACAAGCCACGCGCCTTGAGCGGGATGCCCATCACTTCAAATGCCTGCGGGCCGTTGGGCTTGGGTAACGCGAACGCGGTCTGGTTCGCATCGGGCGCACCCTCAAACACCGAGTCGGCCCGCCGCGCTTCGGCGACGCGCCGCAACCAGGTGAGGATCGACTTGGGGTCGGGCTCGGTGAGCTGGAAAAGGCGGGCGGTAACACGAGTGACAAGTCCCTCGAATCCGGTGGCGTGGCCGGCGGTGGGATCCAGCTTCATCTTCGCGCCGTGAATTTCGGCTTCGAGATTGCGCACGGTAACGGGCAGGACAGGATCGACCGACTCGATAATTCCGAAGCGCGCAGAGAACTTCGCCAGCGGCGGGAAATGATCGACCTGCACCGGATAAGGAAACTGCGAAGCGTTCGAGAGGGTGCGTCCGGAGTCATCGACGAAATGGTCGGGAATCACGACCTTGTACTGCGTCAGTTCCTTGAACGGACCGGGAAACTGGATCGAGTTTATCTGGTCGGTGTCTTCAAGCTTGGGCGCGACGCGGGTGCCGTCGGGGGCGACCAGCGCGATGCTGCGTGCGAGGTCGGCGGAAATGTCGGCGGTGAAGTTCACCGTGATTGGAGTCAGCGGAATACATCCGGCCTTTTCGTTTTCGCGATCGCACGAGACCTTGGCCTTGAAGACCTTGCGGACCGTGAAGTCCAGCGTCTGGTCCTCGCGATTCGCAACTCCGGACGATGATTTGATTCCCTTGCCCCAGACGAGCGTGACCTTGGCGCCGTTGGGAAAATGCTGACGGGCCTGGAGGATGACGAAGGGCCGCTTGTCGATCGCCCGGGCGAACCGCTTGGCGAGGATGGCGCGGTCCGCCGGACTGATCATGCTCACGCCGACCCGCTCCGCGATTCCCTCCACCGAGAAGGTCGTGTTTTGAACTACAGATGCTTCATCGGCGGGCGTATCGAGCATCAGGACGAATGCCTGCTGCTCATCGATGCTGTCGTTGGAGCTCCACGGCCGCGAATCGAGGATGGAGGGTCCACCGGTATCGAAGGAAAATGAGTTGGTGCCGGCGACGGGCTGCCCGCCGAGCGTTTTGAGTCCGGGATGGAGATTGAAAGTGCATCGCACGCCGCCCGGCAGATCGTTCTTGAAGTCGTAGGACCAGGTGAAGCTGTCGATCCATCGCGCAGTTCCCGGCTCCGAGCATTGGATATCGAAGGGCGAGATTTTGACGCGCGGATCGCCGAGCGGCACCATCGCTTGCGAAAATCGCGCGGTGACCTGGCGAACGCTCTTTACATAGCCACGCGGCGAGAAGCGCGTGATCGTCGCGGAGTTCGCGGCGAAGGCCGGAGCCGCGAAAAAGAGAAAGAAAGCTGAGAAAAATATCCGAATGCGCGAAGTGCCGGGGCAGCTACGCATAAGTCCGCCACGATAAACGCGGGCGACGTCCTAAGGCAAGGAGAAATGCCAATCCTTTGCATCGCGAGAAAAAGGAAGGTGACGCTTCACGTCAGGCAGTGAGCCGTCGGCCAATACTAGCTGACCTGCCGAACAGTGGAATGACGCAGGGTTTCGGCGTGGCGATCCATTAGCGCATCGCAACGCGCGAGCAGCGCGGAATCCTGGCAGGTGTGCTCGATCATGTAGCCGAGCTCGCCCAAATCGTGGACCAGCAGGCGGAGGCATCGTTCGTACTCGTCGGGCGCCTGAACTGCTTTCAGGAGGTCGGCGACGAGGTCTTCGAGCTCGGTCTC
>DATJWT010000163.1:0-2538 GCA_035500975.1 Binataceae bacterium (SeqCode)
GACGCGGATATGTCATCGCAGGGTTTGCCCCTGAATCTCGTCGGCTTGATCGTCGGGGCATCCGTGGTGAGTTTCTCACCCGCGATCGCTTTCAGCCCCCCATCGAGCACGCGCGCCTTCTTGTGCCCCATCCATTCCAGCAGCCACGCCGCGCGCGTCGCGCGCATCCCGGAGTCATTCTCGTAGCAGACTACGGTTTCGCGTCCGGTGATCCCGATCGCGGAGAAAATCAGCTCGAGCTGTGCGCGGAACTCGCGGGTGCCACGCTCGTCGGTGTTGGTATAGTGAAACGGAAATGGGTCGAAGTGCCGCGCGCCCTTCAGATGACCCTTCCAGTAGTCATCCGCCGATCGCGTATCGACCAACATCACGTTGCGATCGCGGCGATGCGTCCGGAACCATCGTGAATCGACCAACAGCTTCTGAGCCATCGAGATTTCCCGCCCTCACGCCGTCGGCTACGCATCTGCCCCGACAGCCTCGCTAATAGAGCGGAATCCGTCGCGCCTGAGCAAGGCGGCCAGGCCGGTGTTGATGGCCTTGACCAGGCCGGGGCCTTCATAGATGAGCCCGGTGTAAAGCTCGACCAGGCTCGCTCCGGCGCGGATATGCCCGTATCCATCGGCGGCGCTGGCGATTCCGCCGACCCCGATGATGGGAATCCGCGTTCCGACTATGCGCCGAATCGCGCGTATCGTTTCGCGGCTGCGATCGCGCAGCGGCGCGCCGCTCAGGCCTCCCTCGTAGCCGGTCGAAACGCCAACTTCCTTTCGCGCCAGCGTGGTGTTGGTCGCGACTATTCCCTCGAATCCCAGCTCGACGATCGTTTCGCAGATCGGGGCCAGCTGTTCCGAAGCGATATCGGGCGAAAGCTTGATTAAGTAGCGGACGTTCGGGGCATGGACGGCATCGAGCGCGGCGCGAATCTCGCGCAGACGCTCCGGAGATTGAAATGCGCGCAGGCCGGGCGTGTTGGGCGAGCTCAAGTTGATGACGACAAAATCGGCGAGCGTCCCGAGCCTGCCCGCCAGCGCCGCGTAGTCATCGACGACCCTGTCGGCGGGAGTATCCTTGTTCGGTCCGATATTGATCCCGATGCGGATCTTGGGCCGCTGGCCGCGAAATTCTTCGATTCGTTGCGCGACCGTCTCCATGCCTTTGCTGGGGAAGCCGAGGCGATTGATCAACGCACGATGCCCTGTCAGCCGCCAGACGCGTGGCCGCGAATTGCCCGGCTGGGGGCGCGGTGTGATGGTGCCCAGCTCCGCGAACCCGAAGCCCAGCGATTGCCATGCCGCGGGGGCGATCGCATCCTTGTCCATCCCGGCCGCCAGCCCGACCGGGTTTCTGAAGTCGATGCCGAAGACGCGCGTGTTTAACGCGTCCGGCGAATGAGGCGGGTCGGCAAGAGGCCACGCGGACACCATTCCCAGCACCAGCCGATGGGCCGTTTCCGCATCGAGCCGGAACAGCATCGGCTTCGCCAGCTTGTAGAACGATTCGATCATGCCCCGACAGGCACTCTTGCAACGCCCCTGAACGGATTCAATCCGCCGGGCCTGTGCATTCCGGTCTGATAACTTTGGTCGCCGCGACTACATCCAGACCTCGCCATCGAATAAGATGATGGTCTGCGGTCGCGATGAGGATGCAGGAGATCGGAGGCGGGGAGCAGCGGTGAACAGCCAGGCACAAATGCAGGTCAAGCTAATCGACTACGCGCACGAGCCGCTGGAAAAACTCTACGCGGCATTCCGTACCTGCTACTCGCCCGAAAGTCCCATCGAGATCTGGCAGAAGATCAAAAGCGAGAAGATCACCCACGAGCGCATCCGCTCCTTCATCGGAGAGCGGCTCAAGACCGGCCACGCGTCCCCGCTCGAACAGGTGGTGTTCTGGTTCGGCATCTCGGGCGTGTCCCGATCGCTGTCTCATCAGTTCGTGCGCCATCGCATCGGCATCAGCTTCGAGCAGCAGAGCCAGCGCTACGTGAAGTTCAAGGAAAACCAGCTCGCGTTCGTGCTGCCGCAATCGTGGGAGCGCGCCAAGCTCGACGACGATTTCCGCGCACTGCTCGCGCGCACCTCGGAGTTGTACGAGAAGGCTCTCCAGGCCGGCATCCCGGCGGAAGACGCACGCTTCGTCCTGCCCAACGCCGCGCCGACCAACTTCCATGTGATGGTGAATTTCGCCGAGATGCTGCACATCTGCGATCTGCGCCTGTGCGTACGCGCGCAGTGGGAAATTCGCTGGATGGTCTCCAAGATGCGGGCGGAGATTAAGCGCGTGCTCCCCGAGATCGCGGTGTTTCTGCAGCCCAAGTGCGGCGAGAACCGGATGGGCTACTGCGACGAATCGCTGGAAGACTGGGCGAAGTGCCCGCTCGGCAAAGTGCGCCCGCACAAGTCCGCCCTGTTCGAACTCTACGAGCGTCACGGCAAGCAAAAGGCCGAGGCGCTGACCGAAGCCGAGTTCAAAGCGGTCGAAGAAAAAGAAATCCTGTAGCGCTGCCGGACTTAACCAGGCCTCAAGTTCGGA
>DATJWT010000164.1:0-7578 GCA_035500975.1 Binataceae bacterium (SeqCode)
CGAAGATGTCGGCGCGGAGAACACGCGCCTGTTCGGACTCGAAGTCGCACCGCATCTTCGCGACCTGTGGGCCGATCAACCCGACAACTGGACTCCCGAGATCAGCCAGGATCTCGTGCGCGCCAACGCGCCCCGCAAATCAACCAACGGCGCCCCCGCGCAAGCATAGCCCCATCTCAGTAGCGGGGGCGTCCCGCCCGCGAAGAAGGGCGATTCCTGTCGCGCGACAAAATCCTGGCGAGCAAAAAGACGCCGCCTAAGCCTGCGCCACCAGGAAGTCTCATTTGTCATTCCCGCGGATGATGCGCGCGGAGCGCGCGTCGAGAAACTCCGCGAGGAATCTCGGATCAGCGACAGAGGAATCAAAGCCTCCTTCCACGCCCTCAACTGAGTGGCACGGGCTTCCACCCTGCGTCCTTTCCACAATCTCGCACAGGGAGCAAAATCCCATCGCAGATGAAGAGCATCGTAATCATCGGCGCGGGTATCACCGGCCTCGCTGCCGCCCATCGCATCGGCGAACTCGCGGCCGCGCGCGAACGCCCCATCGAGGTCACGATCCTCGAGCGCGGCGCGCGCGCCGGCGGCCCTCTCAAAACCGTGCGCCGCGATGGATTCACGATGGAGACCGGCGCGGATTCCTTTCTGACCGAAAAGCCTGCCGCTGCCGATCTCGCGCGCCGATTAGGCCTCGAAAACGACCTCATCCCCACCCGCGAACAGTTCCGCCGCACCTACGTGGTCCACGACGGCAAGCTCGTCGAGATCCCCGAGGGCTTCTCTCTCCTCGCGCCGACGCATCTCGAACCGGTGATGAAGAGCTCTATCTTCTCCGAGGAGGGCAAGCGCCGGATCGCGATGGAACCTTCCGTCGCGCCGCGTATCGACGCGGGCGATGAATCGCTCGCCGCATTCGTGACCCGCCGCCTCGGGCGCGAGGTGCTCGATCGCGTTGCGCAACCGCTGGCGGGCGGAATCTACACCGCCGACCCCGAGCGGCTGAGCATGGCCGCCACGATGCCGCGCTTTGTCGAGATGGAGCGTCGCTATGGCAGCCTGATCCACGGTCTCCAGGAAGCCGAGAAGGCGCGCACCCTAAAGACCGCCGGAACCAGCGGCGCGCGCTGGAGCCTCTTCCTGTCGATGCGCACCGGGATGGGCTCGCTCGTCGATGCGTTGGCGGCGCGAGTCTCCAAATCGTTGCGCTTCGGTGCGGACGTCTGCGACGTCTCAAGGCACGACGATGGTTGGACTGTCGCACTCGCGGACGGCAATCGATTCGATACCGATGCGATCATCTGTGCCGCCCCCGCCTTCGCCGCCGCTCGGTTTCTCAAATCGACCGACGCCGCGCTTGCTCAAGCGCTCGGCAAGGCTTCCTACGCATCCGCCGCGACGGTGAACCTGACCTTTCGCGAAAGCGACTTTCCCAAATCGCCCAACGCCTTCGGCTTCGTAGTGCCGATCATCGAGCATCGCAAAATCATCGCCGGCAGCTTCTCCAGCCTCAAGTTCGAGGGCCGCGCCCCCGCGGGCACGATCCTCGCTCGCGCGTTCGTCGGTGGAGTCCTCCAGAACGACATGAACTCCCTTCCCGATGATGCGATCGTCACCGCCGTGCGAGACGAGTTCCGCGCGCTGCTCGGCGTGACTGCGGCTCCAGGAATCGTCGAAGTCCAGCGATGGCCCGACTCGATGCCGCAATACGAGGTCGGCCATCTCGACCGGGTTGCCGAAATCGAGCGTGCCGCCGCCCGCCTGCCGCGCTTCGTCCTGGCCGGTGCCGCGTATCGCGGCGTCGGTATCCCCGATTGCATCCGCAGCGGCGAGCAAGCCGCCCAAACCATTCTCGATCAAGCCAGCCGCCCCGAGTGAACCGCGATGGGCTCGTTCGAGCATCGCGAGAACGCCGCCGAATCGAAATGGCCCCGCGTCATCGCGCACGCCGACATGGATGCCTTCTATGCATCCGTCGAGCAGCTCGATAACCCTGCCCTGCGCGGCCTGCCGGTTATAGTCGGCGGCAAAAGCGCGCGCGGCGTCGTCACTTCCGCTTCCTACGAAGCGCGGAAGTTCGGGGTGCGCTCCGCGATGCCCTCGATGCAGGCACGCAAGCTCTGCCCGCAGGGCATCTTCGTCCCGGGCCGGATGCATCGTTACGGCGAGATCTCCAAAATCGTGCGCCGCGTGTTCGAGGAATTCAGCCCCATCGTCGAACCGCTCTCGCTCGACGAGGCCTTCATCGATCTCACTGGCACGGAACGGGTCCACGGCTCCGCCCTCGATGCCGCCCGTGCGCTCAAGCGCCGAGTGACCGAGGAAACCGGACTGGTGGTTTCGGTGGGCGTCGCGCCCATCAAGATGGCCGCGAAGATCCTCTCCGACATGTCCAAGCCCGACGGCTTGCTGAGCATCGGGCCCGACCACGTCGTGCCGTTTCTTCAGGGACTGCCGGTGGAGCGCATCTGGGGCGTCGGTCGCGTCACGCTCGCACGCCTCAATGAGTTCGGAATCCACACCGTAGGCGACCTGGCCCGGCGCGACGTGTCGGAGCTGCGCAGCGCCTTCGGTTCGATGGGACCGCATCTGCATTCCCTCGCCAACGGCATCGACTCGCGTCCGGTCATCGGTGATTGGCAGCGCAAGTCCTACGGCGAGGAGAACACCTTTGCGAACGACCTCGCGCTCAAGTCAGACGAGCTGCGCCGAATCCTGATCGCGCACGGCGAAGCGATCGCCCGCCGCTTGCGCGCGGACAACGTGAAAGCTCGTACCATCTCGGTGAAGCTCAAACTCGCGCGCCCGCTCGGCCAGGGCCGCTATCCTGTTCTGTCGCGAAGCTTCTCGGTCGAGCATGCAACCGACGACGGCGCGGAAATCACCGCGGTGGCGATTCGCCTGCTCGACAAGGTCCCCACCGGCGACAAGATTCGCCTGGCAGGAGTGCACGTGCACAACCTCGAGCGCGCGGACTCATCACAGGCGGGACTGTTCGATCCGCGCGCGATCGATGAATCCAAACGAACGCGATTGAACCGCGCCCTCGACGCGGTCGCATCGCGTTTCGGCGCAGAAGCCGTCACCCGCGGCCTCGCGAAAGCCGACAGAATCGCTCCTTCGCGCCGGATTAAGTAGGTCTTCAACAAACGCGTCATCAAGCGTAAACTGGCTGTGAAAAGGGGAGGCTCGGCGCCGTGCGCATCAAAGCTGCACTCATTGCGCTGTCGATGGTTGTCGCGCTTGCATCTTCCAGCTTTGCGCAGCAAGGTTCGGTTGACGTCGGTTATGAAGACGAAGCCGGGCATAAGCGGTGGGCGAAAAATGAGCCGGCGCACAATGTCATCGACGGGAGATCTTGCCCACCGGCGAAATTCGATGAGAGCGCCTCATGCGGCTCGATAATCGTCTCCAATCATTCCTCTGAAATCGTAACGATTGAGTTCAAAAGCAGTCGAGATGGATTCGATGTCGGCATCAGCGGGGGATTCCGCGCTGGCAGTATGCCTGGTCAGCCCCCACCCGCCCAACCTTGTTCGGAGCAGCTGGCCCCTGCGGAACGCTGCTTTGAGCAGATCAATTTCTGGCCAAGAACCGGCGAAGACCAGCACGCCACGATTCGAGTGGTCACCAAGAGCCCGAGCGGCTACACAACAACTTTCGTGAAGCTTGCAGGGACTTCACACTATCCGCCCGATTTACAGGCTGCCGAAGAGGTTCGCCAACGGCACGCAGCAGAGCTGAAGAAAATCCCCAATGTCGCCAGCGTGGAACTCGACAACAGCGACGGCATCAGGATCAATGTGACGGTCAAGGACGAAGAAGATATCCCCGAGGTACGCAAACAGGTGCCGCCGAAAATTGAAGGCTACGACACTGAAGTGACCGAATACATGGAGCACGCGTACGGGCTCTAGATTCGAATCCCGCCCTCTAGATGACGTCGTTGCAGGTGCGCAGGAAGCCGCAGCTCAGGCACCAGTACTTGCAATGCCCCATCGGCTTCATCGCTGTCCCGCACGCATCGCAGGGAACTGAACCGGGCTCGATCGCGCATGCTTCGGCGGAGCCGCCTTGAGAGCTCTCGCGATTTTTCTGATTCTCCGCTTCCATCCCGACCACCTCCCCATCTGCCGCAGGCTAATTCGGCGCGTGTCGATTCAGGAACTCGATCCGCCGGCGGCTCAGCTCTTCGGCCTGCCGCGCTACCCACAGCACGTGCGTGGCGCCCTCGACCGGAAGGAACTCGGCGCGCTCAATCGAACGCGCCGCGAACTCTCCGTGCTCAAAGCGCACGTCGGAATCGTGGGTGCCGTGGATCACCAGCGCCGGGCATTTTATCCGATCGAGCGGGAGTCGATCGATTCGCTCGAACTGCGCGAGGTCGTTCAGGAGCCCGGTCTTGCGCAGCCTCAGCGGATTCATCGTCTGGAACAGTCCGGTGACAAACGCGGACTTCTCCGGGTCGGCGCATACTTCCGAAGCGAGTTCGCGGGCGGCCTTGCGATCGTGCATGCCCCGCACGCTGATGATCTGCCGGGCCAGGGTTTCCGGAAAGCGGTTGGCGAACCAGTCGATGATCGGAGTCGTGGGACCGCTCATCGCGGCGCGCAACAGCAGCTTCTGAATCGGCGTCAAGTCGTCGCCGAAGCGCTTGCTGATCGCGCATTCAGTCACCAATCCCCAGGTCCGATCCGGATGCCGCGCGGCAAAGTTGTACGTTGACGGACCCCCACCCGAAGCCCCATAGATACAAACCTTGTCAATTCCGAGCGTGTCGAGCAGCCGCGCGGCCGCATCGGCCTGCTCGGCCGGAGTACGTCCCACTCCCAGCGGCGTTCCGAGATAGCCGGGCCGGGACCATCCGATCACGCGAAACCCGCGCGCACCGACCGCTGCACTGATGAGTGCGACCTGGTCGAATCCACCCGGGGTGCCGTGCATCCCCATGATCGCGGGACCCTCACCGATGCTGAAATACTCGATTGGGCCGGCTGCCGTCTTCGCGATTGCGCTTGACGCAACCTTCGCCGTCGCTTTGCCGGCGCCGCCACCTTGTATCGAAGTATCGTCAAACATCCCGTTATAGCTAACAGACGTTCGCTGATCGGTAATGATTCGTTCATAGAAGCATAACAATCATTGTGTCGCTATCTTTTCGGAACCTCCGGGCAAAGATTTAACAATTCGCGGGATGCCGCAGCCGAGAACCGGCTCAACGCTCGGAGAGCTTCGAAACCACGCGCAAGAACGATTCGAGGACGCGGGACCGATTGTTGCGGTCGTATGCGATCGCCATCTCGGTCATCGCGGTGGGGCGAAGCGGCAGATAGATCACGCGTTCGCGATGAAGATTGCGAATCGAGGCAGGCACGATAGCGACGCCCAGGCCGGCGGAGACCAGGCTCACGATGGTCTGCATCTGCACGGCTTCCTGCGCGACCTTCGGTTTGAAGCCCGCGCGCCGGCAGATCGAATCGATTTGATCGTACAATCCCGGCGCAGCATGACGCGGAAAGAGGATGAACGATTCTTCGGCCAGCGCGCGCGCGTCGACTGAACGCCGATGCTGCAACGCATGGTCCTGCGGCAGCGCCAGCACCAGCGGTTCGCGCAGAATCGTCTCGATCGTCACCGACTCGGGTGCATTCTCGACCGGCCGTCGCACGAACGCGACATCGATCGCGCCCGAGGCCAACAGATCGATCTGCTCTTCCGTGCTCCGCTCGAACAGGTTCATCACGACATCGGGGAACTGCGCGCGAAAGCCGCGCAGAATCGCGGGCAGAGTCGTGTACGGTGCCGAGCTCGAGAACCCGACGCGCAGAAAACCCGCCGAGCCTTCCGCCGCCCGGCGCGCCGTCGTGACCACCAACTCAGCCTGTGCCAGCGTGCGCCGCGCTTCGTTCAGGACCATCCGGCCCGCATCCGTAAGCTGCACGCGCCGCCGGGTGCGATCGAACAACCGCACTCCCAATTCGTCCTCGAGCTGCCGAATCTGCTGGCTAAGCGGCGGCTGCGCGATATGCAACCGCTCGGCAGCCCGCCCGAAGTGCAGCTCCTCGGCCACGGCCACGAAGTATCGCAGGTGCCTCAGCTCCATATCGAATGAGTATCAATCTATCATAATTTGATATTGGACAGATATGTGAGTTTTTTCTAAAAGTTCGGAGTGATGCTACAAGCAGATTCGAACGATGGCGCTCTACACCTCTCCCTGAAGGGAGAGGACGGCACCATCTTTCGGTGCCGAGGTGAGGGACATCTTTCAGCGCGAAGCGAAGCTCGCGCGATTCAAGATTCTGCTGTCTTCAAAAGCGATCGGAGGAGAGCTCTGTGAAAGCCTCAACGGAATCGGCTCCCGATAAAGACGTCCACCAGCGCGTCCAATCCCAGTTCGGCGCAGCCGCCAACGCCTATACCACCAGCGTCGGCCACAGCGACCCGATGCTGCTCCGGCGCGTCATCGAACTCGCACAGCCCCGCCCGACTGACCTCGCGCTCGATATCGCCACCGGAGCCGGCCACACCGCCCTTGCGCTCGCGCCGCACGTCGCCGAGGTGGTCGCCTTCGACCTGACGCAGCAAATGCTCGATGAGACCGCCCGCAATGCCGCCAGGCGCGGACTGACCAACGTCGTCACGCGGCAAGGCGCGGCAGAAAACCTGCCCTTCGCAAACTCAACCTTCGATATCGTCGCCGTGCGCCAGGCCCCCCATCACTATGCCGACCTCCGCGCCGCTATCCGCGAGATGGCGCGGGTAGTGAAGCCCCACGGTCGCGTCGTCATAATCGACAGCCGCGCGCCGGAAGACGCGGAACTCGATCGCGCGTTCAACTATATCGAGAAGCTGCGCGACCCCTCGCACGTCCGCAACTGGAAACCCAGCGAATGGCGCACGATGGTCCAGGAGGCCGGCCTGCGCATCCTCGCCGAACACCTGGATTTCTACGCCGAGAACGGCAAACCGATGGACTTCGACGCCTGGACGCAGCGCATGAAGACTCCTCCCGCGGCTGTCGAGGAACTGAAGAGCCTCTTCAGGAACGCATCCCCCGCTCTGGTCGAGGCGCTACGAATCGAAATCGAGGGCGACAGGATCGGCTTCTGCGTCCCGCAAATCGCGCTCGCCGCAACCAGGGACTAAATGCGCACACGATCAATGCGCAAGAACAGACAGGACTCACAGGCTAAAGCCTGTGCTCCCCGGAAAATCATCGAGCTCCTGAGGAGCACAGGCTTTAGCCTGTGTTCTTTCGTGCTTTGCTGAAAATCTACAGATGACCAATAATAGACAATTCGCATCAGTTCGGAGGCTCGCTTAGATGGCGGCGCAGACGCTGTTCGAGAAAATCTGGAACGACCACGTGGTCATGGAAAAGCCGGGCGAGCCCGCCCTGCTCTACATCGACCTCCACCTCATTCACGAAGTCACTTCCCCGCAGGCCTTCGAGGCGCTGCGCAATGCCGGCCGCAAGGTCCGCGATCTCAAGCGCACCTTCGCGACGCTCGATCACAACATCCCGACTATCGACCAGCTCAAGCCCATCGCCGACCCCGACTCGCGCATCCAGGTCGA
>DATJWT010000165.1:0-4364 GCA_035500975.1 Binataceae bacterium (SeqCode)
CGGAAGATCGCACAGAGCCTGGTCCGCGTGAGCACCTTCTATTTCGAGGCCAAGCCGCCGTATCGATTGCTCAAAATCGATGCGGCCAATGTCGGCGCGTCAGACACGAAAACCGAACTCGTGCGTTTTCATACCGCGGAAGCGAAGTAGTTCGGGCCATGGAAGATGAGCCTCGGGAACTGGCTATCAAAGTAGCGATCGCAAGACAGCGAGGACGTTCGTGGCACCAGCAGATTCCCAAGCTCGCCGCCTTCTGGGAACTGTCAAGGCTAGTCGCAAGCCGGGCTTTTTGGACATCTGGGTTGCCGCGTGGAGATGGCCATTCCGTGCTCGTTGTTCCGGGTTTTGGCGCAGGGGACATTCATTATTTCCTTCTCAGAAACTGGCTCAAGCGCCTCGGGTATCGCCCTATTAAATCGGGTCTCAAATTCAATCCGGAATGGTCGCAAGAGAGAGTTGATGAGCTCAGCGAACGAGTTGAGTCGGAGTTCGAGCAGAGTGGCCTTGGGGTCACCTTGATTGGTCACAGCTTGGGCGGACTTCAGGCGCGATCGGCCGCACAGCGGATTCCCAACGCAATCCGACATCTCATTACTTTAGGGGCGCCGCTGATGTACGCGAGCGGCTCAGTCCCATCGACGGTCCCTTTCATCTCGATCCATACGGCACGGGACCTTCCGTATGAGCCCGCTGCTCGCGAGGCACACGCGCGAAACGTGTTAATCGCAGGGACGCACGACCTGCTGGGAGTGAATCGTCGGGTCTACACTCTCGTGGCTGAAGCATTGGCCTTAGGACATAAATCACCAAAGCACGTGACTCCGCCATGAACTTCCGAAAACGCCCAATTTGCAGATCTCGTGGCGTGTAAAAACTTCTCGATATGGTTCTTCCGACCGCATCTCTTCGACAAATCGGGAGAAATCTTTGGTACATCACTTGCCCCCAGGTGTACGATCTTTTTCAGATCTCTGGAGAAAGGACACGAAGCGGATGAAATCATTCACCAATTCCCCAGTCGCGTCCTCACCCGCCGATATGACCCTGATGACCCAGGTCCGTGGCGCTCTCCTGAGCGATCCACGGCTCGAGCGATGCGCGATCGAAGTACGATGCGACGATGGTACGGTGACTCTGCGAGGCGAGGTTCCCAAAGCAGAATTGGCAATGAGATCGCAGCAGCTGGCCCTGGCCGTTGACGGCGTCGATCTGGTCCAGATTGAGCTGACGTGGACCGACGAAGAACTGCTCAAGGTTTGAGTCAAAACTCTTTGTAGTTCGGCCGCTCCCGTTTTCCGGCTGCCCTCGTCATGAACGCGGTAGATTCCCTAACAGAAACCGCGCCACCCTCCCGCCTGGGCAGAGGGAAGGTGAACATCCAGGACGGCAAGGTAGGGCGCTCCAGCCCTGGGCATCCATTACCCCTCGGAGCCACGTGGGACGGACGCGGGGTAAATTTCGCCTTTTTCTCCGAGGGAGACCTCGTTCTCCGGGTCACACGGATGGGGTTACGACAGCGTCGATATCTACACGCCTCATCATGCGTACGGCGGCCCGGATGGCCTCAAGAAGCTGGTTGACGGATGTCACGGGCATGGACTCGCCGTGATTGCCGACGTCGTCTACAACCACTTCGGGCCGGCTGGCAACTTGCCAGCGGCTTCGATTGCCATCGTCTCGGCCCGGGTCTGACCGAAGTTCATCTTCACTAAAGAAGGCGAACGCCGCTTACTGAGCTTCGTTCACTCGCGATATAAAGCCGAAAGTCGCACCAAGGGGGCATGCTCGATGGCCACAGGTTCCAGACGCGGGAGGGCGAGGATGAAGCATCGACCGTCGCCACGCGACCGGTTCGAGGAGAAGTATGTCCTGTGGAACGAGCGATTCGCGCAGGGCAAGGCTCTGCGCGAGCGGGTGCCGCGTGAGACGCATGCGGGATGGACGCCGCCGAGGAATCGCCCCGATCCTGTCGACCTCCTGATCGAGTCCAACCAGACTCGTCTGCCGGAGCTGGTGCCGATTCGCCACGGGCGGATGCTGACCTCGCCGTTCGCCTACCTGCGTGGGGCGGCGAACGTGATGGCGTGGGATCTGTCACGCACGCCCACGACCGGCATCCGGGTGCAGGCCGGCGGCGATTGCCATCTGATGAATTTCGGCGCGTTTGCGACTCCCGAGCGGCGCCTGATTTTCGATGTCAACGACTTTGACGAGACCCTGCCCGCGCCGTGGGAGTGGGACCTGAAGCGATTGGCTGCGAGCTTCGCGGTGGCGGCGAAATATATCGGCCTAAGGCGCGGCGAAGCACGGAACGCGAGCCGGGCCGCGGTGCGCTCGTACCGGAAGTCGATGGATGGGTATGCGCATATGCGAGTGCTCGATGTCTGGTACGACTATATCGACGTCGAGAAGCTGATCCGGACCCTGCCGAGCACCCGCTGGAAGAAGGACTGGCAGACGCAGGCCATCAAGGCGCGCGAGCACAGCGTCGCCGAGCACGACTTCCCCAAGCTCGTGGTGCGGAAAAGCAGGAAGCCTCGGATCAAGGACAACCCGCCGCTCATCTACCACGCCCCCGGTGTCAACAGCCGCGATTTTCACGAATCGGTCACCGAGGCGCATTTCGCCTACCTCCAAACGCTGCAGCCGCACCATCGGGTCCTTATCGATCGCTACAAGCTCCGCGACGTCGCGATGAAGGTGGTGGGAGTCGGGAGCGTCGGCACGTTCTGCGCGATTGCGCTGCTGATGGCGTCGCCGGACGATCCGATGTTTCTCCAGATCAAGCAGGCCAATCCGTCGGTGCTGGAGCCGTATGCGGGAAAGAGCGAGTACCGGAATCACGGCGAGCGGGTGGTGACCGGGCAGCGATTCATGCAAGCTGCCAGCGACATCTTCCTCGGATGGAGCAGCAGTCCCAGCATCGGTCACGACTTTTATGTGCGCCAGCTTCGCGACAGGAAGATTTCGATTGTCCTGGAAACAATGGATGACGAGACGCTTCGTTACTACGCGAAACTATGCGGCCACGTGCTGGCGCGCGCACACGCGCGGTCCGGAGATGCGGCGGTGATCGCCGGATACCTGGGCAGCAGCGCGGTCTTCGACGAGGCGCTCGCCGACTTTGCCATGGAGTATTCGGCGCAAACCGATCGCGATCACAAGGCGCTCGCCGATGCGGTCCGCAGCGGGCGCATCAAGGCGGTGTCGGAGTAGGCGACGGAGCCGATAACTACTACTGCCTATTGGAGTACCGCGTAGTCCGAAGCTGCTTCAGCGTTGTGCGATTGCCACCCGGGTGTCCGCTCGATAGGGTCAAGAACGCGCTGAGAGATCATCTTTTCTCCGCCATCGCCTCTTGCGGAGATACGTACGCAGGGGAGGGCTCACAGATGAGTTCTTACTGGTCGTGGCAATCTGCTTTCGTTGCATTGCTTATCGCTGCGCTCCTGGTGGCATTCCATCCGTGTCCATTGCAAGCGCAGGGAATGGGCTACATGGCCCAGGCAGCGGCTCCCCTAACTGATGCGCAGCAATCCGCGGCAAATAGCGCATTGTGCTCGATCGTCAGCAAGCAGGTGCCTAATCCAGCGTCGGCATCGCCGTCGATACTGAGCGACCGATCGGTGCTTTCCGCCGCAGCTCCAATCTTCGCGGGGAGCGTGCATCTTCCGCTCCCCGATGCGACTAGCATGCTGCAAGGCTACGTGATGCAGCATGCGAGCGACGTGTTGGCCTCCTGCGCGGTGAGCAACGCCACGGGCGGCCTGACCTCGAAGATTCCGGGTGCAAGCAATCTGCCGTCAGTGCCTAGTATGCCCTGACGTTAAGTCCGAGGGCTGCGATGACGCTGCCGGCGGTTCCGAAAACAGCCTTGGTTTTCCGCGGTGATAGTGAGAGTCTGGCCCATCGATTCGGCCCGCGGAGGTTCAGATCTCGATGCGTCGATCTTGCAACATCTTGATAGCCCTGGTGATGCTGGCGATTCCGCGCGCGGCGCTCGCGCAGCAATTCGAGACGCCGCCGTCGTTGCCGGGACAGCAGTTGGTCCCCGCAAGCCTCCTCTCGGGCAACGGGTTCAATGTGAACGAGCCGGTGCCAACCGATGGCCTGATGGCGCATTTCACGA
Source organism: Binataceae bacterium (SeqCode) (assembly GCA_035500975.1). Taxonomy (GTDB): domain Bacteria; phylum Desulfobacterota; class Binatia; order Binatales; family Binataceae; genus JAFAHS01. Next base: position 4,130 of record DATJWT010000165.1, read on the forward strand.
TCGTCAGCGATGTCGGGACCTTCGATGCACCGAGCGAGGAGATGTTGCGAATCCGCATCGCGGAACTTCCCGCGATTGAAGAGCTAAACAAGACCAGTAAGTCGCAGGTGTTCGCACAGGCGCTCGCGGCTAACGCTGCCGTTCCCATCCAGGCTGCCGGGCAGATGGTCATGCATCCGGTCGATACCCTCCAGGGACTTCCGGCCGGAGTCGGGCGCTTCTTTGGTCGCGTTGG
>DATJWT010000166.1:0-8892 GCA_035500975.1 Binataceae bacterium (SeqCode)
ATCATCGCGCCCCGGGCCCGCAACTCGATTCGCTCCAGGTACTCCCGCTTGAAGAGCTTGAACCCGCAATCGATATCGCTGATTCCGACTCCCAGCAGCATCCGCACCAGCAGGGTCCAGGACTTGCCGTTGAGCTTGCGAATAAAGTGATCGGCACGATGGGCGCGGCGTCCGGCAACGACATCGTACTCCGGAACAAACGGAGTGAGCTTGCCAACTTCGTTCGGATCGAACTGGCCGTCGCCGTCGGAGAGCAGAACATAAGGCATCTTCGCGGCGCGAATCCCCGAGGTAACTGCACCGCCGTAGCCGCGATTCACCGGATGGTGAACGACGCGCACGTGAGCGTCTTCGGCTGCGAGGCGGTCGGCGATTTTGCCGGTGCGATCGCGGCTGCCATCGTCGACCACGATCACTTCGTAGTCGTCGGCGAACTTGGGCAGCGCGGCGAGATAGCCCCGTACTACCCGCTCGACGTTGGGCTCCTCGTTGTGCGACGGCAGGAAAACGCTCAGGCCTGCGACGCGCGCAGGGATGTTCACTTGAACCGCATCGCGAAGTCGGATTGCGCCGCTGCCGGCCTAGTCGCCGAGCTCGCGGTAACCTCCGCGGAAGAACAGCAGCGGTTTCGCTTCGCGCGTTTCCGCCTGCTCGATCTCACCCAGATAGATCGTGTGATCGCCGCCGTCGAAGGTTGCGGCGACCTTACACTCGATGAAGCCGACGGTCCCGTTGAGAATGGGCGCGCCGTTCGCACCCGTGCGGTAGCTCACGCCCTGGAACTTCTCGCCGCCGCTTACCGCGAATCGGCGCGACAGGTCCTCCTGATCCGAGGCGAGGATATTGACCGTGAAGACCTTGCTCTCTTCGAAACACGGGTAGCTCTCGGCCTTCTTGTCGACGCAGATGAGCAAGAGAGGCGGCGTAAGCGAGACGGAGGTGAAGGCGTTGGCAGTGAGGCCGTGCAACTCACCGGATTTGCGCAAGGTGGTGATGACGGTAACGCCGGTGGCGAAATGACCCATCACGCGACGCAGCTCATTTTTCTCAATTGGCATTGGGAAAATCTCCGGGCGCGGATGCTATCAAAGGGCTTCGCTGCCGGTCAATTTGACGCCTCTGAAGTTGAAGACAACGGCTACCACCCGTCGCGATCTCTGCGAATGACGCTCTTCCCACCGACGTACACGTAGTCCAGGTCGAGCGAAGTGAGCGGACGTTCCCCCGCGCCGATTCTCACGCCGGCCGGCTCCGCGATGAAGAGTGTATGATCGCCGGCCGTCTTCTGATCGACCACCCGCGCTTCGATCGCAACCATCGCAATCTTCAGCCACGGCATCCTGAGGATCGGAGATGGTTCCCATTCGAACGCATCGAGATTGTCCGCCCGCTTTGCCCTGCTCGAATAGAAGTAGTCTTCCAGTTGCTTGCCCCGCGCACCGACCACGTTGAGCGCGAATGCTTTCGTGCGGATGACCATCGCGTTGCTGAAATGCGTGTTGTCGATAGCGGCCATCAGCAACGGCGGTTGCCCCGATACCTGCGTCACCCACGAAGACGACATTCCATGCCGGACCGTGCCGTCATCGACCGTGAGCACGTAGATGCCGGTGGTCAACGATGCCATTGCGCGAGCGATATCGTTATTCATTGGTGAGAGCCTCTCGAGCGCCTGCTATCGCGCGATCCGACGCGCCAGGACCGGATCAGCCGATTTTTAACCCACATAATTGACGCGGCGCGCTGCACTTTTCAAAATAGAGACTGGAAAGATTATTTCGATGTTCGCAAGGTTTGCCCGAACTGCCCCTGCCGCAACCTTCTTCCTGGTTCTCACAACCGCGACCGCGTTTGCTTTGGGACCCACTCCGAGGGTGATTCCGTCGGCATCGGTGGCAGCCGCGGCCCGAACACCATCGCCCTCATGGTCGTCGGCGCCTTCAGCGGCGCCGACACCCGACTTCTCGTCGATACCTTTCCCCGCGGCAAGCCCGACCTTGGATGCCGGATGGATTCCTGCACCCGGCACGGCGGCATACGATCCGAACGCACCCGTTCCGCAACCTTCCCCCGCCCCGCAATCGTCCGCGACCAGCGCTGCCTCCGCTGGGAATCTCGACGGGCACGGCGCGGACAATCATCGGCACGAGCCTACCGAAGGCGAGCGGCTGTACGAACTGACTCGCGACGATTCTTACCTCGATCCGCTGAGCTGGAACGTCACCGCCTGGAAATCGCAGCATCGGCTGGTCGTGTATTACAAAGGACATATGTACCGGACCTATCGCGCGGTGTTCGGGCGAAATCGCGAGGCAGGGACCAAGCTCTGGGCAGGCGATCGGCGTACACCCGAGGGCGTTTACAACATTGTCGAGAAGCATAAGAGTCGGCGCTGGCGATGGTTCCTCGGCTTGAACTATCCCAACAACCTCGATCAATACCGCTACCTGCAAATGAAAGATGCGCAGGAAGTTCCCTACGACGACGTCGGCCACGATGTTGGCGAGGGCGGACACATCGGGATCCACGGCACCGATATTCCCATTCTCAATTCGGGCAACGTGGATTGGACGACCGGCTGCATTTCGGTGGACAATAAGGACATCGACGAACTGATGCGCATTCTCCCGACCGGAACCGTAGTAATCATCAATCCGTAGTGGGTTCGTCGGGCGATACGCGGCCACTCGCGTCGATCGCGACAGGAGGTCGTTCCTTGAATCCAACCTCTGGAGTCTATCGCTTCACTCGCCTCGAGAGTGTCGTTTTCGGCGCGGGCAGTATCGCATCGCTGGGCGCTGAGCTGCAGCGGCGTCATGCGAGCCGCGCGCTCATCGTCACCGGCAATTCGCTCGGACGCTCCAGGCTACTCGATACAGTCAAGCGCGCCGCGGGCGCGGCATTGGCGGGAGTGTTCACCGGCGCGGTGCAGCACGTGCCCTCCAAAACCGTAGGCTCGCTGGTCGATGAAGCCCGTCGAGTCGGCGCAGATTCTTTCATCAGCTTCGGGGGCGGCAGCCCGATCGACACCGTGAAAGTCGCGGCGATGCGCCTGCTGTCTGAAAAACCCGCCGGAGCCGAGATGCCGCATATCGCGGTGCCGACGACATTATCGGCCGGAGAATTCACGCCGTTCGGCGGGATGACCGATGAAGCCAAGCGCGAGAAGGGAGGGGTCGGCGACCAACGCCTGCAGGCGAAGGTCGTCATTCTCGATCCCGAGCTGACGCGTGAAACGCCTGCGTGGCTGTGGGCCTCGACCGGGATGCGCGCGCTCGACCATGCGGTGGAATGCGCCTATTCGCATCGCCATCAGCCGCTGACCGATCTCACATCGGCGCGCGCGATCGCGATGCTGGCGGAGCATCTGCGCCCGTCCCTCGCGAGTACAGGCGCCGAGGAGCTCGAGCATCGCGTGCAATGCCAGCTCGCAGCCTGGTTTTCGATCTTTGGGGCGATGAACACCGGGCTTGGCGTATCACACGCGCTTGGTCATCAGATTGGCCCCTACTGGAACGTTCCGCACGGCGTCACCTCGTGCATCACGCTGCCGCACGTGATGCGTTTCATGGCAGGAATCGCTCCGGAGCGCTTTGGTCCGATCGCCGAAGGCTTCGGCATTCGATTCGATACGGCCAATCCTCGACCCTCGGCGCTGGAGTGCGCCGATCGGACCGCCAAGTTCATCGCGCAATTCGAAGTGCCGACGCGCCTGCGCGACGTGGGCGCGCCGCACGAGGAGTTGGGGCGGATTGCGGGCGCGGTGCTATCGGAGCTTGGTCGCTCCAACGCGCTCGGAAGACCGATAACGGCCACCGAGGTGAACGAGCTGCTTGAAGCGGCTTACTAATGCAAGCCGGGACCGAGCGGGCTGTTCCCGGTGATGCTATTGGGTGCGATCTGATTTACGCCCCAGGTTTCAATCGGTGAGCGCGCGGGCTCGTTCTGCAGGTCCGGACCTTCCACTGTCACGTTGCCACCCCCGGGGATTGGCACGGTCACGACCGAACCATCGCCGCCCGGATCGATATCAGGCATCGGCACGGCGACATCTCCCGGGGCAGAATGATCGCTGGGCGCATAGGGCGCATCCGGCACGGGTAGCGTCGCCTCCTGCGCGCACACGGGTGCGGACCCCACGAGCGCCAGCGCCGCGATCAATACTGCCGAACGCAACACATTCACGGAGCTCAGTCTGCACCCGCGAATGCACGAAGTCATCAGCATCCATGAACGCGCGTTAAGGTGAGCAAAAGCGGGCAGTTCGGAAAGGTTCGCGCATCCGCGATGAAACGCGCTAAGTTTTGCTCATCTGGACAGGGGAGAATTCACATGACCGCAGAAGAAAAGAAGACCCTGGTGGTTTCGACGTGGACCGCTTTCGGCAAAGGCGACATCAAGGCGGCGTTCGCCAACATGGATGACAACGTGAGCTGGCTGGTTCCGGGCAACGCTCCGGGTGTGTCCGGCGTGAAAAAGGGTAAGGATGAAATCCTGAAGTTCATGTCCGGCGTCGGCGCGGTGTTCCCGGAAGGCATCAAGAGTGAAATCCGCCGCACCTACTGCGATGGCGACACGGTGATCGTCGAGCTGACCAATCGCGGCAAAGTCTCCAACGGCAAGCAGTATGAAAACGAATACTGCTTCGTGTTCGAACTCGAGAACGGCAAGGTCCGCCGCATCCGCGAGTACGTCGACACGCAGAAGTTCGTCGATACGGTGATGAAGTAAAGCGGCGAAGCTTCAGCTTCCTGTCGATGTGTAGTGGCGTTCGCCGATTCGCCAGACGCGGAGCGCGACCGCCAGGAACAGGAATCCCATCAGCGGGCTCGCGGCGCATGCCCATGCGGGCGCGCCCAGCGAATCGGCGTGTCCGAGGATCCGCACTATCGGGAAGTAGCCTACGCACGCGAGCGGCACCACGAAGATCAGGAAATTGCGGAACCATCTCACGTAGATGTCGATGGGATACTGCGATGCCTCGACCCCGCCATAAGTAAGGGTATTGGCGACTTCGAGGCTCTCGATCGTCCAGAACGACAACGTGGCTTGCAGGATCATGATGCCGGTGAAGAGCGCGACTCCTCCGGCGATGGTCGCGAAGACCAGCGTGATCGTCGTGATATTCAGGTCGAGGTGAACGAACCGGGCTGCCACCGCGAATATGACAACGCCCTGGAGAAATCGATCGAAGCGCGTCAGACGGCATTCGTGACCGAGCAGTTGCAGCGGAGTACTGCGGGGACGGAGCAAGAGGCGATCGAAATTGCCGGTCTTTACGAACTGCCCGCCAAAGATGTCAAAGCCGCGCGCCGTTACCTCGGCGATCGAGAACGACATGTTGATCACTCCGTAGAACACGGCGACTTCGGCGAAGGTCCATCCCCTGATCTGACCGAAGTGAAGGAACAGCGCCCAGATGGCTGCGAATTCCGCCGCACAAGCGATCGCCTGTGAGAGAAGCAGGGTAAGAAACGATCCCGGGTACTGCATCTGGCCGCGCAGCGATGCGGCCAGGTAGCGCCAGTAAAGACTGAGACCGCTCACGCCGTCACCCGCCCTGCACCTGCAGCCGGCCCATCACCCGCCCCAGCAATGCATGACCGATTGCGATCAGCAGCCCGATCCATATGGTCATCTGGACAAGTCCAGCGAATGCCAGGCCTCCGGCCAATGCGCCGGAATAAATTCGAAATGGAATATCCGCAAGACCCGCGAATGGCTGAAAGAACAGCACCGCGCGCATCGAGGCCGGAAAGAACGGAAGCGGAACCAGGATGCCGGAGAGCAGCGTTACGATCTGTGAGGCGAGCAGACTCGGACCGCGGTCGGTGACAAGCACGACCACCAGGATGTTGATGAGCATCAGGATCGCGCTGGAGAGAAGCACCGCGAGCAGGATGGCGCCAACGAACAGGGTCGCGGCAGCCCTGTTGGGCGGCATCATCAGGCCCCATTTTCCGAGTCCCATCGCCGGAACGATCCACCCCACGAAGAGCAGCATCATTGTCGCGCGCGGTACGATGCGCGCCGTTATCCACGCCATCCCGCGCAGGTACCAGAAGAAATAGGTATCGAGCGGACGCAGCCGCTCGTAAGAAACATTCCCGCTCCGCACCATCTCGGTGATTTCCGGATCGCCCCACCACGGCATCAGCATCAGGAAGGCCTGGCCCAACCATACATACGCAACTGTTTGCGCAAAGGTTAGCGGCTGATAGTGCGATGCGCCGTGGTAGAAGGCTGCGAACACCATCACCTTGATGATCCCCCACCAGAGTTGCGTGACGACGCCGGCCAGCGCCGCAACCCGGTACTGCAGCGTGAGCATGAAGCGCGCGGCGAAGATCGCGCGATACGATCGCAGCGGGACAGCGCCTGCGGCCATCACGCTTCGCCTGCGCCATGGATATCGTAGAAGCGCGCGATGACTTCCTCTATTTGCGGCTGCTCGATGCGAACATCGGCGAGTTCGTAGCGTGCGGTGATGCGCTCGATGAGGGCAGGCACCGAAATGACCGCGGGGTCGAAGGAGAGCTCGACGCAGTTGCCGTCGCGATTGCGGACCTGTGCCTCGGGAATGTCGAGCAGCGGAGCATCGCCGACGAAATCCGCGAACAGGCGGCGCTCGGTGAAAACCTCGGACCGCAATCGTTCGAATGGCTTGTCAGCGAGGATGACACCATTGCCGATCACGATGACGCGCTCGGCCAACGCCTCGATATCGTGCATGTCGTGAGTGGTGAGAATCACGGTGACGCCGTGCTCGCGATTCAGCGTTTTCACGAATTCGCGCACCGCCAGTTTGGAAGGGGCATCCAGTCCAATCGTCGGCTCGTCGAGAAACAGCAGCGACGGGCGATGCAACATTGCGGCGGCGATCTCGCATCGCATCCGCTGCCCGAGCGACAGCTGCCGCACCGGCTGATCGAGCAGCCGCTCTAGGCGCATCAGTCCCACCATCTCGTCGCAGGTACGGCGATACTCCGCCTCCGGCACCTGGTAGATATCGCGCAGCAGGTTGAACCCATCGATCACCGGCAAATCCCACCAGAGCTGGGTCCGTTGCCCGAACACGACTCCCAGCCGCGCGACATGTCGGATCCTGTCGCGCCACGGAACCAGGCCATCGATTTCGCACCGACCGGACAGCGGTTCGAGGATTCCCGACAGGATCTTGATGGTGGTGGATTTTCCCGCGCCATTGGGCCCGATAAAGCCGAGCAGCTCACCGCGTTCGAGCGAAAAACTGACGTGCTTGAGTGCCTCGACGATCCGGTAGCGGCGCGCAAAGAGGCCCTTCACGGCGCCCCACGCTCCGGGCTGCCGTTCAGACACGCGGTACGTCTTCGACAGATTTTCTACGAGAATCTGCGGCATACGACGGTCCTCAAACCTATGTGGAAACCGTCGAGACTAACGGCGAGTTCCGCCGCAGTCAACGAGTAAGAAGGAGCGGTACTGTCCTAATTCAGGGCAATTTTCAAGCTAGTGTCCGGTTTCAAGGTCAAGAGTGTCCTAATTTCCCTTCCGATGTTATTTCGCTACACTCCTCGACGTAAACAAAGGGCGGGAGAAAATGTCCTATTCAACGCTGCGCAATGCGGTTCTTCAAAAACTCATCGTCACTGCCCATTATCGCGGTCACTATCGTGAATTTTGTCCACACTGCTTAGGCACCAAACGTGGACGCGAACACGTGCTCGGCTATCAATTTGCAGGCAGCAGTAGTTCTGGTCTTCCGCCCGGTGGAGAATGGCGCTGTTTTGATGTTGCTGGGCTTTCGAGCATGACAACACGTACTGGCACATGGAAAACCGGTCCAAGCCATACACGGCCCCAAACTTGCGTCGATAATATCGACGTGGAAGTTTCATATTAGGAGCGCCGACCATGGAATACGAAGTGATGGAAGATCGGAAATATCCTGGCGATTGGCGTGCAGAAGCAACCGATGAAGACGGTCGCTGCTACGTCACGATCTTCTCCGGACCGGAGTCGAAACAGCGCGCCGAAGAATATGCGCGCTGGAAAGCCGAGCACTAACTTCTCGGCTTTGTGATTTTTCCGCCGGGAATCACGCGCAGCTTGAACGGCGTGTAGCCCGGTCGCAGCGTTGTACGCGGCTCTTGCGGTATCGGGGGAACGTCTATCGGCTCAAGCGCCGCTGCGATCAATTCCGCAATCGTCCAAATGTGATCCGTGATGCCGAGCGCCATCCCAGGCGTGCAGCGCAGCGTTTCATGGACGCGACAGAAGTTGTAAAAGCAAATCCAGAGCGCCACTGCCGCGCGATGATTTTCTAGCTTCTTTGAAAAGCCGTTCGTGAGTCGGGTAAAACGTCGCATCTGCATCCGCGATGACAGATTGAATCGTTCCACGTATGACGTGCTGATCAGGTCCGGATCGGGGTTTCCTTTTATTACGGTCCGTTCGACGCCAGACACATGACCGGGCGAGTAGCGATGCGCCGCGTCGGGCAGATTGGAATCGCCCACGTACTTCTTTGTAAGAACGGCAAAATCGACGCCCGAGCGGAAAGCATTCTGAACGGCGCTAACGTAGGGCGCATAGCCATCTGACGTGATTTGCGGGCGCGTCACGACACGGGCACGAAGATCGAATGCGAGCGCTTCCGTATTCTCAACGGACCGCTTGCCTACGACATAACTGAGAATCGCCTTCTGGTTCGCCGCAAGCGCGATGAACAGCCACACGTCGCCCTTTTCTTCGGAGTCCCCCTGCTTTACCCGCTTTTGCTTCTTGCCGATAAAGTCCCATTGTTCATCTAGTTCGATGGCGGTCACTTGAACATCACGCACCATGCGGTCATGTAGCCGCTCGCATCCTTGACCGACGCGAACGCTGAGATTCATCACCGTATCCCGATGC
>DATJWT010000167.1:0-6094 GCA_035500975.1 Binataceae bacterium (SeqCode)
GACCATGCCAGGATGTCCTGGTAAAATTCCGGGAAACGTGACGGCGGGGCTTCATCGCCCTCGAACCCGGTCACGCAATGGGCGAAGAACGTCTCGCTGGGCAAGCGCTTCAGGGGCGGCAGCTTCCGATCGTTGCGATAGAGCTTGTATGCCTTGTCGCATTCGTCGAGCACGAAGCTGAGCCACGTTGACGATGCCTCAAACACGGCGGCGCGCAGCTTGGGGAAGCGCTCGAAGAATCCCGACATCAGGACCATCGTGACCCACAGCGATGCTTCCGCCTGGAAGTCCTGCACGTTGATGAGGAAAGTGTGCGGCAGCGCGGCCGAGGTGGCGCTGAGCCCGATCAATTCCGCGCCTGAATACTGCTCGGTGTATCCCGGCGGCTTCAGTAGCCCGAGCGCGGGAAACGGGTGCATCCCGTACACGACACCGGTCTCTTCCATCGCGCGCCACACGCGCGCGTACTTGGGCTGGATGGGGTAATTGCCCATCGCATCGATGGGCCGGACCAGCCCGACGCGGCATCCCTTGTCCGCGACGCGATAAATTTCATCTTCCGCGAATTTCGGATCCTGCATCGGGAGGAGCGCGGCGAAGAACAAGCGCTCGGGATTTTCCTGGCAATACTCGTGGGCCCAATCGTTGTACGCCTTGCACATCGCGCGTGCGCCCATCGAGTTGGCGATCCATGGGTACGTGTCGATATCGCTGGGAATGATCATCACCTGGTCGATTCCCTGGACGTCCATGTCCTTGAGGCGCGCCTTGGGTTCATATGCGCCCTTGTGATCTATATAGTCGGCCTGCTCCGCGGTGAGCGCCGTTTTGGGATCGAGATTGCGCACGTTGATGGCGCGCTGGATGTCGTGCTTGAGGCCGGGTCCTGCGAGAGACAGCACGTTCACCATGCCGGGCGAGCCGTGGATTCGCTGCGAGCCGAGTCCGGAATTGGCGACGCCGTTGACCACGAGCTGCTTCGATTCCTTGTCGAACCAGATGCTCTGCTTCAAGGCTTCGTATTCGTCGTGGGTAAGCCAATCCCTGGCGCGGTCCCAGAGCCAGGGCGGCTCGGCCACGTGCGCATCGCAGTCAAAGGTCGGGAAGTTCTTGGTCATTGGTGCAAATTTCTGAACCGGCATTGCTGCACCCTCCAAATTGCTAGTGCTGAGGATTCGTATCCTACTCCGTTTCGAGCCAAACGTCTGGCAGGGCATTCACGCCGTTGCGGGCGAAGATCGCGTCGATCTCCTTCATGTCGGCATCGGAGATGTTCCATCCGACCGCGCCGATGTTGTCATTCACTTCGCGTTCGTTGCGGCATCCGACCAGCGCCGTGCTGATGACGGGATTCGAGAGCGTCCAGCGCAACGCGAACTGCGGCAGGGTCTTCTTGTAGCGCTGCGCCATGCCCTTCAACTCCTCGACCGTGCGCAGGTTCTTGAGGAAATGATCGGGGCCGAAGAGATGTTGGAACAGGTTGATGTTGCCGAGCTTGCCGCGGCGCGCGCGCCAGTCATCCTTGCCGAAATCCATCTCTTCGCTCATCGTGCCGGTGAGAACTCCGTACGCGAGCGACCCGTACGCCATCACGCCGACCCTGTGTTCGCGGCAATACGGGAAAATTTCCTTCTGCATGCGGCGATCGAACATGTTCCAGCAATACTGGACCACGTCGACGCGGCGCGCCTTCATGCATGCCTCGATTTCATGAAGCTTGAAATTGGAAAGGCCGACCGCGCGTACCTTGCCTTGCTTTACGAGGTCGTCGAGTGCGCGCATCGGCTCCTCGAACGGGATGTTTCGATCGGGCCAGTGGATGAGGTAGACGTCGACGTAGTCGGTGTTGAGCGCCTTGAGGCTCTTCTCGATCGATTCCATCACGCGTTTGCGCGAGCTGTCGCGATAGTTCGGCGCATCGGGATAGCCGATGCCGAACTTGGTGGTGATGACTGCTTCCTTGCGGCGCGCGCCGAGCGCCTTGGCGAGCGATTTCTCCGATGCGCCGAAGCCGTAGGCCTCGGCGGTGTCGAAGCTGTTGATGCCCTGGTCGAGGGCGTGGCCGACGGCCTTGATGAAATCGGTCTCCTCGATGCTTCCGTAGCCGCCGCCGATTTCCCAGCATCCGAATCCCACCGCGGAGATTTTGATGCCGGTCTGTCCGAAGTCTCTGTATTCCATGTGACCCCTCATCCGGCGCGCCACGCGCCACTTGATCAGTCGAACATCAGGACGGTGCGGGCGACTTCGCCCTTCTTCATCGTTTCGAAAGCTTCGTTGACGTTCTCGAGTCGCGCGCGCTTGCTGACCATGTCATCGAGGTTGAGGCGGCCCTGGAGGTAGAAATCGATATAGCGCGGCATGTCGATGCGGAAGCGGTTGCTGCCCATGTTGGAGCCCTGGATTTTGCGCTCGCTCAACAGCTTGGGGCCGTCGATTTCGACTTTCTGCCCGACCGGAATCATACCGATAATGGTCGCCGTACCACCCGGGCGCAGCGCGTCGTAGCATTGCTCGGCAAGGACCTTGAGGCCGACGGCCTCGAAGGAGTAATCGACGCCGCCATCAGTCATCGCGCGAATCGCTTTGACGGGATTGGTGCTGGACGCATCGATAGTGTCGGTCGCGCCGAACCGCTTGGCCATCGCTAGCTTGTTCTCGAACTGATCGACCGCGATGATCTTGCGCGCGCCGGCGATGCGCGCGCCCTGGATCGCGGAAATGCCGACGCCGCCGCATCCGAAGACCGCCACCGTGGAGCCGGGCTCGATGCGCGCGGTGTTCAGCACCGCGCCGACGCCCGTGGTGACACCGCATCCGATGAGCGCGGCGCGATCGAGCGGAATATCGTTGCCGATTTTCACGAGGGCGTTCTCGTGCAGCAGCATCTTCTCGGCGTAGGTGGCGAGATCGGCGAACTGGGTGAGAGCCGTTCCATTGAAGGCGAGCCGCGGTTTGTCGTCCCTGGGGCGAGTCGTGGCCGCGCGATTGGAGCATCGGTTCGGATGGCCCGACATGCAGTCTTCGCAGTACCCGCAGAACATCGAGGTACACGCGATCACATGATCGCCGGGCTTCAGATATGTGACTGCCGAGCCGACTTTCTCAACGATGCCGGCGGCCTCGTGCCCGAGCACCGCGGGAGCATGGAGGGGATACAAACCCTCGACGAAATGCAGATCGCTGTGGCAGACGCCGGTGGCGACGGTGTGCACGAGGACCTCGTGTTCGCGGGGCTCATCGATGTCGACGTTTTCGATCTTCAGCGGCTGCTTGGGTCCATGGAACACGGCAGCTTTCATGCGGGGCACTCCTAAAGCCGGGCCATTAACTGATTTTCCTCTACGCCTACTTCCCGCCAGTTGTCCAATGGACAAAAGACTCAATAAAGCGACGGTCACCGACCCGGCGATGTGCGGGCGCATCTTTTCCCGCGTCATCAATGACCAGGTCTACTTGCGCGGTGACGAGGTACGAACGCGATTCGGGCGGAGCACGCTTCGGAGGAGCTGATCGGTGACCTGGTCGATGATGAACCGTGGTTTCCATCGGCCGCCCGCGCGATACCAGTTCGCGACCGTGAAGGCGGCGCGCAGGATCACGAAGGTCATCAGCTTGGGATCGCCGGGGACGAAGATGCGCCGGGCAACTCCTGCCCGCAGGATCGCGGTGAAGGTCCGCTCGTAACGGCGGCCCGCGGTCCGGATGCGGTTACGATTTTCCGGACTCAACGAAACCGGGTCGGTCAACAGTGGCTCGTAGCGTTCTTCTTCGTTGAGGATGCGACCGACCACGCTCGAGATCGCTTTACGCAGAGCCTGCTCGGGATCGGTATCAATCAGGGGAATGACAGGGGCGAGGCGTTCAAATGCGCGGTTTACCGCGTCGACCCGGATCTCGGTGAAGATTTCTTCCTTGCTGCGGAAGTAGTGGTAGATGTGGCCCTTGGCGAGGCCGCATTCGCGCGCGATCTGATCCATGTTGGTGGCATCGAAGCCCGCGCGCGCGAACGCCCGTGCCGCGCCGGTGAGGATTTCCCGGCGGCGTTCTTCGGCTTTGGCGAGATTACGGATGCGATGGCCGCGCACGCCTACCGTGGCGCGCGCGGCGGCATCGATCGATTCCGGTTTGGGTTGTCGCGAGGCCATCGTCTCGTGCTTGACTCAAAACGCTTGTTTTAGAATAGTCATTCTAAGAGTCATCGGCAATCCTGCTCAAGCGGCGGCAATTTTGCGCATTCGCTTTTGAAGACCACCATGTCCCCGTCAGGTGCATCGGTTCCACTGCACGCAGGTCTGACCTTGCGCGCGGAGCAATCGAAAAGCCGTGGATGCGCGAGGCCCCGGCGATGGCATCGTGGTTGCTCATACGGGACTTCAATCATCGGCGATTGAATCGGAGCATCAGCAATGAATCGAACCTATGTAGTCACAGGCGCGGCGTCCGGCATCGGGGCCGCGACCGCGGCGTATCTTCGGGGACGGGGCGGGCGCGTGATTGCGTGCGACCTGCGCGATGGTGATGTCGCCGCGGACCTTGCGACCGCGGACGGACGCTCCGCGCTGGTTGCGGGCGTGACGCGACTGTCGGGAGGCAAGATCGACGGCATCGTCGCGAATGCGGGCGGTGGGCCGCCGCCGACCAGTCTGGCGCTCAACTTCTTCGGCGCCGTCGCAACCCTCGACGGGTTGCGGCCGCTGCTGAAAGACAGTCCCGCGCCGCGGGCGGTCGCGGTGTCATCGATCGCGTCGTTCAGCCCGGTCGATCCTGAGGTCGTCGAAGCTTGTCTCAGTATGGACGAGGCGAGGGCGACGGCTGCCGGATGGGAGTATGCGAAGAAAATTGCGCCGATAGAGAAGATGACGCCGACCCAGGCGATGCAGGTCGGCCTGGGTTTGTATGCGAACGCGAAACATTCGTTGAATCGATGGTGCCGCAGGGTTGCGGTCAAGCCCGAATGGGCCGGTGCGGGAATCGTGCTTAATGTCGTGGCGCCGGGTTTTATCGACACGCCTGCGGCGGCATACATTTTTGCCGATCCCGATCGGAAAGCCGCGATGGGGCAGATGGTGCCGATGCGCGGAACCTATCCTGCGCGTCCCGAGCAGATGGCCGCGCTGCTCGCGTGGTGCGTGAGCGAGGAGAACTCGCTGATGACGGGGCAGATTCTGTTTGCGGATGCGGGAGTCGAGTGCGCGCAGCGCGGGGAACGCGCGTGGTGAGCCGGGAATCCGCATCTCAGCGACCGCCGCTCACCTTCTCGACCAACGTCTTGTATGGCGTGGGTTCGGTCGCCTTTGGAGTCCATCAGACGACGCTGACCGCAGCGCTCATGCTGTTCTTCAACCAGGTGGTCGGGTTGCCGGCGGCCTGGGTTGGTGGGGCGATGGCGCTGACGCTCATCTTCGACGCGATCTGCGATCCGCTGATCGGGGAATGGTCGGATAACACGCGATCGCGATGGGGCCGGCGTCATCCGTTCATGTACGCAGCGGCGGTTCCCGCCGCGGTCGCATTTTACTTCCTGTTCAATCCACCGCTCGGATGGTCGCAGGCGCATCTGCTGATTTACATGGGTGTGATGCTGGTGACGGTGCGGGTGCTGCTGAGCCTGTATGAAGTTCCCAGCTCGGCGCTCGGGCCCGAGCTCACGCTCGACTACGACCAGCGCACCAGCCTGATGAGCTCGCGCTTTTTCTTCGGAACCCTGGGCGGGGCAGGGATGTCGATCCTGGCGTTGCAGGTGTTTCTGCGCAAAGACGCGACTCATCCGCTGGGATTGCTCAACCGCGCAGGTTACAGCCAGACCGCGGTGGTAGCGGGTCTCGCGATCTTCCTGTCGATCATGATCTCGAGCGTGGGCACCCATCATTTCATCAAGAGCCTGGTGCATGAGCCGCGGGTGCGGGGCACGTGGCGCGAAAAGTTCCACGAGATCGCGGGTACGGTGACCAATCGATCTTTTCTCGCCTTGACGATTTCGGGAGTGGTCGGCGCGATTTCGACCGGTATGAGACAGGGGCTCGATTTCTACATCTCGGCGTACTTTTTTGAACTGACTCCGGCGCAGATGTCGTACCTGGCGGTGGCGGCG
>DATJWT010000168.1:0-12558 GCA_035500975.1 Binataceae bacterium (SeqCode)
CGCGCTGGTTACCAGCGCCGTCAAGGGCGATGGCAAGACGATTACCGCGGTGAACCTGGCGGTGATGCTTGCGATGACGCACAAGAAGGTCATCCTCATCGACGCCGACTTGCGGCTGCCGCGATGCCACGATCTGTTCGCTTTCGACAACTTCTTCGGCCTGACCGAGGTTCTCACCGGCGCCCGCGAACTCAAGGAGGCTATTCGCTCCACCGAGATCGAAGGGCTGGATCTGTTGAGCTCGGGCGAGATTCCTCCGAATCCCAGCGAACTGCTCGGCTCAGAGAAGATGCGCGCGATCCTGTCGCAGCTCGAGGACTCCTACGATTACGTGATCATCGACAGCACCCCGGTCACGCAGACCAGTGAGAGCACCTTGCTGTCGACGTTGGTCGACGGTGTGATTCTGGTGGCGAGAAGCGATTCGCCAAAGCAACAGGTGCGTTCCGCGCTTTCGCGGCTGCGCTATGCGCGTGCGAAGATCCTGGGACTGGTGCTCAACAAGACCGGGGATATGGGCAGCCACTACCATTACCACTACTACTACGGAGATCATGACCGGAGCGCCTCCGGCAACAGCGAGACTGCTGCCGCAGGCTAGCCACGGTTCTCTCCGTCGTTCGGGTGCTGCTGCGTTCGCGCTGGTGGGAGTCAGTTCCAACACATAGTCGTGCGGTTTCTTGACAGCGTAGTAAGCGGCGCGTTGATTCTGCTCGTCTGCTTCACTGCGCTGGCGTTCGGTTCAGTCTATCCCTGGGCCTTCAAGACGATGGAGGTGGCCGCCTTCGTCCTGATGGTCTTGTGGTTAGCGCTCATGCCGCTGCGGGGCGGAGATGACGGTCGTCCACTTCGGGCCGCCGCCATCTTTGCGATCCCGGTCTGCCTGTTCCTGGGATTCTGCGCCGCGCAGCTGATTCGGCTTCCTCCGAATCTGCTCGCATCGGGATCGCGGGGCGCCTTTTCACTCTATGAACGCGTGCTGCCGGGATGGCCGCAGCGCGCACCATACGCCGATATTCCCGTGGTTGAGACGGCTGCGCCGCCGCCCAGGGTATACATCCTGCCCAGCGAGCAGGACGTAGAACGCGGCGCACTTATTCCCTTTGCTGCCTCGAACGAAGCCGCGGCGCCGGCGGCATCGGCTGCCGATTTGAACAAGCTCGCCGCCGAGCGCGATCGATTGCCTCGATACGGCGTGTCCGTTTCTCCGCCGCTGAGCCGGAGCGCGCTCATCGAGGGCTGCGCGTATGCCGCCGTATTCCTGCTCGTCATCGGGTATCCACTTGGCGAGCCCGAGCGGGAACGCCGCTTTATCCAGGTGATGATGGCCTCGATTCTAGCATTTGGGTTGCTGATTGCGTTGCTGGGGCTGGCGAATTGGGCGACGTGGAACGGAAAGATTCTCTGGATCCTCACTCCTTCCGATTGGGCGTCAGGGGGCCAAGTGCTTCTTCGCGCCTGCGGGCCGTTCGTCAACCCCGATGACTTCGCGAACTACCTGGCAATCCTGCTGCCGCTCGCCCTGGCCGGCACGTTCTACAACGTTCCGCTGCGCTACACGCCGCGAATAACCGGATTCAAATTGGTCAGCGCTTCGGGGCTGTTCGTGATCACGATGGCGATCCTTCTCAGTTTGTCGCGCGGCGGATGGGCCGCTTCAGCGGCCGGAATAGCGGCATTCTTTATCCTCGCCGCAGTCCCGCTGCCCGCCGCCCATCAGGAGACGCCGGCGCATCATGGCGCTCCACCACCGTCGCCCTTCCTCAGATGGCGATGGAGACCGCTCGCGGTGGGAGTGACGATGGTCGTCGCGGCGACGGCGCTCGCGGCGGTTATCCTGGGCCCAACTATCGCGCATCACGCGGCGGCGCGACTCGAGGGCACGGTGAGTACGAACGCCGAGTTCGGACTCGTAGGTCGGCTGTCTATCTGGCAAGGCACGATTGCGATGATTCGCGAGTATCCATTGCTTGGCGTGGGATTGGGAGCCTGGCCGGTCGCGTTTCCTCACTATCGGGTCCCGCCGTGGTTTCCACTGACCTATCGCGAAGCGCACAACGACTACCTGCAGTTGCTTGCCGAGACTGGCGTGGTCGGCGTCCTCCTGCTGGTTGCGCTTTTCGCGACGATTCTCGCAATCCTGTTTCGCGCACGCCGCCGGCTTGGGATTGAAGACTGGCTTCTCCTGGTTCCGCTTATGGCAGCAATTCCCGCGATGGCGGTGCACGAGATCTTCGAGTTCTGCCTGCGCATTCCCGCCAACGCGTTGCTGTTCACGGTGTTGGTCGCCCTGGCTGTTCGCATTGCGTTGCGCGGCAGAGAACGGCGGGGGAGCGTTCCAACGGCGATTAAGGTGATTCTCGCGATCGCCGCCACCGGGGGCGCCGCGTTTTTCACGATGCTCGCGATTCACGATCCCGCACCGAACTATCCCTTCGATCTGACCGTTCCGGAAACCGGGACCCAGGCACTTGCCGATGTATTCGAACATCCAGCCCGGTCCGAGACCCACATGGAGTTGCCGCGATTCATCCCGGAGAGCGCCGGTTTCGCACCGCTGCTCCAGGAGTTTCGAACCGCGGTCTGGCTCGATCCCGTCAACCCCGGACCGCGCGACCGCTACATCCAGGAACTCTTCGCCGCGGGCCAGGCCGACGAGGCGCTGCGCCAGATCACGATTTCGATCTACAACGCACCCGCGAACAGGATGCATTTCTACCTGGCGGATCGCTACGTTCCTTTTCTCTCCGATGCGGTCGAGCATGCCGTCGAAGACGGTTACCGGCAGCTTCTTGCGAAGGGTGACCCCGGCGGGCTGGACGGTCTTTCCAACCTCTACCTCGCGCAAGGACGATTCGACGATCAGGCGCGACTGCTGGCGGATTACATCCACAAGTATGGCGGTGAGAAACCAGACTATGGATTGTTGATCGGCGCGGCGAACGCTTACGTCCATGCGGGGCAGAACGCGCAGGCGGAGACCTACTTCAAGCAGGCGATCGAGGATTACCCGTATTCGATCGGCCCCTATCAATCGCTCATAACCGACGTTTATGCTCCGGCCCGCAACGTGGACGCGGCAAAAGCGCTGGTCGAAGAGGGCGTCAACAACGGCATCGATCCAACGCCGCTCTATCTCTCGCTGCTTTCGATGGCGCAGGCGGCCGCCGATAAACCGCTCATCGAGACCTGCCTGCGCAAGCTGCTGGCCAGTCAGCCTTCGTCGAACCTGGTCATCCAGCTCGGCAAGTTCTATCTCGACAACAATCAGCCGGACCAGGCGGCCGCGATGTTTCGTCGGGCGACCGACATGAATCCGCAAGCTGCCGATGCGTACTTCCTGCTCGGCCAGGCTGAGGAAGCCGACTATCGCTACACCGCCGCCGACGATGCGTACTCGCGCGCTATCTCGCTGGCGCCCGACAATACGAGCTACCGGCAGGTGTACCAGTCGTTTCGCGACAAGATGAAGCGGGACTCCTCAACTCAGTAGGCCGTGCGCATACTCTATTTAAATCCGTTCGGCGGGCTCGGAGGCGCAGAACGCGCCCTGCTCGATCTGGCCGGCGGGATCAGGAAGGCCAGGCCCGACTGGCATCTCGATTTGATCAGCAGCAGCGATGGCCCATTTCCTGCGCGCGCTCGAGGGTTGGGAATTCGATGCACCATCTTGCCGTTTCCGGCGTTGCTGGCTCGCACCGGAGACAGCGACGATTACCGCGGGGGGGCGCTGGGCCGGTTATCCCAAGCCGTACGCTTGTGCGCCACCGGCATGGTGAGCACGGGCTATGTCGCGCGGATGCGGGCGGAAATTCGCCGCTTGCGTCCGGACCTGATCCACACCAACGGATTCAAGATGCACGTCGTCGGCGCGTTGTCGCGCCCCGCGGGCGTCCCCGTGTTGTGGCACGTGCGCGACTACGTCAGTGGCCGGCCGGTGATGGCCAGGGTGCTGCCGATTCTCCAGCGGCGCTGCAACCTTGCGATCACGAATTCATCGAGCGTGGCTGAAGATCTGAAGGGAGTGTGCCCGGGTCTCAAGATAGTGCCCGCGCACGACGCCATCGATCTCGCGGACTTTGCGCCCGACGGCCGTAAGCTCGACCTCGACCGTCTCGCCAATCTCAGCGAAGCTCCGCAAGGTACGATTCGCGTGGGCCTGGTCGCGACCATGGCGCATTGGAAGGGGCATCATATTTTCCTCGAAGCACTTTCCCGCCTTCCCGCCGACAGGCTCGTGCGCGGATACATAGTCGGTGGCTCTCTTTATGAAACCGCCGGTAGCCAGCATTCGATCGACGAATTGCGCGCGCTCGCTGCGAAGTTGGGAATTTCCGATCGAGTTGGATTTACCGGGTTCGTCGATGATCCTGCGGCGGCGATGCGCTCGCTTGATATCGTCGTGCACGCGAGCACGCGTCCCGAACCGTTTGGGCTGACCGTGGCGGAAGCGATGGCCTCCGGCAGGGCCTTGATCACAACCGCGTCCGGAGGAGCCCAGGAGCTGGTTCGCGACAATGTCGATTGTCTTGCGACTCGTCGCGGCGACGCCCCCGACCTTGCGCAAAAGATCGATCGTCTCGTCAATGATTCCGCGCTGCGAGAGCGATTGTCCACGGCGGGCAGGGCTGCGGCGCAGGCGCGATTCGGCATCGATCGCCTGGTCGCCGAGGTGCTCGAAGCGTATCGAACCGCGACCGAAATCGCATGATCCGCGTCATGCACATCGATGCCGGCAACATGTACGGAGGTGTCGAAACCTTCCTGGTCTCGCTTGCCCGCTATCGCAGCCTCTGTCCCGAAATGGATCCTGAGTTCGCGGTGTGCTTCGAGGGCAGGCTGGCATCCGACCTGGCGAAGACCGGCGTATGGGTCCATCGCCTCAGCGAGGTTCGTTCGCGCAATCCGCTCTCGATTTATCGCGCACGAAAGCGGCTGGGTCGGCTCCTGGCGCGGGGTCGCACCGATGTCGTCGTGTGCCACATGCCGTGGGTGCAGGCGATGTTCGGTCCGGTGGTGAGAAAGCATGGTCTTCCACTCGTTTGCTGGCTCCATGGCGCAAGCGAAGGGAAACACTGGATCGAGAGATGGGCCAGCCGCACCAGGCCCGACCTGGTCTTCTGCAACAGCAATTTTTCAATGCGCGGTGTCGTGGGCATCTTCCCTCGCGCCAAAGGCAGGGTGCTCTACTATCCGGTGGCTAACGAGCACGAAAATCCTGATCCCGGGGCGCGGGCGGCCCTTCGTGCCGAGTTCGCAACCGATGCCGATTCCACGGTCATAATCCAGGTCAGCCGTCTCGAGAGATGGAAGGGACATACCTTTCATCTCGATGCCCTGGCGAAACTTCGTGACTTGCCCGGTTGGACCTGCTGGATCGTGGGCGGTCCCCAGCGCAGCGACGAAGTCACGTATAATTCCGAACTCAAAGACAAGGCGATCGCGTTGGGCCTGGCCGATCGAATCAGGTTTCTGGGTCAACGAGCCGACGTTGCGAAATTGCTGGGCGCCGCAGATATTTTTTGCCAGCCTAATACCGCGCCTGAACCCTTTGGGATCGTGTTCGTCGAAGCCATGTTCGCGCAGCTTCCGGTCGTAACGACGGCCCTCGGTGGCGCTGTCGAGATCGTCGATGAACGATGCGGTGTCGCAGTCGAGCCCGGCAATGTTGACGCGCTGTCCAGCGCGTTGCGACACTTGATTGTGGATGAGGGCGCACGAAGCAGGCTGGGCGCCGCGGGCAAGACCCGGGCGGAGCAGCTTTGTGGCGTCGAATCGCAGATGAACAGGCTTTTCAGGGAGCTCTCTTCGCTGGCTGGCGTCTGCTCCCACGATCGCAGCCGCAGTGCATGAAATGGCCGTTGATACCGCGTCCGCTGGTGAGATCACGGTCGTGAACGATGCGGCCAAACGAGCAATTCTGAGCGCCGGCTCGACCAGTTCCGCAGCCGTATACGAGATGGTCATCGCGGAGCTGACTGGCCGACAGCTTCGCGCAGGCACACTAGTCGATGTCGGCTGCGGCACTGGCCGGTTCTTCTCGATGGTGCGCTCGATGTGTTCGCGATACATCGGCGTCGATATCGTTCGCTACGAGAGCTTCCCCGCGGAAGCCGAGTTTCACGCCGTCAACCTCGATGGTCCGCGCCCGGTCGATCTTCCCGACGAGACGGCGGACGTCGTCCTAAGTATCGAGACGATCGAGCACCTGGAAAATCCCCGGGCCTTGATGTGCGAGCTGTCCCGACTGGCCAAACCCGGAGCCCTTCTGTTGGTCACGACGCCTAACCAGTTGACCTGGCTCGGCCTGCTGACCTTCGTCGTGGTATACAACCAGTTCCAGAAGGTTCCCGGGCTCTATCCGGCCCATATTACGCATTTGCTCGAAGCTGATATGATTCGGATCGTGCGAGAATGCGGTCTGAGGAATGCGAGGATCGTCTACAGCAACGAGGGACGTGTTCCATATACGGGGCTCCACTGGCCCGGTATTTTTCGCGGCCGCAGGTTCAGCTACAATCTGATGCTGGTGGCGATCAAGCCATGACAGTAGATCGCATGCGCCGCTGGTAACATTTCCGATGTCAGCCGGCTCAATAGGAATTCCGCGCAATCTCACCCGCGAACAATCGTTCCGGCAGGCTCGCAGGCCGTTCCCGGTGGTCGAGGGATTCGTCCTGTTCGAGTTTGCCTGCCAGGTCGGGCTGATGGTCGCATCGATCGGTGGAATGAGGGTTTTGGTGCGTTGCGGTGCGTTCGGCGTCAGCCTCTTGCTCCTGCTGATCTTTACGCCCGGCAAGCGCCTCCATCCTTCCGTCAAACCCGCGATAGTCGTCATGGCGATTGTGCTATTCGCATTGCTCAATCCCCATACCAACACTTTGCTTTCGGGTACGATGCAGACGCTTCTGTATGCTGCGATTCTGGCGCCGTTGCTGTGGGTTTCCAATCTACCGCTTGAGAGACCGGGGATTCGACGAATCCTCCTCATCATGCTCGCGTTCCAGGCGCTGAGCTCGCTCATCGGAGTCCTGCAGGTTTACTACCCTGGGCGCTTCCGCGGAAACCTATCCTCGGTTATCGCCACTGCGAAGGGTCACTACATCAAAGGGCTTTACTACAAGAACGCCGCCGGCGGACTGGTTCTGCGTCCGTCGGGGCTAACTGACATTCCGGGGGGCGTCGGTCTGGCCGGCCAATATGCGACGTTGTTCGGTCTCTACTTCTTCCTGACAGATCGTGACCGGAGCATCCGTTGGATATCGATCGGCGCCGCACTGATCGGGGTTGCTGCCGTTTACCTGTCGGGCGTCAAGTCGGCGATGATCTGTCTTGGCATTTCGCTTGCCGCCTTTACCGGGCTCTTTTTCTGGCAGGGAGTGAGCGCACGGGGACAGCGAGTTGCAGCCTGGGCTTCTCGCCAGCGAATCTCGCCCGTTCGAGCGTTGGTACTCGTTGGGGTTATAGCGGTCGGCGGTTACTACCTCGCAATCCGCGTCGGAGGGCAGGGAGTCACTAACGCGACCGGAGCGCTCACGCAGAGCGCGCCTGGACAGGTCTTCTACCAGGAGCGTGGCAGATTCCTGGAGTACACGCTCAATGTGTTGTTGCCGCAATATCCTTTGGGCGCGGGGCTCGGGCGTTGGGGAATGATGAGTTACTATTTCGGAAATCTGAACAATCCCAACAGCACACCGATCTGGGTTGAAATCCAGTGGACGGGATGGCTGGTTGACGGCGGGGTGCCTTTGGTTCTTGCCTACGCCTTTGCGATTCTCGTGGCCATTCGATTCGCGGTGAAGTGCTCGCAAACCCCGGCGCTCGGCGATTTTGCGGTGTTCGGTGCGCTGGTCGCCGGCTACGACGTGAGCGTTGTAGCCGGCACCTTCGACTACAATCCTTTCATCACCAGCATGGGAATGGACTTCTGGCTTCTCAATGCAATCCTGTTTGGCGCTATCGCCTACTCCTACGGTGCCACCAATCGAAGAGTCAGTACCGAAGCCGTATCTGCTCGTTACCGGTGATTTCGTAAAAACCGGGGGAATGGATCACTGCAATCACGCTCTTGCCACCTTTCTGGCGGAGCGTGGTACCGAGACTCATTTGGTTGCTTACAGGGTCGATGATGAGCTGGCCAGGCATCGCAACATAACTTTCCATCGTGTTCCCAAGCCGCTCAATTCTTACTTTCTGGCCAACCCGCTACTCGATCGCTTCGGTCGTGCCGCAGCGAGAAAGCTTGCGCGGCGCAGCGGCCGGGTTGTTGTCAACGGCGGCAATTGCATCTGGCCGGATGTCAATTGGATCATTCACCTTCATACCAGGTTCCGACCCGCCGTCGTGGCCTCACCTCTCCGCCGGCTCAAAGCCGCGATCGATTTTCGACAAGCAGCGCTCGCGGAACGCCGTGCACTCGCGTGCGCGAAAGTGATCATTGCGGGGTCACGATCGACGAGGGAAGAGCTGATCAATGATTTTGGTATTCCCGAAGCCCGGGTTCATCTGGTCGACCTTGGAATAGATGCGGAAAAGTTCCGGATCCCCACTGAAACCGAGCGAAGTACCGCTCGAGAGAAGCTTGGTCTTGCCGATGAGACGATCGGGGTTGCGTTCGTGGGAGGTCTCGGAGACCGGCGCAAGGGGTTTGATACGTTGTATTCGGCGTGGAGGACGCTCTGCGCAGCGCCCGCGTGGAGAGCGAAACTAGTAGTCGTTGGTGCGGGAGTCGAATTGACGGCCTGGATAGCCCGCGCTCGCGCCGATGGTTTGGCGGACCGAATAAGCTTCCTGGGATTCAACAGCCGGCAGGACTTCGTGGTCGAGGTCCTGCGAGGTTGCGATGTCATGGTGGCGCCGACCCGCTACGAGGGGTACGGGCTTGCGATCAAGGAAGCGGTCTGTACGGGTTTGCCCACGATCGTCACTCGCACGACTCCGATCGCGGAACAAATGGTCGGGGCATTCGATGAGATAATGATTTCGGATCCAGAGAGCGCCGAAGAGGTCGCCAACCGGCTCCGGATTTGCTTCTCGAGACTCTCAAACCTGCGCCACGAAGCCGCTCTCTTATCGACGCGCCTGCGCCGTTGGCGATGGAAAGACATGGCGGCCAAAATTGTCGAAATTATCGAATCGTGCGGAACTGGCGACCTCTGAGGGCGATCCGATCCAGGCCGGAGCCGGACGATTGGAGCGTGGGAAACATTCGAATCTCATCGGCCGCGCCAGGTGACGGGCAGGGTTTCGACTGGTTTCCCCTGATTTGTGCGCTGACGGCAGCCCTGTTCGTTCTGGCGCTTCATCTCGCGAAGGGCACTGAACTAGGGTTCGCCATCTCGCCCAATTCCAACGACCAGTTTCCGACCGGGTTCCTGTTCGATCCTCAGGACAACCTGAGCTACGCGTCGTGGGCGCAACAGGCGCGCTACGGTTCGTGGCTGGGGAATCTCGCGTACACGACCACCCCGAACCCCGGAGTTTACTTCAATTGGTTCTTCCTCCTCGTTGGTAGCTTGTCGCGCTTCACCGGACAGCCAGTCCCCGGCTTGTTGAACGTTCTGGGGATCGTCGGGCTCATGATCGCGATTTTCATGACCTACCAGGCCGCTCTTTGCTGTGGATTCTCACGTCCAGCGGCGCGTTGGACTTTGTTCGTGTTGTGCCTCGCATCCGGGTTGTCCGCGGTCGCCATCCTGGTTTGCCGCATTCTCAACATCCCCACGATTCTGGCGCGTGGAGCGGACATCACCAATCTTCAGATCTTCGGGTTTTCCGGGTTCATGGCTTTCCCGTACCATTCCTTCGTTCTTGGATGGCTCGCGCTGACGATTTGGCTCGTGCTTACCTGCGACGAAACGGCCGCATTCGGGTGGAACCTTGCGCTGGCAGGAGTTGCAAATCTGATGCTTGGCGCGCTTCATCCGTACGAATCTCCGCTACTCGCGCTGACCTATGGGCTTTATTGCCTGACTTCACTCGGTGAACATGGTCGCGCCAGCCAGAGGCGCAGATGGATAGCGATCGTGCTAGTCGCAAGCATGCTGCCTGGTCTGATTTACTCGCTCTGGCTCTCGCGCCAGGCACTCTGGATGCAATTTGCCACCTTGAGCATACAAGTCGGGGCTCGGTGGCCCAGGCGCTTCTGGATAATCGGCTTGGGCGCCGTGCTGCCGCTGGCCGTTTTCGGTTGTTACGAGATCGTCCGGCAGAAAGTTCCTTCCCCGGCTCGGTGGATGGCCATATGGTTAGGATTGGTTGTGATTCTCCTGGTGGTCTTCGACCTGTCCAGCTCAAAAATCGCTGACGGATTGCCGGTACCGATGTCAATCGTCACCGGGCTGGGACTATCCCGGCTCTTCGAGATAAGCGGAGGGCTCGCACAGGTAAAGGTTCGACGAGCGGCGGGGGCCGCTCTGCTCGGAGCGCTTCTACTCCTGCCCGTCAACAACGTCGTCCTGGTTCTTTTCCTGTTCAGGGCGAACGAAATAAGCGGCGGTCTCTGGCGAGTGCTCGCCCAGATTGACTCGCACTCTGAATATCCGCCTGTGGTACTGGCGAATCTCGAGGTTGGGTCCGTTGCACCCGGACTGATCGGCGCCCGCGTGTTTGTGGGACATTGGGCGATCAGTCCAAACTTCTCGACAAGTATCAAATCTCTGAAGGCCGCCGGCTTCGAAAACCCGGCGACCGACGCTTCGATTCCTTCATCCCGGGAGAACTTCGATCGGCTCCTTGGATCGACGGGTGCTCGCTGGGTGGTAACTCGGACACAGGAGCCGGCGGAGAACTATGCCGCACATTCGGCGGACCTGCGCCTCGTCCAATCGAGTGGCAGTTGGCGCTTGTATGCGCTGCAACCTTCGCCTCTCCGCTGAGGCGCTGAAGCCAGGGGACGTAGATCTGACATCCGCGAGTTCAAATCCGACCGGTACGACGCGAAGTGCAAAAGGCCCGCACGGAGGAAGTGGGCGGAAACCATCGCTCGTTGAATGGACACTTCCTGGACTGCATGGGGCGCTTCTGGAACGAGTAATGAGCCTGCCTTTGATTGACAAGGCAACCCCTGTGCTCGATCTGGGCTGCGGCACGGGCGCATGGCTTGAGAGACTGAGCCGCGAGGGTTTCACCAACCTGTGCGGAATTGACAATGAGTCATTCGTTGCACTGCCCAAGTCGAACCACTTCAGGTGCTTTCACGCCGACCTGGATCACAATCTTGACCTGGGATCGGCAGGAACGTCTTTTGGGCTGGTGACGGCTATTGAAGTTCTCGAACACCTGCACAATCCCGGATGGTTATTCGAGCAGGTCGCCGGGCACCTCGCGGAGAATGGTTATTTCCTGATAACGACGCCGAACCTTCATTCGCTAAGGGCGAGAATCAGATTTGCTTTCACCGGGAAACTGGCGGGTTTCGACTTCACGAACGTCGCGGCCGACCAGACTCACGTCTATCCGGTTCTGCTGACTTGCCTGGAGAGGATCCTCTCGAGGTATGGCCTAAGAGTGGCCGAACGATGGACATACCCGGCCAACCGAGGCATGGGATCACGACGGTGGGCGCGAGTCGCTGAGATGATTTCGTCTATGGTCCTTTCAAACGAGTATCCCGGCGATTCACTTTGCGTACTCATACGAAAAGACGCGGCCGTGCGAAGCAATACTTCACCGCACTCGGGAACTGCATGACCCCGGGTAGGTGGAAGAGCAATCGCCTCCCGCGGCTCCGACGCCATGCGGCGGAGCCGATCCATCGACAATAGTAGGTATTGGGGGAAGTGCGGATACTGGCTCTGGTCGCTGATATTCCGAACCCTCCGATTGGGGGTGCGCGGCTGCGGAACTACCAACTGTGGCCGGCGATTCGGGAGCTCGGCCACGAAGTCAAGGTGATCGGGTACAACGCGTTTCATGCCGGATGGAACAGTAGTGACGAAGCCGCGGCCCATAACGATGGAGAGTTTTACCGTCCGCTGCGCCAGTTGCTCCCGTTTCGCGCCATCGGCGGTTTGCTGCACTCACACTACGAGCGCGCGCGCTCTCCGCGGCTCGCCGAGCGAGTCGACGAGTTGACGCAGTCCTGGAAGCCCGACGTAGTTCATGCGGAAGAGCTCCGGATGGGCTTTTACCTGCCGCGCTTTCGGGGCGTCGATGCCGGCTCGCTACAAACCGTCACGCTGCACAACGCGGAGTCATATCTGTACGAACAAATCGGCAAGTTGCAGGCCGGGGTTGCCGCCAGGGCGCACCATCAACTTCAGCTTCTTTCGCTGCGGAACTACGAAGCCAGGGTGATACGGTCGGCCGATCTGTTGTTCGCGTATTCACCGGTCGACTATCGCTACTACAAGGAAAAGTATCCGCGCGCGCGTTGGGAGCAGACCCGCAACGGCACCGATGCCCGTCACCTCGCCGCTGCTCCGCGCGCTCCCGGAAATCGCATCCTTTCGCTGGGTGCTCTCTCCTACTATGCGAACGTGCGCGGGCTCTGGTGGTTCCTTGATGAGGTATGGCCGCGTCTCCAGGGACGCTTTCAGTTGACCGTGGCGGGATCGG
>DATJWT010000169.1:0-3106 GCA_035500975.1 Binataceae bacterium (SeqCode)
TCGATGAGGACGGCCTCAAGGTGACGGCGTTCACGGTCGATCACGCGCCGGTCGCGCCGGCCTACGGATATCGCTTCGATTACAAGGGGCGGTCGGTCGTGATCAGCGGCGACACCAAGCCCTGCATGAACCTGGTTGCGAACTCGCGCGACGCCGACGTGCTGGTCAGCGAGGCGCAGTCGGCCGAGATGGTGAAGATGATCGAGGCGGAGGCGCGACATGAAGGTAACGACCGGGCGGCCAAAATCATGCACGACATCCAGCTCTATCACACCACCCCGGTCGAGGCGGCGACGGAGGCCAACGCGGCCGGAGTTCGGATGCTGGTGCTGAGTCACATCGGACCGCCGACGCCGAACGCGATCGCGCGGATGGTATTCATGCGCGGCGTCTCGGCGGTGCGCCCGCACGGGGTGGTATTGGGCTATGACGGTTTGCTGCTGACGTTGCCCGCGGGATCGAGCGCGATCGATATCTCGTCGATTGAATAGCCGGGTGTCGTTGGCGCGGCGATTCAGTTCAAACGCGGATCGTCGGACTGAACGCACTGCGCCTGCGCATAGGCGCCACTGAATTGAATCCAGAGCTTGCTGAGATCGGAGTCCTTCTCATTCCTGGCTTCAGCCAGGTACTCACGTCTGATCGCAGCCTTGCGATCTTCGCATGTTTGCATGGTTGGGAACGGTTTGCGCGCCTCTCCGTCCTTGATGTTCCATTGCCCGCTCCACTGATCGAGGGGAGCGTCGGTTTTTGCGCCCTTGCCGTAGACCATCGGGGGCGTCATCAGGTAGTAGCCCACGGGCGTGGCTTCGGCAGCAGGATTCTTTTGCTCAACGCCTGAATTGCCGTTTGCGTCGCATTTGCACGCCGAGTTCGCATCGACCTGGTTTTGACATTCCTCCGCGGAGCTATACGCACCCGTCTCGATCCATTGACTTGCAGGTGCGCGGCGATTCGGGACCGGGCTCTCGCAGAGACCGCCGATCCCGAGAACCTCCTGGACGACGCCGATAGGCCAGCACGGATGGTGAAGGGGAGGGCACATCAGGCTCCAGCCCAGGAGCGCGAACGCGGCGGTGCTGCGCAGGTTCATTCACTCCGCTTGTACGCGATCGGGCAGGTCAGGACAAATGGGGTCATTGCCCGCGACAACCCGGGAGCGCTAGAAGCCTTGTGTCGCAAGGTTTTGACACCGTAAACGGTCTCTCGTACCCGGAAAGGCGCGCAGTATGTATCGAAGTCGGACGATGATCTGGTCGGTGGTCATAGCGGTCTGGATGATCGCGATGGTTTGGGTTGCGCCGGTCGCGGCCGACGAGGCGGCCCGGTTTCCCACCACCACTCCGATCAAGTACCTGGTGATTATCTTCCAGGAGAACGAGAGCTTCGATCACTACTTCGGCACATATCCGAATGCGGCGAATCCTCCCGGCGAGCCGAAGTTTGTCGCTGCCAAGCATACGCCTTCCGTAAACGGACTCACGCCCGCGCTGCTGGACAACAATCCCAACCTGATCAACCCGTTTCGCTACGACCGCTCGCAGGCATTCACCTGCGATGCGGACAACGGTTACGAGACTGAGCAGCTGCAATTCGACGGCGGGTTGATGGACATGTTCGTCCAGTTCAACGTGCTTCCGGCGGGATGCCCCGACTACGGGTATGGCAGCGGGTTCGTGATGGGCTATTTCGACGGGAACACGGTCACGGCGCTGTGGAATTACGCGCAGCGCTTCGCGATGAGCGACAACTCGTACGACACCACTTTCGGCAGCACGCTGCTGGGGCATATCAACCTCGTGTCGGGGCAGACCAACGGGGCAATCGCGACGCCGCCGAACCCGGCGATCGTGCTGGAGGACACGCTGGTCGCCAACGCGCAGCCGACTGGAGACGTATGCTTCGCGACGGCGGCGCAGACGGTGCAGATGTCGGGAACCAATATGGGTGATCTGCTCAACGCCAAGGGCATCAGCTGGGGATCGTT
Organism: Binataceae bacterium (SeqCode); assembly: GCA_035500975.1. GTDB lineage: Bacteria > Desulfobacterota > Binatia > Binatales > Binataceae > JAFAHS01. The sequence goes on from DATJWT010000169.1 coordinate 1,988, forward strand.
CGAGGGCGGGTTCAATCTGCAAACCGTCAATCCCAACGGGACGACCGGGTGCAAACGCAGCCACACCAACCCGGTGAGCGGGATGGTGGTGAATGACTACAACGGGCAATACACGCCGTTTCAGTACTATCCGCAGACCGCGAACCTGGCGCATACGCGGCCCGCGGATATCCAGGAGATCGGGCACGCGGGGCAGGCCAACCACGAGTACGACCTCGACGATCTGATTCCGGCCGCGAAGGCGCGCAATCTGCCCGCGGTGAGCTACGTCAAGGCGGTGCGCTACCAGACCGGGCACGCGGGCGGAATTTCGGATCCGCTGGACGAACAGACTTTCCTGGTCCAGACGATCAACGCGTTACAGAAGCTGCCGCAGTGGAAAAAGATGGCCGTCATAGTCGCGTTCGACGACAGCGACGGCGACTACGACCATCAGATGAGCCCGATCTTCAACGGCTCGTCGTCGGCGATCGATGCGCTCAACGGCCAGGGGATTTGCGGGTCGGGCGACCCTTCGCTGGGCGACGCGGAGGTGCGATGCGGTTACGGGCCGCGGCTGCCGCTGCTGGTGATCTCGCCATACGCGAAGTCAAATTTCGTGGATCACACGATCACCGACCAGACTTCGATTCTGCGCTTCATCGAGGACAACTGGTCGCTCGGCAGAATCGGGAATGGTTCCTACGATGCGATCGCGGGTCCGCTGACCAATATGTTCAACTTCAAGGGGCAGAAACGGACCGGAAAACTGTTTCTCGATTCCGACACCGGCGAGAAGCGCCGCAATCCTGATCCCTGAGGAGGCTGACCAAAGCCTGAATATCCCTGCCCAGGCCCTCCTGAAACCGCAGGCTGAGCTGACCGTGGCGTTTGGGTTCGCGGAATCTCCTGGTGTATTGCGGACGTAGATACCAAAGGAGAAGAGGCGGCGATGAAGGGTTACGGCATCACTCTCGCACCACGGGGCGTGTCCTACGCAAGTTTCGTACAGCTCGCGCGCGAAGCCGAAGACGCAGGATTCGGGGGTGTGTTTATTCCCGAGGCCCTGAACGATGCGCTCCTTTGCTCACTGTCGGTAGCGAATGCGACCAAGCGCATCGCGATTGCCACTTGGATCGT
>DATJWT010000170.1:0-2286 GCA_035500975.1 Binataceae bacterium (SeqCode)
GGGATCTTGGCCGCGACCGAAAAGAAATTGCCCTGCCCTCCCGGCGGTCCATACATGGTCGGCGCCCAGATGTTCTGAAAAGTGAACTGCAGGATATCGGAGACGGGAGAATTTACCTTGGTCACCAATCGGGACTGTTCGCTGTCGGCATGAAGGGGACGCGCGATCGCGACGCAGGACAACGCGACGGCCGCCAGAACTCCGGGCAGGCGCACCCTCAGAATCCCCCTTTCAGAAATCACACGCGCAAACCTTAGCAGATCGTTGTGAACACCGAGAGACGCAGGCTTCCGCCGTTCTACTCCGGCTGGTACGATCGTCGTTTCAGCCATGCTCGCGCTCGATAACATAACCAAGTCGTACGGCGCGCGGACCATTCTCGATCATGTCACGTGGTCGATGAACGATGACGCGCGGGTCGGCCTGGTGGGCCTCAACGGCGCCGGCAAGTCCACCCTGCTGCGCCTGATCGCGGAGGTGTTCCCGCTCGATTCCGGCCGAATCGCGCGCCCGCAGAAAACGCGCGTAGGCTACCTGGCGCAGGATGCGCCCGAGATGGGCGGCCGGACCGTGCTCGCGGAGACGCTGTCGGCGCTCGATCGGGCGCAAGCCCTCGATCGGCGGCGGCAGGAAGTGGAAGAGATCCTCACGCGCGAGCATTCGGGCCCCGCGCATGACTCGGCGCTCGCGGAACTGGGCGACATCCTGCACGAACTCGAGCGCCACGATTTCTACAGCGCCGAGAGCCGCGCCACGTCGGTGCTGTTCGGACTCGGATTCAGGGAGGGAGACCTGGCTCGCGACGTCGCCGAGTTCTCGGGCGGTATTCGCATGCGTATCGCACTGGCGAAGCTGCTGCTCGATGCACCCGAGTTCATGATGCTCGATGAGCCGACCAACCATCTGGATATCGAAGCGCGCAACTGGCTCGAGGAGTACCTGGAATCGTACACTGGCGGGATCATCCTCGTGTCGCACGATCGCTATTTCCTCGATCGCGTGACCACGCGCACGGTCGAGGTCGCGCGCGGCAAGCTCACCGAATATCACGGCAACTATTCGAAATACCTGGTGCAGCGCGAGGAACGCTTCCAGCTCGAGATGGCCGCGTACGAGAAGCAGCGCGCGGAAATCGAGCATATCGAGAGCTTCATCAGCCGCTTCCGATACCAGGCCAGCAAGGCCACCCTGGTGCAGAGCCGGATCAAGCAGCTCGAGAAGCTGGAGCGGCTGCAACCTCCCGTCGGGGCGGACAAGCCGCCGTCGATCACGTTCCCGCAATGCGAGCGCAGCACGCGCCGCGTCTTCGAGCTGAAGAAGATCGTCAAGCGCTACGACAACCTCACGGTCTACGACGGCGTCGACCTGGTGATCGAACGCGGGCAGAAGGTCGCGCTGGTGGGACCCAACGGGGCGGGAAAATCGACGTTGATGAAGCTGATGGCGGGAATCGAGCCGCTCACCGGCGGCGAGATCGTCACCGGCGACAAGGTCGTGGCGGGATACTTCGCGCAGAACCTCGCGGAGTCGCTCAACTACAACCATACCGTGTACCAGGAATTGAGCGACGACGCGCAGGGGATGACCACGCCGGAAATCCGCGGGCTGCTCGGCGCGATGTTGTTTTCGGGCGACGACGTCGAGAAACGCGCGGGAGTATTGTCGGGCGGAGAACGCGCGCGGCTCGCGCTGGCCAAGGTGCTGGCGCGCCGCAACAACTGCCTGTTGCTGGACGAGCCGACCAACAACCTCGATATCATCGCGAAAGATACCTTGCTCGAAGCGCTGCGTCGCTTCCCCGGCACCGTTCTGATCGTGAGCCACGACCGGCACGTGCTCAACGAGCTGGTAACCGAGGTTATCGAGGTCGGACAGGGCCACGCGATTCGCTACCTCGGCAACTACGATGACTACCTGGCCAAGAAAGCCGAGATGGAGGCGCGCGCCGCGGCCGCAAAAAACGGCGCAAGTGCGTCGAAGCCCCCGCCCGCGCCGGTCAGGCGCGAACCCGCGCGCAAGGAACCGCCAAATCATGACCAGGATCGCGAGCGGAAGCGCAGCGTCGAGCGCGCCGCGAAGGAACGCTCGCGCATCGAGGCGGACATCGAGAGGAAAGAGAGCGAACGGGCCGCACTGGCGCAGGAAATGAACGACCCGAATTTCTACCTGGCGCGCAAGGATGCCGACGAGCTCATCGCGAAGTACGAGCGATTGGGCCGCGAGGTGGAGAAGCTATACGGCGAGCTGGAGAAGTACGAAGCGGCAGCGGCCGGACGATAGCAGCCC
>DATJWT010000171.1:0-6703 GCA_035500975.1 Binataceae bacterium (SeqCode)
GCCGATTCCGCGGCTGGCCCCGGTTACGATTACGACCTTTCCATCGAGCTTGCCCATCGAGTGCTCCTGTGTTTCTGCGATGTTACGCGGTCATCCATCTTATAGTCGCAGTCGCCGCCGCTCGGCCACCTTGCCGACCGATGCCTGTTGAGCGCTGCGCAACTCGTGCGGTTTCCGATGACCAGCTTGGCTGTTATTCTGTTCCTGCTTCTGCCCTTCGGCATCGCAGGAATCGACCGTGTTATCTCTCGATTTGAATACCATTGCCATTCTCGCCATCGCGCTGGTCCTCGGCAGCGGGCTCGCATTCGTTGGGGTGCTTATCCAGTGGAGCCTGCGCAAGGCGCGTCCATCGCGGCCTCAACCGATTGCCCCAACTGCTCCCGGAGAGGAAGCCGCCCACAGGGTCGAAGAAGAGATCTACGAACGGTCGATAGAGCCCGCGCCGCCTCCCGAACAAGCGGCTCCAGCGCTCGGCGAGCGTGTTTCGGCTGCCGAGGAAATCGTGCCACTGTCCGCGCCTCTCCCCGAGGTCGAGCTGGAAGCGCGAACGCCCGAACCCAGGGCCCCGGTGCGAATCGGAATCGGGCTGCGCAAGACCCGCGAGAATTTCCTGGCGCGTATCCGCGCCGCGATCACCGGCAGCAAGAAAGTCGATGAGATCTACGAAGGGCTCGAAGAAGCCTTGATTGCCGCCGACGTCGGCGTGGAAGCGAGCATGAAGATCGTCGAGGCGGTACGTGCCAGGATGGGAAATGACAGCCGTCCCGATGCGATTCGCGATACGCTGAAGGCCGAGATCGCACGCATCCTCGATACCGCCAGTCGTCCGCCCGCCGACTCCGGCGATGCGCCCCTGGTGATCATGATGGTGGGCGTGAACGGCGTCGGCAAAACCACCACGGTGGCCAAGCTCGCGGCGAAGCTGAAGGCCGAGCGCGGCAGCGTGATCGTCGCTGCCGCCGACACCTTCCGTGCCGCCGCTATCGAGCAGCTCCAGGTATGGTGCGATCGTGCCGGCGTCGAAATGATCAAGCAGTCGCAAGGCTCCGATCCCGCCGCCGTCGCCTTCGATGCCGTCAAGGCCGCCGTTGCTCGCGGCGCGAAGTCCGTGCTTATCGACACCGCGGGCCGCCTCCAGACGAAAGTGAATCTCATGGAGGAGTTGAAGAAGATCGCGCGCGTGACCGGACGCGAACTTCCGGGGGCGCCGCATGAAACCTGGCTGGTACTCGATGCGAACACGGGGCAGAACGCGCTCAGCCAGGCGAAGATCTTCGGCGATGCGGTCCCGCTTACCGGCGCGGTCCTCGCCAAGCTCGACAGCACCGCCAAGGGCGGGGTGGTTATCGCGATTGCGGAACGTCTCAAAGTCCCGGTACGTTTCGTGGGGCTCGGCGAAGGTATTGAAGATCTTCGCGAATTCGATGCGCGGGAATTTGTCGATGCGTTGTTCGAGGGCGGAGAAGGTGAAGGGGAAAACGCAAGCGGTTCTTATGCAGCTTGACAGCTTGCTTTATCGAAAACTAAAGTAAAGGTAGAAGTTTCAGCTATGTCCACTCCGATCGATGTCCTCAAACAGCTAGACGAACGCATCCAGGCATCGGTAAGCCGCATCCAGCAGCTCCGCAAGGACAACGAGCAGCTTCAACAGAAGCTGGCGGAAAGCGAGCGGCGCGTCGCGGAAGCGGTCGCACAGATCAAGCAGTTCGAACAGGAGCGCAAGCAGCACGAGACGGAACGCGGCGAAGTACGCAGCCGGATCGAAAAGATCCTGTCGCGCTTCGACGCGATCGAGTTGGGTTAAGCAGTGAAGGGTGTCAGCGTCGAGATCATGGGCCAGAATCTCACCGTCGCCAGCGAGTCCGGCGAGGAGTGGGTGCAGGGCCTGGCTCGCAACGTTGACGGAATGATCAAGAGCATCAAGGCGGGAACCCAGGCGGTAAGCTCAGTCCACTTGGCGATCCTGGCCGCACTAAACTTCGCCGACGAGCTCGAGCATCTCCGCAAGGAGCATGAAGCCCTGGTCGAGCAAATCGAGGCGATGAACAAGAGGCTGAGCGCCGCGATCGATGGCTAGGAATACGAGAGCCGGGTTCGCAGGCGCGGATGCCCATGAGGGTCCAGATAGATGGTACGGGGGCGGGGATAAAGGGTTGGTGACTAGCCACAACGCGCGGCCCGCGTCAGCGCGGCCCGTGAGAGGATTTGTCGGTGCCACGGTGGACTATCCGCGAACGCATCGCGATGCGCTCGATGGTGGCCCGCCGGGGCGTGGTCCGGCTTCAAACCAGCGCGCAAGCGTACAGTGGTGGTTGAGTAGTTAAGCCCGCTCCCGCCATGGAAAAGACCGTGGCGGACCGAAAGAAATATTTGCGTACGATGCTCGGCCAGTGCCGCGCATCATTGACGCCTGAATTCGCGCGAATCTGCTCGACCGCGATTCAACGCCGCCTGATGGCGACCGGGTGCTATCGCGCGGCGCGTGCGATCGCCCTCTATTCTCCCATCCGGAACGAAGTTGCGACCGCGATGGTCGCAGCCGACGCAATCTCTTCAGGTAAGGAGGTCTTGTTTCCACGCCTCGGCCGCGATCGCGCGGCGATGGCGATGGTTCGGGTTCATCGTCTCTCCGAGCTGGTTTCGGGCGCCCACGGAATATCGGAACCGCCGGCAGATGGTGATGTCGTCGCACCCGCCGATCTGGCTGGCGCATTGATCGTCGTTCCCGGGGTGGCGTTTGGGCCGCAAGGCCAGCGGCTGGGCAGGGGCGGAGGCCATTATGATCGTTTCATCGCGGCGCTGCCGCGCGAAGCGATCACGGTAGGTCTCGCCTATTCATTCCAGCTGCTGGATGGACTTCCGCAGGAAGCCCATGACCGGCGGCTCCATTACGTCATTACCGAGTCCGCTCTCATCCGCGCCCTTGAGCCGCAGGCTCATGTCTACGCGGAAGAGGCGGGTCGAGGAGGTACACCCGGGTGAATCTGATAGGAGCAATCCTCGGCTTTGTAGTTGGCAGCGTGATCTTTCTGATCTGGGGACTGTCGCGCAGTCGCGCGCAGGCCGTCGACCAGGAAGCCGCGCGCAACCAGGCCGAGGAAATCGTCAAAGAGGCGCAAACCAGAAGCGAACTCATCATCAAGGAAGCGGAGGTCAAAGCAAAGGATGTCGCCGTCGGCGCTCGTGCCGACGTGGAGCGCGAGGTGCGCGATCGCCGGCGTGAATTGCAGCAGGCCGAGGCCAAGCTCGAGTCGCGGGAGGAAGCATTCGAGAAGCGCCAGGAAGCTTTCGAGCGGCGCGAAGGAGATCTCAATCGCCGCGATCAGAGTCTGCGCGGCCGCGAGAAGAATCTCGCGGAAAAGGAAGAGGAGCGGCAGAAGCTCGTCGATGAAGCCCGCTCCAAGCTCGAGGCTGTCGCCGGCCTCACGCGCGAGGAAGCCAAGCGCTCGCTGATGGACGAGATGATCGGGCAGGCGCGTACCGATGCGGCCCGCCAGATTCGCATCGTCGAGGAAGAAGCGCGCGAGGAGGCCGACCGCCGCGCCAAGCGCATCGTGTCGATCGCGATCGAGCGGCTGGCCGGCGAGTTCGTGGCCGAGCGCACTGTCGCGGTGATCGCGCTGCCCACCGACGAGATGAAGGGACGCATCATCGGACGCGAGGGCCGCAACATCCGCGCAATTGAGGCTGCCACCGGCGTCGACATCATCATCGATGACACGCCCGAAGCGGTGGTCATCTCCTGCCACAACCCGATTCGCCGCGAGATCGCGCGCGTCGCGCTGGAACGGCTCATCTCCGACGGCCGTATCCATCCGGGCCGCATCGAGGAAGTAGTGCGCAAGGCCGAGCAGGAAGTCGAGGAGTCGATTCGCGAAGCCGGGCAGCGCTCCATCATCGAGGTCGGCGTCCACGGCATCCATCCCGAATTGGTCAAGCTCCTCGGCATGCTGAAGTATCGCTACAGCTACGCGCAGAACGTGCTGATGCATTCGATCGAGGCGGCGTTCATCGCGGGCGCGATGGCGGCCGAGCTCGGCCTGAACGAAAAGCAGGCGCGCCGCGCGGCTCTGCTGCATGACATCGGCAAGGCGCTCACGCACGAAGTCGAAGGATCGCACGCGCTGATCGGCGCGGAGCTGGCGCGCAAGTACGGCGAGTCGGCGAAGATCGTCAATGCGATCGCGGCCCATCACGAAGAGGTGAAGGCCGAAACCATCCTGGCTCCTCTAGTCGATGCGGCCGACGCACTCTCGGGCGCGCGCCCCGGTGCACGACGCGAAGTGCTCGAAAGCTACGTGAAGCGCCTCGAGGATCTCGAGCAGATCGCCAAGTCCTTCAAGGGCGTCGAGAAGTGCTTCGCAGTCCAGGCCGGCCGCGAGATGCGCGTGATCGTAGAACCAGGCCAGGTGTCGGACGAAGAGTCCTCGATGCTGGCCCGCGACGTAGCGCGCAAGATCGAAACCGACATGACCTACCCAGGTCAAATCCGCGTAACGGTAATCCGCGAAACCCGCGCCACAGAAATAGCCCGCTAGTCGAAACAACAGGGAAGGGCGCACCTCGCAAGGGGTGCGCCCTGGCCGGTCCGAAAAGCAACTTCCTTCAGCGGCGCGGGCGTCTCGCCCGCGACCGCTACAATGCGCGTTACATCAGCGCTCAGGGTTTCGGGTCATCCAGGGAAGGAATGGTAGGAGCCGTCACGCCAGGCCGCCCGTCGTCGCGGACGGCGGGACGGCCGCGCCACTGAGGATAGGAGCGTAGCTGTCCGAAAAAAGCAGTGGGGCGGGCCGCCGTGCCCGCCGACGATGTGCGGACGTCCGCGCCCGCACCACCAATGTCTTCTCTGCGAACGGGCTGCACCAATCATCCACAACGAAGCACTAAAGCCGCCGCCCACCCGCGAAGAAGCCGGCAGCGAAACTTTCCAGAAGCGCGCAGCGCTATGAACTTCTCGACACTCCGCCATCCAGCGCGCGGTCGACCTTATTCCTCTATCGGCTGCCAGTGACAATTGGCAATCGAAGGCCATCGCGCCTGGGATGATTTCGTAAACGGGTTGTCATGGACCGTCTTCAGATCGACGACGGGAAACTCTCGCACGCCGACATCGTTGCGCATGAAGATCAGGTTGAAGCCAAGTCGATGCGCACCGATCAGCCGGTAGCCTTTCCTCGCCGAAAGCTTTACGAAAGCGAGCCCGCTGGCGCCGCGGAAGAGCTGTGCCTCGGGGGAATTTTCGGAGTACCGGAAGTCTGCCGAGTAAGGAACGGTAACAGCGACGTCCGTTGGCACAAGATTGTTCGTCTCAATGATTAAAACCCTGGGAGACACCTGACGTATCGCGTCCCAGATCCAGAAGTCATTACCGTCGAGGTCGATAGACAGCAGGTCGATCTCGCCCTCAAGGCCTGCATCCGCCAGGACCTGGTTCACGTTCTCGCGCGTCAACCAGGCCTGACGATAAAGGGGTAACGACAACGAAGCCGGCGTCACCCGTTCGAAGAAGCGCTGGCCGTCTTCAACCGACGTGCGATTTGCATCGAACAGGTACCCAGACCAGCCGTGATGGAGAATCAGGTTCGTCGCCATACTGCCGACAGCGTCGGAAGCGCCCAGTTCCACTACCTTCCGGTTCGATGTCCCAATGGCAGTAAACAGATAGAGTAGAAGGCCATCTTCCTCGAACTGGCTGTATGCTTTGAACCCGACCTGCGAAAGGGGGAGAACGATTCCTTGACGGATCAGGCCCGTCCACGTCGCTACCAGCGTCTTCTGCTGAATATCAGCGAGCGAAAACTGGGAAGGATGGTCTTTCGATCTGTCGATTAAGCGCTTGAACGCTCCCAGGTAGGGCCGCAAGCTTCGAGGGATCGCGCTGGTCGCTGCTTGCCTGAGTCCCACGCGCGTCACTCTAGTCGGAGCGTGACGCTCCATTCAATTGCCGGTGTCCGACGTCGCCGGCCTGAAGGAGGCCGCTGGTCTGAAGAAGCTCCAAGTCTTTGCGGTCTGCACCCCTGCTCTGCGGTTCACGATCGAGTGCACGCGATGGAAGACTTCAGGATGCGGCACACTCTGAAACATCGCGAATAAATCGGACACTGTACCTATCCATCCCGACAACCATCCACAACGGTGCTGGCTGAAGCGCGCTCTCACCCGCTCTAGCGTGATCCGGCGGCCAAGGGTCCATTTACGCTAAAAGCGCTGGGGGAGTATCATCCGCACGATGGCGACCACTCGCGAAGCCCTGGAAACCACGATCGCTCTCGAAAAGGAGAGCATGTCGCTCTACGCCCGCCTCGCCAAGCTCTTCGCCGACGATTCCAAGCTCCAGGACTTCTGGTTCGGGATGGCGCGCGACGAGGCGCGCCATGTCGGCGCACTCGATCTCGTCTGGACCGTGCTGGACCTCGAAGGCAAGCTCGATGCGCCCAGCCCGATCTCGCTGCAGGACTCGACCATCGTCAAGCTGCGCGAGCTGCTCGCGCGGTTCCATCGCGAAGCCAAGCCCGGACTCCGCATCCAGCGCGCGCTCGAGATGGCGCTCGAAGTCGAAGAGACCGAGCTCGAAGACCTCGTCGCCGACCTCCTGAAAGCAGTTCAGGCGCCCGACGAGTACGAACGATGCCTCCGCCTGCTGGTCCACGATTTGGGCGAGCTCGGCTACATGATCGAGCACACCTGCCAGGATTCCGCG
>DATJWT010000172.1:0-5114 GCA_035500975.1 Binataceae bacterium (SeqCode)
GGATTGAACACGCTGATTGAACCGTCAACCAGGTTGCCGACCAACAAATCGTTGGCGAAGGAGCCGAACGCAGAGGGGGCTATCGTCATGCCCCACGGTGCAGCCAGCGTAGAGCTGGTAAAGGTCATGATGAGGTCTCCGTTGGGATCGAATTCATCGACCTGCCCCACCGACTGCAGCCCTTCGAAGTAGGACACGAACAGGTTCCCCCCGATGTTCTGTATGTTGTAAGGAACAAAATTCGGGGGCAGATGTGAATCGACGAAGCCGCCCGAGGCGACCCCGACTCCGAAGCCTGTGTTGTACACATCGATCGACGCGGGATGGCCGGTCACGCCCTGGTTAGCGGTATAGAGCTGGTTGGCCGATCCGTTCTTCGCCAGTGCGAGGCCAGTGTATGACGCCACTCCTGCCTTGTTGACCACCGACACGGCGTTGTTGCCCATGCTCTCGTTCCATGCCGAGATGATCCCGTCCTCGCCGGCGAAGACGAACAAAGCGGGGCCTCCTGCGCTGAGAACGAAGTCCGCGGTGCCGTTGGCCACGATTCCGGTGGGCTGACCTTTAGCGCCGCTCGGCCCCGGAACATTGACGAACGGCAGCGGGCCGTAAATCGTGCCGGCGCCATCGATCAGTTCGGAAACCCCGGTCCCCTGGTCGTTGATCCAGAACGGCTGGCCGGTAAAGAACGCGTTGCCCCACGCATTCACCATCCTGGAATCCGTGTGGGGAGCGCCGGACCCGGAGCTGCCGATGAGTGTCGTTACCTGGTAGGCACTGCCGGATTGGGCGGTGGATCGATTGAATGCGGCGAATATGGCCATCGCCGAGACGATCGAGACAAAAACCGCGAGCTTCGTGTTTCGTTTCATTTCCGTGACCCCCCGCGCAAAGGTGTTGAAAATTGTCGGGCGCGCATCAGGGCACGCCGCGACCCCTTGGCTCATCCCGTAAATTCAGCGCGCATCACGGGAGTTCCCGAAATCGTAGAGAAAGGGAAAAATTCCCGCTCGAGGGCAGGCGTGCCGCCGCACGCGGCAAAATTGCTCGATGGTGCATGCTTGCGACTATCGTGAGCAAAGACTGCCGATGGCCGCGAGGACGCGACGGTGCTATTCAGCGGGGTCGAGGGTTACTCGATGAAATACACACGGATTTATGCCGATGCGGCGGGAGAGTCGCATCTCCAGGACGTCGAAGCCGAGATGAAATCGGCGGAGTACGCTTCCACGATTTCGGAAATGATCGCGGCCAGGGGAGTGATCTTCCGCGAGTCGCGCAGCGGCGAATACTTCATTGATTGGCACAACGCGCCGCGCCGCCAATTCGTGGTGAATCTAACCGGGGAAGTCGAGATTGAAACCAGCGATGGAGACAAGCGCCGGTTTGGGCCAGGGTCGATCCTGCTGGCGGAGGATGTGACCGGCAAAGGTCACATCTCAAGGGGCGTGGGGTCGGGCGAGCGGCGCACGCTGTTTATTCCGCTGGCGTAACACCTCGCCTTCGCCAGAACCCTCGCCCTAACGGGCCGAGGCGCCGCGCCTCTCACTTCGACGGCTAGGCAGCAGCCTTAACCGGGCTGAATGTCACGGGCAGATGCTTGATGCCGGCCAGCAAGTTCGACCGCAGCTTCTCCGGCGGGCCCGCAGGCGCCATATCCGGAACGCGGCGCAGCAATTCGTCGAGCATCACGCGCAGTTCCAGGCGCGCGAGGTTCGCTCCGATACAGAAATGCTCACCGTAGCCGAACGCCAGGTGGTCATTCGGGTGGCGCGTGATATCGAACTTGTAGGGATCCGCGAACACGTCCTCGTCGCGATTTGCCGACGGATTCCAGATCACCACGCGGTCGTCCTTATGAATCGTGCGGCCGCGGATTTCCACATCGCAGGTTGCCGTGCGCATGATGTGCGTGATCGGCGAGGTCCAGCGCAGGATCTCCTCGATCGCGGTCGGCATCAGCGATGGATCCCTGGAGAGCCGGTCGCGATCGGCGGGACTATGCATCAGCGCATTCATGCCCCCCGTGATCGCGTTGCGGGTGGTTTCCTGCCCGCCGAGGATCAGCAAGAAGCAATTGAACAGCACCTCGATATCGCTCAGGCGGTCGCCCTCGATTTCGCCGTTCACGATCGCGCTCACGAGGTCGTCGCCGGGGTTGGCGCGTCGCTCGCTGATGAGCTTCATGAAGTAGTTGAAAATCTGCATCTGCGCCTGCACGCCGGTCTTTTGCGCCGAGCCTTCGACCTGGTACTCGGGGTCTTCGCCTCCCAGCGCCATGTTGCCGAGCGCGAACATCATGTCCCAATCTTCGCGCGGTACCCCGAGCATCTCGCAGATGACCGCAGTAGGCAGGCGCGCGGCGACATCGACCACCAGGTCGCACTCGCCGCGCGGCGCGATCGCATCGATGATCTCGGTGGTGATCGCGCGGACGTGCAGTTCGTGCGGAGCGAGCGCGCGCGGCGTGAATCGCCGGTTCATCATCTGGCGTATCTGGCCATGGCGGGGAGGGTCGGTAGTGATCATCATCTGCCCAAACCCGAATTCCATGCGAGGCTGATTCGGATCGGGCGCGTCGGCGAACCCCAGCGCGATACCCCAATGCGAGCTGAAGGACGCGGGGTCGCGGTACACGCGCTGCGCATCGTCATACTTGGTGATCGACCAAAAGGGCTTCTTGTTCTCGCGCTGGGTCCAATGGACAGGGTCGGTCGCGCGCAGCTCCTTCCACACCGAATGCGGATCGCCCGTGACGAAGAAATCGAGATTGGTCAAATCGTAGTCGTTGATCATGGCTGCGCCTCCCGTGCGAACGATCGCTTCAAGGGCTTCCGATGCTTGTGCGGCCCAGACTGCCAAGTGTAGTCAGACACGCCCGCCGCCCTTTCGTCAATCGACCGCGAGGCGGCCGTTTGAATCGAAATGGCCGTCCTTCTACTCTCCGTTCGGGCGGTCAAGTGGCCGATGCGCTCGAGCACGCTGAACAACTTCGTCCGTGAGATGATCGGCGACGATACGACGATGGTCGCGAACTCATCCGCGATCTACGCCGACCGGATTGGCAGGCTGATCCGGAGCGACTATCGCGCGGTTCTCCGTCGACTTCTGAAGCCGACGGAGGTTCGCGACCTAATCGCCGCCGGCCGGCGCATCGCGTGGCCGCTTCTCAACCGCGCGCGCTTCAACGAGGGATCGATCCGAAGCTGGACCCGGCATTCCGCAAGCCGTGGAATTACCCTGGTGCTGGGCCAGCAGGAAGCCTCGAAGACCCTGCTTGGATTCTATCTCCCGAAGACCGCGGAGTTCGGTCGTCCGCTGATCTGGCTCGATGGGACGGTGAAGCGCCGCGTGATCCTCGGTGCGACCTTCGTCCACGAGACCGGCCATCATATTGCGCGCGAAGTCCTACGCGATAAGCGCGGAGTGCGCCGCGGGTGCGCCGACGACAGCGATCGCCTGGACAATCGGGACGAGATCGCCGCCGACCTGTTCGTGAGCATCGGAATGATCCCCCGCCGGTCGGCGGTCGCGTTGTTCCGGACTCCCGACAATGGACTGGCGCGCTTGCGAAGGGCGTATCGAAGGATATGCGAACGCTATTCGATCCCTTTCGATCCGCGCGATCGCGACGACGAAGACCTTACCTGCGTGATCGGATCACTGCATTACGTGAAACTGCGCGAAGCGCTGCTCAGCGAGTTTGGGGTGTAGCGAACCGACAGCACCGCCGATTCAGCGCACGTGACTGTTGTCGTTCCACAGCTTGACGGCGGGATCGGTCAGGTCGTGCTCGTAGGTCAGGATGCTGACGCTGGCGGTACTTAACATGAAAGATGCGGCTGCGGCCGGATCCATTCCGAGCCAGCGTGCGGTCAGGACGCGCAGGATGTGCGCGCTCGAGAAGATCAACACATCGCCGGCGGTCTTCCGCACGCGCGCCACGACCTGGTCCGCCCGCGCGGCGACCTGGGCCAGCGTCTCGCCGCCCGGGCATCCGTCACGGAACAATTGCCAGTCCGGCCGCTCTTTTATTATATCGACCGTTCGGCGTCCCTCGTATTGCCCGTAGTCCCATTCGTAAAGGTTGGGATCGAGCTGCGCCTGGGCGCCGAACCCCGCGATCTCGCAGGTAACCCTGGCGCGTTGCAGCGGACTCGACAGCACCATCGCGAATTGGAGGCCTTTGAGTCTTTCACCAAGACGCGAGCCGTTCTCCCGGCCTTTGTCGGTGAGCGGCAAGTCGGTACGCCCGGTATGCTGCCCTGAGAGACTCCACGCGGTCTCTCCATGGCGGGCAAGATAGAGAGCAGGAAGTTTTTCGCTCATCAGATGGTCCTTTGGAGATTCCGCTCTGCGCGCAACCAGATGTAACACGAAGTTCGATTGGAATGGAGGAACCTGGATGAGACTCTGTCCGGACGACGACGCGATCGAACGCGACCACCGCAAGAATCTCTAGAAAGAGCCGCGTGGTGCGCGCAACCGCCGGGTCGCGTCAGTGCAACAAGTCCATCACCTTAGCCAGGGTCGCGAGTTTCCCACGAAGGTCGCGGCCCATTGGTGCGACACGCAGCCTCGTGACGCCGGCATTTTTGTAGGCCCGGATGCGTTCTCGCACCATTTCGCTGTCGCCCAACAGGTTTGCCTGGACGACCAGCTCCGACGGTACCTTCGCAACGGCTTCGGCGCGATTTCCCGCGACCCACAGACGCTGCACTTCGCGGGCAGACTCCTCCCAACCGCCTCGTTTGAAAGCGTCGTTGTAGAAATTCGTCGTCGCCGAGCCCATCGCACCGAGCGTAAAGGCCATGCCGGGTTTCAAAGGCTCCACGAGCGCTTCGAGATCATCGCCGAACGCAACGGTGCCTCCCACCTCAATGTCGATATCATCGAAGCTGCGTCCGGCAGATTCGGCGCCCCGGCGTATATAGTCAAGGTGCGCTGCGGCATGTTCGGGGGTAAACGACGTACCGAGCCATCCATCCGCCACGGCGCCGGTATATTCCAACGCGTGCGGCTTGAGGGTCGCGAGATAGATCGGAATCCTGGAATTGCCGGGTTGTGACAACCTGAGCGCCTTGCCCTGTCCGCCCGGCAGCGGAAGCTCGTGA
>DATJWT010000173.1:0-5967 GCA_035500975.1 Binataceae bacterium (SeqCode)
ATGGAGCCAGGCCGAGATTACCGTTGGGCGCGCATCCGCCTTGCTGAAGGGCAAAGCCCATGACCCAGTAAGCGAAGAGTCCCCAACCGTACACCATGAAGTTCATCATGAAGGTGTGATTGGCGTTCTTGGCGCGGCACAAACCGGTTTCGACTGCGGCAAATCCGGCCTGCATGAACATGACCAGGTAGCCGGTGACGAGGGTCCATACGAAGTTTATCGCGATCCGGTTCTGGCCCACCGTGTTGATCACATCGGCCAGCGAGAGACCGGCTTTCGAATCGCTTACCGGAATGTCGTTGACGGTTCCAACGAGCGCACCACCCGGATCTCCTTTCGCGAGCGCATCGGCCGAGGGTCCGCTGACTCCCTTGATGTCAGCGGTCGTAATCGGCACCGGGGGCGGCGCGGGAGAAGCGGCCGCAGAGGGCGCTGCAGACTGGGCAAGCGCGAGCGAACTTGGCAGGATCCATCCAATAGCCAGAAGGACCGCCACTGTGGCGAGAAGCCGATGCCGCGAGCGATTGATTCGTATCAGTATCATTAGGTTCCTCTCACACCTTCCAGATCGCGTTTTTCAGATGCGCACCGTTGACCAGCTTGAGGGCGCCGAAGCAGGCCACCAAGAATCCGACCAGCGCGACCAGCAACTGCGCGCCGACGCCGGAGACTTCCACGCTCAGCACGGCTATGAACCAGCCGAGGACACAAACCAGCAGCCCCAGAATTTTCATTTGCACTCTCCCATCGATTGTTGTTTCGGGTGGTCGCCGCGTTTGGCCGCCGAGCCCGTCCTGTTCTCTCTCCGCAGTAGCGTCATCCCTTGCTGCCCGGTTCGGCGTGCTCCAGCGGCTTGATCCTGATGAACCAGGCCGTCGATACAATCAGGCACGCCAGGCCTGCTACGGCGAAAATCGGTCCCAGCCCGTACAGACCGGCGGGAAAGAACGTGAATCCGAGTAGAAAAAGGAACAAAGCCCATCCCTGCTGACTATTAGCGCCCATCAGGCATCTTCCTCCGTTTTGACCATCGTCCGACCACTTTTCGCCGACCCGGATTGACCGACAGTCGAAATCGTCGAAGCAGAATGGTCTCCGTTCACGCGTTTATTGGTGAATGCGCGCTGTACTTCGCAACGCCTATGCCATCGGTCGAATGCCTATTAGCCGATCGAAGCGAAGTCAGCACCGAAACTGATGGATTAAAATTCTTCCATCCTTGGTTTTAGGCTGGGCGCGGTAAATAAGGGGCGACAGCCGGAGGGTTGTGCAGTGTCTTTCGATACGCTGCCCATCTGCGCGCCTGATGCCCACTCCATACGCACTAAAGGTTGCGTAGCCGCGTGAGCCGCAGGCGCAACCGTTGGACGACAGCAGTTGCTACGAAAGCAATGCAGAGTACTACTTCGTACTGACTATTGTTCGGCGACGGGCGATGCTATTCGGGCTTGATGGCCAAGCCGTGGCGAAGGGCATATACGGCGAGTTCAACGCGGTCGCGAAGCTCGAGCTTCTTGAAGATGTTGTTGAGGTGAGTCTTGACGGTGGGCTCGGCTATGGAGAGGCGGTTCGCGATCTCGGCGTTACGAAATCCGATGGCGACGTAGTGAACGATCTCGACCTCGCGGCCCGTGAGCTGCTTGGCGCCGGAGGTGCTCCACTGGGCCGCAATCTCGGCCTGCAGGTCCGGAGGCATCCAGACCAGCCCGGACGCTACCGCGCGAATGGCCTCGATCAGGGTCTGAACCGCGAAGCGTTTTTGCACCACGGCGCGGACGCCAAGGCGCATCGCGGCAATCGCGTTTTCCACGCTCTCGCTAGCGGTCAAGACGAGGACCTTGGTGAGCGGCACAAGATCGCCGATATCGCCCAGCGCCCAACGTTCCATCTGGAGGTCGAGGAGCAGGACGTCGCACGGGGTCCGCTCGACGATCTCCTTGAGAGAGCCGGCCTTATCGACTTCGGCGACAACCTGGAAGTCTTTCTGGCGGCGCAGGAGTGACTTGAGTCCACCGCGAAAGAGTGCGTGATCGTCGGCGATGATGAGCCTAATGGCGGTGCCTGCGTTCGTGGTCATGGAAGTGCTCATGAGTGTGCGGGAAGCTCGATCTCGAGATGAGCTCCGGCGGCAGTGCCGGGACGAATGGCAAGGCGGCCACCGAATTGCGCGACACGAGAAGCAATCGTCCATGGGGAGGCGTTGAAGTCGGCAAAGCCGACGCCGTCATCGTTGATGGCGATTCGGATATTCTCGCCGACTTCTTCGACGCGAATTTCGGCAAAGCGGGCATGGGCGTGCCGCTGCGTGTTCCTGATGCCTTCCAGGAGAATCTGAACGATGTGCTCGACGACCGGGCCACGCGCGACAAAGGCCGTCTCGACGCGGAACTCGGTGCCCAGCTCCGCGACCCCTGATTCCACGCAGCGCTGTTCGGCGTGGGTCAATGCCCGCACGTAACTTCGGACCTCATCGTATTCGAGCGCGACCCCGAGTTGCATCTCGGTGATTTCCTCAAGCGCGTCCGAGGATTGATCGCTCTTGAGCATATCGCGGCAGGTTTCGAGCCTTAAGCTGATTGCGGCCAGCGCTTGTAGAAACCCGTCATGAAGTGAGCGCGCGATGGTTTGGCGTTCGGCTTCCGCCTCGAGTTCCCGCAAGCGCTCCTCGAACTCATCGCGTTCGCGGCCAAAGAAATCGATCAGATAACCGGCGATTCCGAGGTAGACGGCTCTCATGAGAAGTTGGTTGGAAACGGCGACCTCGGAAAAGAACAGCGCAAGAAGATAGAGCAGGACCGAAATCGCCGTCACGATGATGCGTAGACGAAACTCAGCCCACGACCCGGTGGCTATGATCGCGAACAGGAACATCGCAAAGGCCGGACTGGTTGGTCCTTCCGTGAAGAACGCCAGAACCGCGGCGAAGATGACATCGATCGCAGCGGTAACCTCCAGGAACGGGCGCGTCACCGTGCCGCGCCGGACGAGCAGGTAGGCGAACACTCCATACGTGAGATGCGCTGCCAGGGTGGCCAACATGTAGGATCCAATACCGAAGAGTCCCCCGGTAGAAGGGTCTATGTAGATGGAGAGCAAAACCAGGAGGCAGACCAGAATGCGTGCGCGCGCAATGATCGATCCCTGCGCTCCAAAGTCTGGAGTTATCGGGTACCCGTCAGCTTCGCGTTCTCTGCGTTCGACACCGGCAAGCATCTTTATGCCCTTCCTTCAGAAGGCCAGATTGACGAACTTTGGTTGCTTTGAGCAACCGTCGTGCCGCAGATACCGCGCGATCCCGCAAATAGGTAATTAGTAGGAGGAGTCTCCTACGAAAGGACTATACATCGAGCTTCGGTCGACGACTCGATCCGAAGAAGGATCAGCATAGTGGCGTATGGTTGTATGACACCGTGTTCAAAATCGGTCTGAAGAGAGAATAGAGGACCGACGGACAATACCCGGGGAGTTCCGTCTTGTGCTGTTCATGAGAGCACTGCTGCCCCGTTAGGCAGGAGGATACCGACCTATGCAATGAGGAAATGGGTTTAGCTCACATGAGTTAGAGGTCGAATTCCATCTTACGATTGAATCTACATCGTCCGCATCACCATCGATATATCCCTCGCATGATTGAGTTGTGCAACTGACGTTTGAGGCACGCGCATTGCGATGTGCAACGCGCGTCCGTGAATCCTCGGAACGCATTTGAGATCAAGATCAATCTTTGGAGGGAAGGACGGAATGAAGAACGGATCGAGCGGAGTTGGGATCTACGAACGGTTGCGCGAGGCCTTGCACGACTCGGAGACCCGAAAGAAAGCAGGCGCGTTGCTGATGGCCAAGATGATCGGCCTCGCGATCGTGCTGACGCTGATAACCAAGTGGTATCTGCCGGGCCAGGCGTATGCCGATGCGGCTCCCCCTCTTCCGCCGCCGCATATCAATGCGATCAACACAGTGTGGACTCTCGTCGCGGCCTACCTGGTGTTCTGCATGCAGGTGGGATTCGTGATGCTGGAGTCGGGTTTCGCGCGTTCGCGCGAGACCGTGAACATCCTGGTCGAAGGAATCGCCGACACCTGTATCTGCGGCGTGACCTTCTGGCTGTGGGGCTTTGCGTTCATGTTCTGTTCGGGCACGCCCTGGATCGGAACGACCGGCTTCATGCTGCACGGCCTGCCGGATACATACGGAACGACCGGCGTTCCGCTGCTGGCGTACTGGGTATTCCAGTATGCATTCGCCGACACCTGCTCGACGGTTACTTCGGGCGCGATGATCGGACGCTGCGATTTTATCGGCGACCTGCTGTATAGCGTCGGCGTGACCGGCTTCATCTACCCGATCATCGGCCACTGGGCGTGGGGACCGGACGGATGGCTGGCCAACATGACACCGATAGCTTTCCACGATTTCGCGGGTTCGACGGTCGTTCACACGATCGGCGGCACCATCTCCCTGGCGGGCGCGATCGTGCTGGGACCTCGTCTTGGCCGCGTGTTCAAGCGCGACGGCGGCGAACCGATGAAACCGCACGACCTTATTATCGGCGCGACCGGCGGCCTCATCCTGTGGTTTGGATGGTACGGCTTCAATCCCGGCAGCACCCTGTCAGCACTTGATGCGCAAGGAATCGGCCGCGTGTCTTTCAACACGACGCTCGCAGCATGCTCGGCGGGCCTGACCTCCCTCTTCTACTCATACTTCAAGAGCGGCAAGTGGGATCTCGCACTGACCGTCAACGGCTTCCTGGCAGGATTGGTCGCTATCACCTGCCCCTGCTACTGGGTCGATCCCGAGGGCGCGTTCCTGCTGGGTATCGGCGCGGGAATCGTGGTGGTTTGGGGCATAGACCTGCTGGAGTACCTGCGAATCGACGACCCGATCGGCGCGGTGCCGGTGCATATGATCGCCGGAATATGGGGCACGCTCTCGCTGGGACTGTTTGCGGCGGGCAAGTACGGCGCTCCCACGGCGACCGGTGCTGACACCAGCTCGGTCGTAACGGGACTATTCTATGGCGGTGGCCTGGGCGTGCTGAAGGCGCAGATGATCGGCAGCTTCTCGATCACGATCGCGACCTTCATCGCCTCGATGGCCCTGATGTACGCGGTGCACTTCGGCTTCCGGCTCCGTATCCCGACCGAGGGCGAGATCGAAGGACTCGATATACACGAGCATGGCTTCCCGGCCTATCCCGAGTATGTGGTGACCGGCAACGACGGCTGCCCCAAGAGCATCGACGATGTTCCGATCGGCAGACGGACCCTGTCGCGTCCCAGCAAACCCAAGAAGGTGGCCTGAGCCAAATCGCTTCCCCAAAGGAGCGGCTGGTTCCCCAACGAACCAGCCGCTCCGGCTTTCGCCCAAAGCGTGGGCTTGAATCGGTATTCGGCCCGATGGATCATCCTGCGCGATGGACCAGGTAAAGATCCTGCTCGATGAGTCGGAGATTCCGGCGCATTGGTACAACGTGGTCGCGGACATGGCGAATCCGCCCGCGCCTCCGCTCGGGCCGGACGGGAAGCCGATCAATCCGGCGGCGCTGTCCGCGATATTCCCGGATCCGATTATCGCGCACGAAATCGCGAGCGAGCGATGGATACCGATTCCGGAGCCGGTGCGCGAGATCTATCGCCAGTGGCGCCCTACTCCGATGTTCCGGGCGCATCGGCTGGAAGCCGCAATCGGCACGCCGGCACGCATCTATTATAAGTACGAAGGCGTGAGCCCCGCGGGCTCGCACAAGCCCAACACGGCAGTCGCGCAGGCGTACCTGAATCATACGGCGGGAGTGCGCCGACTGACGACGGAGACCGGCGCGGGACAATGGGGGTCCGCGCTTGCGATGGCCGGGCAGATGTTCGGCATCGAGGTGCGGGTCTTCATGGTGCGGGTCAGCTACGACCAGAAGCCGTTTCGGCGCTCGATGATGGAAACCTGGGGCGCCGAGGTGATCGCCAGTCC
>DATJWT010000174.1:0-3739 GCA_035500975.1 Binataceae bacterium (SeqCode)
GCTACCAGCGGTCGCGTGATCCATTGGGCGTGGGCTTACGATCCGCTGGTCTGGATGCTGACGCTCGGCCGCGATCGGAGCTTTCGCGAGAAGACATTGGATCTGGCGCGACTCGCCGAAGGTGAGTCCGTCCTCGACATCGGATGCGGCACCGGCACGCTGGCGATCGCTGCCAGGCATCGCGTCGGATCTGCGGCCAGGGTCGCCGGCATCGATCCGTCGCCGGAGATGATCGCGCGGGCGCGCCGGAAAGCCCGCCGGGCCGGCGCAAACGTAACTTTCGACACCGCGGTCGCCGAGAAGCTGCCGTTCGAAGCGGCCAGCTTCGACATCGTGATGGGCACGCTGATGTTGCATCACCTGCCCGAGGACACGCGCCAGAAGTGCATCGAGGAGGTGCGCCGCGTGTTGAAGCCGGGCGGTCGTTTCCTCGCGCTGGACTTTGGCGGGCACGCTCATGAACGGCACACCCGCGCCGGTCGGATGCACAATCACGAGCATTTCGATTTGAATCGCGTCGTGCCGGAGTTGAGCCAGGTAGGGCTCAGCGGAATTGAAAGCGGTGAGGCGGGTTTCAACGATCTGCGATTCGTGCGCGCCGCCGCTCCCGCGGCCTAGCCACGCTTACTTTTTCACGAAAGCCGGGTCAGACGGGTACAGCCGATATCCGGGAAGTCGCCGGTACTCGAAGCGCTCGTAGAACTCGTTGGCATCGCCGGTCGAAAGCAGATCGAGGTAGACCGCATCGAGGCGCGCGAACACCTCCCTGATGAGTTGTCGGCCGATGCCTCTGCCGCGCTGTTCCGGAACGACGGCCATGTTCGCCAGGTAAGCGCGTATCGCGCCGTCGGTCAGCACCTGCGCGAACCCCAGGACCTCCTGATTTTCGATTGCCACGACCGTTACGACTCCGGCCCCATCCAGCGCGCGAAAAGTCCGTTCCGGGTCGTAGTAGGACTCCCATCCTTCGGCATTGCAGATACGAACGATGCTATCCAGGTCGCGTTTCTCGAACGTTCGAAACTCCATAGTTGCTACTCTCGGTCTCGCTCGGCTGTGGTGCAAGGGTATGGGGTCAGGGCATCGGTTTACATATGCCTATTGATACACCGACCGCGCTTGCGCCGATCCATTTCGAAGTCCCGTTTGGTTCCAGGAAATACTCGCTGGTGGTCGTAAAGATTCGATAGTCGCGCGGGCTTTCGGTGAATCCGAGATTCGGCAGTCCTCCGAGGTACGCGCCGCAATGAGTGTCGCCGCCGGGGTTGAGTTTCCGCGAAATGATCGAGGTGCCGCCGCTCGACGCGCTAGCGCTCGATTGCCCACTCACGAGCTGAAACGTACATGCTCTCTGGCCGAAGGTGCGAGTATCGTCGGCGACGCTTTCGGAGAGCGTGCCTGAAGTAAACTTGCCCTTCCCGTCCGCCTCGAATTCGATAGAGCCGGAACCGGTAGCAGTAGGAGAATCTTCGGGACCCGATGGCCACATGTAATCTGTGAAGCCGCATCGATAGTGACCGGCGAGAGCCTGTGCGGCTTCGCACGTTTTCTCAAGCGAGCAGGGCGCCAGAACCAGGATAATGATTGCGAGCACCGCTCGCCCTGTCATTCCAGGCGCACCGTGAACGACCATCTGTATTCACGCTTGTCGGTTTTGATGCTTACCGTGTACTGGCCGCCGTTGTGAAACGAGACGCGCGGAACCATGACGATCGCTCCGAAAGTTGCCAGGTTGCGCCGCCCGACGATCGTTTGGTCGTCCCCAAAGCCGACATAGGTGCCGGGGGTGAATATGCAATGTTCCAAAACAATTGCGCCCGACACTACTGTGTGACTCACTATCGTCTCGCCCTGCGCCGACGGACCGAGTTCGAGCGTGATAGGCAGTCCGGTCGGTGTGACATAATTCGCGCATGACGCCAGCGGGTTGGGCGATCCCCCACCCTGGTACGCGGCCAGCGGCACGATGGCTCCATTCGGAGGGAACATGAGCGGATATTTCGAGGATGGCGCCGGAGGCTGTTGCTTTCGATATTCCTCGCTGCCGCCCATCACCATCTCTTCCGGCGACGGCGGGGGAGTGCGCACCTGCAGGACGATCACGGTGAAATCTTTTTCGCGATAAGTGCCAAGTCCGACCTTGCGGAGATCCGGATCGAGAATTGGAAGCCGCTCGAATGGATCCGCCATCCAGTCGTTGATGACTTCCTTGATCTGGGCCGCCAGGTCCACCGAGTCCGGCGACCCGGCACGGAATGCGATGTCGCTCAACGACGCAGCCAGCACGCCCGACGGAGTTGACCACGATGTCGCGCGCCCCTCGTCGTGAGTGTCGACGGTCTCCGGCAATTCTTCCGCGAAGCGCTTTACGAGATACCGCGCATGATTCAGGTCTCCCGCGCTCACGGACGGATCTTCCACGACGGGCTCGAGGTCAGGCATCGCGCGATAGCGATTGATCTGTCCCAGCCAATCTCCCGTACTCGGA
The DNA here is from genome assembly GCA_035500975.1 of Binataceae bacterium (SeqCode). Lineage (GTDB taxonomy): Bacteria > Desulfobacterota > Binatia > Binatales > Binataceae > JAFAHS01. Next base: position 2,489 of record DATJWT010000174.1, read on the forward strand.
TCAGCAGCGCGGGCGCGATTCGGCGGCACGCCGGCCCCCAGTGCTGCCAGGATTGTGAATGCCGCGATGAGGCCCCTCTTCATGTCGCCCATCGCGGACCCGCTATCGCGACAGCGATTGCGGATTGAACATCGCTTCCGACACATCGCCGGTGTCGATCTTCTGGGTGAAATCGCCGTGCGCGGGCATCAGCGTGCGAAAAAACCAGGGGGCATTCGGGGTCGTTGCCATCGCGGGCTGACGATAAGGCACATAAAACTCTCCTGCGAGGTCGAAGAGATTTCCGCCTGCGGGAGAAGGCCGTGATCGCCAGAGAGGAATTGCGGCGGCCGTTCTCTCGTTTCCGTCGAAAAACTCGGCCGCGATCCAGACGTAGGCTTCAGTATCGATGAAGACCAGCGTGCGGAGGTTGCCTGCATCGCTCGCCTTGGGACGCATCTCCAGGATGTACGCGTTGCGCAACTCGAAGGGCTCCTCCCGCATCGAGAGCGCCCTCTCTCCCGCCTGCAATCCTGCCGGTTCTTCGTTGGCGGTCAGGCACGCCGCAAGCGCCGTCGTTCCGATAATTCGGTACGAGTATTCCTCGGTCTTGGGAAGTGCGTACGCCCAGTAGGGCTGATGACACGAACGGCAGCCTTCGGTGACGGCCTGGAACGATGTAGCGCTGCGTCTTACGCGCCGCGTCTCGGAGTTGAAGCCATAGAATTCGTCACTGCGCCGCGGATCGAGATACCGAACCCATATTCCGGAGCCTTCGCCCGCGTCGCCGAGCGAGGTGCCCACCCACTCGTTGCACCGCGCCTTCCAATCGAACCCCTGCGAGTTGGAACCGATGGTGGGACGGGGATCGATTTCGGTGCGATGGGCGAAGCGCAGAAAGTTGAATTGGTCGCATTCGTAGTTATGGTCTTCTTGCGGCTGAATCGAGCCCGATTGCTCGAGGTAGGCGTAACTGCCCCACGGAGCGAGCGAGAAGTCATCGGGCATGAACGGCCCCATGTGCCAGTTGTAGGCAATCTTCACCGCGGCTTTCGGGTCGGTGAGATCGACTGTGGGAAACGGTGCACCCGCGACGTAGTTGGTGATGTAGTCATCCTTGTCGAGGCCGACCTGCGAAGAGTACTTCTCCGTCGCTTGCGTGAAGCCCGCGGACCAGTCGAGCCGCTTCGTAGGGACGATCTGGATCCTGAGTCCGTGCTGCACGGCTGCCTGGGCAGCAGCGGGAAGATACTGGCTATACCTGGCGGCGTT
>DATJWT010000175.1:0-9773 GCA_035500975.1 Binataceae bacterium (SeqCode)
CTCCGAGGCGTTCTGGTTCACGTACACCTGGATGCCGGGTTACCTGGAGATGAACCGCGGGCTCACGGCGGCGGGCGTGAGTCGCCTCGTAATCACGATGCAGATCGGCGGCGTGATCGGCTATGGAATTTTCGGGCTGCTTGCCGATCGCTTCGGACGGCGCCCGATGCACTTCCTGTTCGGCACGCTGATGGCGGCCGGCCTGCTGCCGCCGACAATTCTGTGGGATGCGGCGATTGGGATACACGGGCTGATCCCGGCGGCGATGTTCGCGATCGGCTTCGGTACGGGATTGTGGAGTGGAATCGCGCCGATGATCTCCGAGATGCTGCCGACGCGCGTGCGCAACACCGCGCTCGGCCTGCTGCTCAACGTCACGCGCGGCTTCCAGTTCTTCACGCCGATCTTTATCGCGTGGATGGGGGCGCGCGTCGGCTTCGCGCCGACGCTGGCGCTCGGCGCGCTGCTGTCCGTCGCGGGCGCATCGATGGTCTGGACGCTGCCCGAAACCCGCGGCCGCCAAATCACCGCGCTGGATCTGCCTACGGTGGGTGCGGAGCAAGCGGAAGAATCCGCGTGAGTCGGTAGATTTTCTGATCCCGCTACGGCGAACTACCCAGCGGCATCCGCTCCACCGAGGAATCATCGAGGTACAGCCGGTCCCCGATGCGCGCGACGTGCAGGGTGTTGGTCGTCATGACCCCTTGCAGCTCCAGCTCCGTCTTCATCGTGGCCGCGTGAGCGCCGCCCACGTATGAACTTCCGCCCTTGAGCGCTTCCGTCAGGACGCGACCGTTCGCCGAACTCCCACCCGGACCGACGTTGGGCTGCAATCCCAGCAGATGCGCAATCGTCGGCGCGAGATCGACATTGCCGCTGGGATTCTGATCGCTGAATCCGCGTTTGAAGTCGGGTCCGATCGCCGCGGCGAAGTTGTGAATCTCGCGCGCGCCTGCCGCGCCATGCATGCCCATCCCGGTCGTGAACGTCTCGTTCGCACCAAGGTCCGCAAACACCACGCCCTTCACCGGATGCACCAGCTCCTGCGAATGATTCTGCACCGATTGCTGGCCCTTGAGGCCCAGGGCGAACGCGGGATTCGCCGGACCGGTGAGGCCTTTGTTGTCCGTATCGGCGGTTTCGGCAAATGAAATGATCAGATCGGGCGAGCGCCCTCCGTTGAGAAGCCCGAGCGCCGGTTGTGCAAAGGTTCCATCGATCCAGCCCTTGTAAACCGGCTCCGCCTTGGCCCTGTGCCCGCGCCGATGCGGCTCCGGCGCGACTATCTCTAGCTCGCGGGAAAAGATTGCTCCGCACCATTCCTGCGCCTCGCAGAAATCGACGATCTTCTGGAGCTGCGACCGCACCGCATCATGCGTGGGAAAGTCGGTGGGCGAAACATACACCAGGTCGCTGCCGCCGTTCGGCGCAACGATCACGTCGGTAGAATCGATCGCTTTCTTGAGACCGGCCGAGACCAGCAGCGCCGCCAGCCACACGCGCTCGCGGATGGTCGCAAAGCCATGGTCCGATACGACCATCACGTCGGTCCGATCTTCCAGACCCGCCGCCGCCAACGCCGCGCGCACCGTCGTGATGTTCTGGTCGGTGTCGCCCAGCGCCTCGATCGCAGGCAGCGTGCCGAGGCCCGCGCGATGCTCCGTGATGTCGGGATTGTGCAGCCACAGCGTAACCATCGCGGGATGGCCACCATCGATGGCCTGCTTTGCCGCGGGAATCGCGCGGTCGGCTACGAATCGCGCGAACGCGGCATCGCGCTCGCGATCGGAAACGCCCTCGCGGCTCTGCGGCGGAAGCATCGTGCGCGTGCTGTCGAGCGATGAGGGAAACGATGCGTCGTCCGCCAGGAACATGTAGTTGGCGTGCGGCTCATGCAGCGAGTCGTGGCCGTCGGCGACGGTATCGACACGGGTATCGAACAAAAAAGTCGGCCCGCGCTTTCCTATTACCGCGATGAATCCATTTTCACGCTCGACTTCCTGCGCAACCGTATCGAGCCCGTCGAGGTACCCGGCAAAAGCTCCCGATGAATTCGCGGCTTCGAGGACCGCGGTGTTTTCCAGATCGATTGGACCGCCCGCGAAAATCTTCAGAGGATCGGCTGCAAGATTTGCCCCATGTTGCGCGAGCACCGGGCCAAGGAACATCGCGTCGCCCAGGATGCCGGTGGTGCCCGCCGTGGCCCCGGTTGCGAGCGTCGCCGCATTCACCATCGTCAGGGTCGGATACTGCGAATGATTCCTCTCGAAGCGCACGCCCTCGCGCCCGAGTTCGTAGAGGCGAGGCATGTCGTGCTGGGTAACGAAGTCGGGCCGCAACCCGTCGCAGACAATCAAAACCACCAATCGGGGATCGCCGGCGCCTTGCGCATCCGCAAAACCCACACCACCGAGCACCGCGATAACGAACAGGAGGAGGATGAGACGCTTCATGTATCGAAGCATCAAAGCGGTCACCCGCCCGTGAAGTCAACCTTGCCTCTTTCTCCGGAAGTGCCTCTGCCCGAAGGGAGAAGCTCTTTCCCGAGAGGATTTTCTTGAAAAAAGAGCTATTGTCGCGGATGCGACTTGAAGAACTCCCAGATAACCACCGTCGCATCCAGTTTGTCACTCGCCTTACCGATCCATCGTTCCGGCAGCCGTGTCGTGCCGCCGGGCCATACATGGCCGAGCCCATCCACGGTGTAGTACTCGACCACGCCGCCTTTCGCGCATTTATCCCACTCTATTGCTTTCACGCCGCCGCCATCCGCCAGCGTGCGCGAATCGCTCGTACATCCCAGCATCGCGCGCCACTCTGACAACGAATCTCCGATCGGCCCGCGATGCTCCGTCTTGCCCATACCCCACGGCAGCTTGATATCGCCGCCTGCAATCGGATTCAGCGGATCGGCGCTGCCGATGATGAACAGCAGCGGCACAGGGTACGGAAGCTGCTGGTCGGTCACCCACAATCTCCCCGCCACCGGCGCGATCGCGGCGACGCGATTGGCCAGCACGATACCGGTGCGAAACGTCATCGATGCGCCGTTGGACATGCCGGTTACGTAGATGCGCGCGGGGTCGGCCCCGTACGATTTGACGAGTTGGTCCATCACCGCGCCGAGAAACCCGGTGTCATCGATTGTCGGCGCAAGCCGCCCACGACCCGACCCGTCATTCCAGAGCCGCGGGTTGCCAAGAAAACTCGCCGGCAAGCCCGGCCGGCCGGGCATCGCTTCCGGGTAAACGGCAAGGAACCCCTCTTTGTCAGCCTCGACACTCCATCCGGTTTCGCGCGCCGCGCCTTCCGAGCTCCCTCCCGCGCCGTGCAGCATGATTACCACCGGCAACTTCGATGAATCGTCACGCCTGGGCGGTACGTGCACCAGAAAGGTGCGATCGTACCCGCCAAACATCATCGATTCCTTGTGATCTCCGGCTGCAGGAGGCTCCGACGCCGCACGTGCGCGCACCGCATAAAGGGCGGCAACCGCCGCGACTACGACTATCGCAGCTGACCAAATGCGCGTTTTTCCGATGGCGGACGTCATCTTCTTCTTCGTACGAATCAGCATCGATCGCGGTTTCAAGTCCTGGACGCGTTTTGGTAGCGTGAATTCGATCCCGGAGGACAGTTAATTGCGTATCGCTTTGCTTGGACAGGCTGCATTCGCGGAAAAAGCGCTCGAGGCGCTCGTCAAACACGGCGAAGAAATTGTACACGTCTTCGCTCCGCCCGACCCGCCCTCGGGCAAGCCCGACCCGCTCAAGGCCAAGGCGCTCGAACTCAGCCTGCCGCTTTCACAGCCGAAGTCATTCAAAAAGGACCCGAAGGCCATGGACCACTTCAAGTCGCTCAACGCCGACCTGGCCATCCTCGCCTTCGTTACGATCATCGTCCCGGAACCGATCCTCTACCAGCCGCGCCACAAGTCGATTTGCTTTCATCCCTCGTTGTTGCCGAAGCGGCGCGGCGCCAGCGCGATCAACTGGGCGATTATCAACGGCGATAGCGAAACAGGGGTGACGTGGTTCTGGCCCGACGCGGGCATCGACACCGGCCCGATCCTGGTCCAGAAGCGCGTGCCGATAACCGACAGTGACACCACCGGCTCAATCTATTTCAACAAGCTGTTCCCGATGGGCATCGAGACGATGATCGAGGCGGTCGACCTCATCAAGACCGGCAAGGCGCCCGCGATCGTGCAGGATGAGAGCCAGGCCACCTATGAGCCGCCATGCCGCGATGAGCACGCCAAGGTCGATTTCAGCAAGTCCGCGCGCGAAGTGTTCAACCTGGTGCGCGGATGCGACCCGCAGCCCGGCGCATACGCCGACCTCGGCGGCAAACGCCTGCGTTTATACGATGTCGCGCTCCAGCCGGCCGCGTCATCCGACGCGAAGCCTGGCACGATTGTGGCCGTCGACTCGGACGCAATGCGAATTGCATTGTCGGGCGGAACACTTGCAGTCAAACGCGCCCGGATCGACCCCAACCCCAAAAAAGTTGCCCCTTCCGAGCTGGCAGCATCGGGCGATCTACGCCCAGGTCTGCAATTGACCTGAGCGGTCCGCGGCCGAGCGCCTTCTCCCCGGGGAGAAGGCGCCAAGCTAACGAGGCGTCCCGAGGACCAACGGGACGAATGGATCTTCGGTGTCCGTTGCGGACCGGATGAAGGGAACCGCTTTGTCGCGCCGCGACTCAAGGCGTAAAATCAGACCCGGCTCGACGATGCGACTCTGCGTAGGCACCTCCAAGGGAATCGTAATTCTCGACCCCGCACGCGGGCCGCTCCCGCTGATGGTGCTTGCAGACCCGACCGCAGTCTGGTGCATGTCCCAGGATTGCGCCGACCCGTCGATAATCTATGCGGGCGCGACCGAGCACGTGCGCGGGCGCGGCACGCTGGCACGCTCTATCGATGGCGGCCGGTCGTGGACCGATATCACTCCCGCAGGGGCGCGCGATGAAGAAGTATGGGCCGTGGGCGCATCGCCGGCGGTGAAAGACCAGGTCTTCGTCGGCACTTCGCACGCACGGCTCTTTCGCAGCGACGATCGCGGGCGGTCGTTCCGCGAATGTCCCGGGTTTCTGAAAATTCCCGGACGCGACCGATGGAGTTTCCCACCGCCGCCGCACATTCCGCACGTGCGCTCGATCAGTTTCGACCCCCGCGCTCCCCTCACGATGTACGTCGGCGTCGAAGAAGGCGGCGTCTACCGCTCACGCGACGGCGGCGCGAGTTTCGAATCGCTGAACGACGGCTTGTATGACGACATCCACACCGTCGCTATCGACCCGCGCGATTCACGTCGCCTCTATGCCACCACCGGCAACGGCTTCTACCGATCCGAGAACGCGGGAGCGTCATGGAAGCACGTCACCGACGGCATCGAGCGGACTTATACTGTGCCGCTGCTGGTCGCCGATGCTGACAGCGAAACAATCTTCACAGCCGCCGCGGCAGGACCTCCGCCAACCTGGTCAATCGGCCATGCGGGCGCGGACGCGATGCTCTTTCGCAGCGACGATCACGGCATCACTTTCGCGCCGATCCCCGCCCGTCACGTATGGGGCCGCGGGATGATCATGCGGCTCCGGCGTGACCCGGAGGGCGACGGATTTTTCGGTGTGACCAACGATGGCTTCGTGATCCGTGCCGATAAGAACGCCGCCGTGACCGCGATCGCGGAGAAGCTACCCCCCGCCTACGACCTCATCACGCTCGGCTAATCGCCCGTAAACTTCGCCTCAGCACGCGCGTCTCGTCTTTGGGACCAATGGTCGGTGAAACCGCTTGGGTGGTCGCACCAGCGGCTTTTGCACATGCGCGACTTTTTCCGAATTGGAGGGCTCAGTTTCTTCGCGCCGTTTCTCGTCTACCCGCCTGATCTCATCGCCCGCCACAGGGACATTTTATCACAAGACCGGAAATCCAGAGATTTCGCGTACTTCCCCACCTCATGACGTCCGCGAAATCTGCGCAATCTGTGGATTTCTGTATCAACCACCTTGACAAGAGCGAAGGAAAAGCGAAACTACAGGGATGGAAGCCGTCGCCACACTGCCTCTCCATCTCAGCTACGATCCCGAGCTCGAACAGACCCGCGGCGTCGAGTTCATCGAGATGCCGGTGCATCGGATTTTGAACCGATGCACCAGCGAGCGGATGCCCTTTCGATGGACTATCAACCCGTACCGCGGATGCGAGTTCGGATGCGTGTATTGCTACGCGCGCTACACGCACGACTTTCTCGAGCTGCGCGATCCGATGGACTTCGAGCGGCGCATCTTCGTCAAGCGCATGGCCGCCGAGGTCCTGGCGCGCACGCTCTCGCGCACGCCGATCGGCGAGGACGCAATCGCAATCGGCACCGCCACTGACCCGTATCAGCCCGCCGAGCGCAAGTTCCGCCTGACGCGCTCGATGCTCGAAGTGTTCGCCAATCTCTCCGGGCTGAATCTCTCCATCACCACCAAGTCCGCGCTGGTCACGCGCGACCTGGACCTGCTGATGAAGATCAATCGCCGCTCGCATCTGCAGGTGAACATCTCGCTCATCACGCTCGACCGCCGCCTGCAGCGCATCCTCGAACCGCGCGCCCCGCGGCCCGGGCTGCGGCTGCGCGCACTCAACGAACTCGCGCGCGCGGGAATCCGCTGCAATATCCTGATGATGCCGATGATCCCCGGCATCACGGATGACCCCGCGCGAATTGAAAATGTAATTCGCGCGGCAAAGCGCGCCGGCGCGGACGGAGTATGGTGGCGGTCGCTGTACCTCAAGCCTGCCGCCGCCCGCCGGTTCATCCCGTTCGTGCGCGAGCGCTTCCCGCATCTGGCCGGGCGTATCGACGACTTCTACGGGCGGCACGTCTATGCGCCTGCGGCCTATGACGACAGGATGCGTGCGATCTTCGATCGCCTGCGCCGGCGCCATGGCTTCGCGGTATCGCGCGAGCGCGACGAATCGGTCAACGTCGCGATCCGGCCGAGCTCGGGCCCTCCGCGCCAACTGAGCCTGCTGGCAGCGAAATAAAAGTACCTCTCCCGCGCCTGACGCCGAAGGCGGAAGGCGCGAACGGAGAGAAACCGCGGGCTAAACTTGCTCGGCAAGTTTGCGTGCGGGTGGAGGGGCGTCACCATCGCGCGATTGCCCACTCGCGACCGGTCGGTTATATGCCAGCCAACGGCGGCTCGCCGTTGATGCGGTATGCTTGCGATTCGATTTCGCGGATTTATCGACATAGCGGTGACACTCTTCGCCGCTACTATGCTTCCCGCCTGCACGCACGCATTTCAGACCAGCAACGAAGCACTTCCCGATCGGATGCACGTGGGCGAATTTTCCTTCGAGCGCCCGCAGAGCCAGGGATGGTACCTCAATAACGTCTCCGACCCTCCGATGGTCATGGAATTCACCAAGCGCGGGCACCAGGCCGAATCGCAGATCGTGGTGATGGGGCTGCATCCTGACGGCCGCGTCACCAACCTCGACGAACTGGACGAATGGGCCCAAAACCTGCCCGATGCCGATAAGGTCATAACGCCGGCTCCGGGTCATGGTGCGATCTGCGTGCGCTATCACGGGCGATCGGTGATGACGTTGCACAACGATCAAGACATGAGCCGGCGCGTGACCGGTGTGATCACTACCGACGAAGACAGTCTCGAATGTATCGACCCCTATCAGCCGGGGCTGATCGTCCGCTTCATCGCGACCCAGCGCAGCGCGACGGGCGGTACTCCGCAAGGTACCGCGGAAGCATACGCGTTCCTCAAGAGCATCCAGTTCTCGCAAAAGTAGTAACCGTTTCTCCTTTTCTTCGTACTCTCTCTTGGAACCGAAAGGGAGATTGCCATGCAGACCAACATGCTTGGGGCGTCTAACGCCTTAACGGCCAGGCGCGGCGAGAGCGCAGGTACGCCGACAATCGCGATGGCGCGTGCGATGCGCCGTCAGATGAGCAGGCAGGAGCGAATCTTGTGGCAGGCGCTGCGCCGCAATGCGCTCGATGGCCTTCACTTCCGCCGCCAGCATATCGTGTGCGGCTGCATCGTCGACTTTTATTGTCATCGCGCCCGATTGGCGATCGAAGTTGAAGGCCCGGCGCAAGAACGCCGCCCCGATGACGACGAATTTCGCGACCGCCTGCTTTCCCAGGAGGGAATCAGCGTCCTGCGGATTCCCGCCAAGGCGATTGATCTAGGCCGAGACAGTGTCTTGTGGCTGATCCGCCAGCACGCGCAAAAGGGTGTGAAGGCATCTAGCCCTTAACCGCTCCGGTAAAGGCTGCGGGACCAGAAAAGACCGACGACTCTCCTGGTCCCCTAAGGCAACCCCGACTCCTATCGCTCTCGTGACCGATTCAAACAACAATCGGACGATGGTATTCGCGGGCCCATATAGCACGGACATGAACGCCTCTATGGTTCTCGGTCAGCTTGGCCAACCGGACTTCACAAGCGGCACTGCCAACACCTCGCAGAACGGCTTCGATAATCCTGAGGACGTGTTCGCCAATTGAGTTTCGGGACAGCTCCGCCCAACGACGCCGCGTGAGTTTCGACTTCTTGCTGAAGCGCCGCGAGCACTGGCCCGCCGCAAAGCTCTAGTCGAGGCCCGGTCCTTCTGCCTGCCAGGCCGCATCCGCAAATCTGAGTCGATAGACCGCCGGGACCGGCATCGCGGCCTGGAAGTCATGGCCCACATGCCGCGTTATCGCATTCAATGCGAGCGCGATCAGGTTACCGTGACTCGCCAGCACCACGATGCCTTTGGGATGCCTGTTTCGGAGCTCGTCCAGCACTTGCATCACCCGCCGCTGCGCCTCACGACTCGATTCTCCACCTTCGAGCGCGTAGTCGAAGTCTTCCCACGCCCGTCGCGCGTGCTCGCGGTAGTCATCGCTGAGATTGCGTGATAGCAGCCGCTCGCGAAGATCGTCGATGGTTACGATGGAAAGGCCCGCGAGCGTGGCCAGCGGTTCGATCGTCTGACGCGCCCGGCGATAGGGGCTGGAATAGATCGCGATGGGCTTCTCGGCGCAAAGCGTTTCCGCCATTTCAGTTGCATCGCGCAAGCCGCGGACGGAGAGCGGTCGATCGTTCCATTCGCTCTCCGGGCCGCTGCGATGAACCGCGCCGTGCTTGCGTTCAAAGTCGACTGGTTCCGCGTGCCGCACCATCACTATGGTCAACTGGGAGTTCATACCGTCGGACTCATGATACGTTCCTTGTCGTTGCCACGCGATGCGTTGTCTGGTTTGATGGCTGGCTCACTGATCCATTTCTCATCATGCATCGCGGAGGCGACCTTGGGCAGAAAACCAGCCGAAGTGCACGTCGTCGAACTGACCGTACCCTTCTCCGAACAGGACGACCGTGCGATGCGCACCTACTACGACCAGCGCGCGTCCGAATATGACGATTGGTATTTGCTCGTGGGGCGCTACGCGCGGCGCCAGGGCGACGCACGATGGAAAGCCGATCTGCGCGTGCTGGCCGAACGTGTCCGCGCATTCGGATCGGGACGCCTGCTCGAGATCGCATGCGGAACCGGATGGTGGACCCGCGAACTTGCGGTGCATGGACGCGTGACCGCGGTCGATTTCGCGCCTGCGATGCTCAATGTCGCGCGCGAGCGGCTGCGCTCGATGTCTCTCGGAGCCGACTTCGTCCGCGCCGATGCCTACCGCCTTCCCTTTCGCGCGAACTCGTTCGATTCGGCTTTCGCCGGATGCTGGATGAGCCACGTGCCGAATGCGCGT
>DATJWT010000176.1:0-7819 GCA_035500975.1 Binataceae bacterium (SeqCode)
GACGTTCTCCGGCGCGATGGGTTGCCAGAAGCTCGGCCAGCCCGTGCCCGAGTCATACTTCGTGTCCGATGAGAACAGTGCATTGCCGCAGCATATGCACCGGAATATCCCCTGCTCGTGCCAGTTGGCGTACTTGTTGCCAAAGGGACGCTCCGTGCCCTTCTGCCGGGTCACTTCGTATTGTTCCGGCGTCAGTTGCTTTCGCCATTCCGCATCTGACTTTACGACTTTCTTCTCAGCCACGACTCCCTTCCTTTCACCGGAATCGCTGAACTCCGCGATCGGGACCGTGTCCGCCGGATTGCCGGTGACTTGCGATGCGGGACCTTCGTCCGAATTCGCACCGCCGACGAACTTCAGAGCGACCAGCGCCGGTATCGCGGCAATGCCGCCGATTATCGCGCGCCTGCTTACCAGCCTCGAACTCACATGACCTCCAAAAGAGTGCGTGTAACCACTTCCTAATATAGCAACCGGCGACGTGCCCGAATGGTTCCGGTGCGAATTTGGCGCATTGCCGTACACCTGCCGCGGTGATAGCTCATTACCGCGCCGGTTAATCTGGTTGTTGGCGACAACGGCAACGGGGGTTGCAACGGTGACACTGCTCCAGATCTACGCTCTCACGGCCATTATCCTGGCCCTCAAGATGGCCGCGATTTCCGTCGTCCAGGGGCGAGCGCGGACCCAGGCCAAAAAGTTCCTGAATCCCGAGGATGCGCGCACGCTCGGCGGTGAGACCGTCGCCGAAGAGGTGGAGATGGTCGTGCGAGGCGGCCGCGCCTGGCGCAACGATCTCGAGAACATCCCGATTTTCCTGATCCTGGCCTGGATCTACGTCGCGGCAGGCCTCTCCACCACGCCGTTTCTGATCTACTGCGCGGTGTTCGTGATCGCGCGGATACTCCACACCATCTGCTATCTCAACTCGGTCCAGCCGCTGCGCACTATCAGCTACACGATCGGCGCGCTTGCGATGCTCGCCCTGATCATCAATCTAGTCACTCGCGTCGTTTTGGCTTGACCGAAACCTGGCCCTGCTCCTGCCTCGTACCGTCCACGAGACAGGAGCAGGAGCCGGACCCCTCAAGCGGAGCGAAAGCGCTATTTGGTCTGTACCGCCGAGTCGATCAGTCCGTCCGGTCCGGTTTCGAACACATAGTGATGTCCGCCGTGCGAGTAGAAGAGCATCTCGCCGCCGGTTTCCCTCATCGGCACCGCTTCGATCGGCTGGCCCATCGCGCTGGCGAGTTGCACGCGATCCTTTCCGATCCACTGCGCTACCGGCTTCCGATGCTCATCCTGCTCGGCTTGCTGCATCGCACAGCCGGCTATCGTTCCGGCCAGTGCGAGTGCCACGATGGTGATTGTGAAGAGCCCCTTCACGCCTTTGTCCTTTCTGCCTTTCTCGGCTTCGGTCAGTCAGTTTGCACCGCGGAACTGACTACTCCCGAAGGCGAAGTTTCGAAGATGTAGTGATGCCCCTCGTAGGTGTAGAAAAGCATCTCTCCTCCCGTGTCGGTCATTGGGACCGCCTGGTGCGCTGGTCCCATCGCCTTTTCCAGCTCCACGCGATCTTTTCCGACCCATTGCGCCGCAGCCCGGCGGCTCTCCCGCGATGCACATCCCGCCGCCAGCGCGAGCAGTCCGATCCCGAGCATTCCTGCCTTGATCATGGGCTTCATCAGCGTATCCCTCTTCGTTGCGCCAGCGACCGTTAGTAGCTGAATTCCATGTTAAGAAAGATCGAGTGGTCGTCGACCGGCACTGCATCCGGGACTACCTGGGCTCCGGGCGACTTGAACAACCCCGGCACGAACGAATTGACGTATGCCTGCGATACGTTGAACTGGTTGTGGTAGTAGCTCAGGTTCTGCGTGTCGAGCGCGAAACGAAGGTAGTCGTTGTATTGCCACTGGATTCCCACTATCCATCGCTGAAAATCGAGTGGATCCACGTTCACCTTCGTGTTCGGTTGCCACCATTGGAACAGTCCGAACAGCGTGAACGGCGTATGCCGGATATGGTAGTGGCCCATCACGTCCCATCCCGATTGGGTGGTGTTGCTGTTGTTCAGGAATCCCGTCGCCATCGTGTCGAAGTTGATGTACGGGCTGCCGGTCGCGATTGAAGGTGCGCTGCCAGAGAAGGCGTTGCCGGTGTTGTAGGCGTTGTGACCCAGGTCGTACTCGAAGATCAGCCCCCACTGCTGCGTTGTGTAGTGCGCCATGAACGCCTGCCGCATGATGTGCGCCTGGGGCGCCTGGTAGAAGGGCGTCGTACCCTGGAAGTCAGGCGCGACGTTGCCGTAGCCATAGTCGAAGAACCAGGTCAGTCCCAGGCCGTCGAAACGCCACTTGGCGCCGAGCGGATAGACGCTGATCCGCGACATGAACTGCTTGGTGTTGGTCTGCTCGTATTGCCGGTAGCTGGCGTTGTTGTAAACGCCGATTCCGTAGTCGACGTATTGCAGTTCTTTCTCCCCGAACTTGAGCGGACCCGTCACCTGGATGCCAACTTGCGCGGAGGACAAACCGTAGAAGTTCCACGGTGAGAGCGTGACGTAGCGAAATCCAAACAGATCTTCCGACCACGGGATGAACACGTTGGGGACCATCCCGGCCTGGATCGAATCGCCTTTCATCGGTTCCAGAAAATCAAACAGCTTCTTGTAGTCCAGGTATGCGAACTTGAGCCTGAAGTTCGGGCTGCCGTCCAGGTTGCTCGAAAAGGTGGTGGCGTTGCCGATCGCAGGGCTCGTCCCATTCCCGATCGCGCGATAGATGTCCGGCGTGATGCGAAAGGTCAGCCCCTCGGTTGGAAAGAAAAAGAAGTTCAGATACGTGCGCGTGATATCGAATGAATTGAAAAGATTGTTCTGCGGGCCGGGCGTGTTGATGCTTTCCAGTTCCTGCGGCTGGAACGTGGTGTGCGTGTACATCCGGTAGTCGCCATAAACCAGCGCGCCCACCCGAAACTTGCGCGCAAAGTCGTCGATATACGAGCGCCACGCCGGCCGCATCTCCGCGACCTCCCGCTGCAGATCGGCGTTGTTGCGAGTCAGTTCCTCGTTCGATTGTACCAGCGCCTGGATCTGCTGCTTGTTGGCATCGAGCTGCGCTTGCGTCTTCTGCTCGACCCTCTGCTCGAGCGCATTGGCATCGAACGAGGTCACCGGAACCTCGGCCAGGAACACGCGCCCCTTTCCAGGGTCCGGGAAAATCTGCCTGGTCTTGGGGTCGATATAGAGTTTCAGGGAACCGCTCGATATGGCCTGCGCTCCGGCCGATACTGCGATTGCCAACAGGGCGAGAATCGCCGCTGAGAGCATTGCCACCACACGCAGGTAATTTTCCCGTTTCACAAGAAGTTCCTCCCGTTTGCCGCCGTCGCCGGCGTCTTGATGCCCCGTGCCTTGCTCCGGGGCCGTGCTGGTGCCGAATTGTCCAAGGTCGAACGTCGTGCGACTTCCATTGCCGCACGCGACTTCTTCTCGAAAACTAGTCGATGGGTGGACTAAATAACTTGCGGACGAAGCCTGCAAACGCCCCGCAAAAAGGACTCGCTTGCGGGTGAGTTCCGTGCAAACGAAACGCGGACCGGCACGAATTTAATACTCAATCGAGGCAACGCTTGAGTACTGGAGCTGGCCTGTCAGTCGCCCGGTCCGGAAATGTGATAAAAATCAGATCTGGTAAATGAAGACCCGATCTTCCTTCGGGTGCAGAAAAACCTTGTGACCCAGTCCCAGGCCCAGCTCCCTGAAGCGTTGATGCTCAACATCCACGTTGACCGGATCGCCCCATTCCGCGATTAGCTCGATTCGCACCTGCGGCCCCGCGGGATTTACGCTCCTGACGGTGGCCGGAATGCTGTGCGCCCCGCGCGGAACTCGGTCGATTTCCAGCAGATGCGGCCGTACGTAAACGGCGGCTTGGCCCGATCCGTTTGCGCCGTCGAGGTTGGTGGAGCCGACCTCGAGACTGGTATCGCCCAGGAACACGCGCCCGTTCTCGATTCGACCGTGAAACAGGTTCACGTTGCCCAGGAAGCTGGCGACGAACGCGTTGGCAGGGTGATGGTACACCTCTTCGGGAGTGCCGATCTGTTCGATCTTTCCGGAGTTCATCACTACCACCCGATCCGCCAGCTCCAGCGCCTCATCCTGGTCGTGGGTAACGAACACGCAGGTGAGGCCGAGCTGTTCGTGCAGCCGCCTCAGCCACCGCCGCAGCTCCTGCCGTACGCGGGCATCGAGAGATCCGAAAGGCTCATCGAGCAACAGGACGCGCGGTTGAACCGCCAGCGTTCGCGCCAGCGCCACGCGCTGCCGCTGCCCGCCCGAGAGCTCCGACGGATAGCGATCTGCGAGGAAACCCAGTTGCACCAGGTGCAGTAACTCGTGGACCTTGGCCTTGACTGCACTCTCCGGCGGCCGCGCCGCGCGCGGCAGGACCCGCATCGCGAATGCCACGTTCTCGAAAACCGTCATGTGGCGGAACAGCGCGTAGTGCTGAAACACGAAACCGATCTTGCGGTCACGTACGCGCAGCGAGCGGGCATCGCGACCGAAGAATTGCACCGTCCCGCCGCTCGGAAGTTCGAGCCCCGCGATTATGCGGAGCAGCGTAGTCTTCCCCGACCCCGAAAGGCCCAGCAGCGCGATCAGCTCCCCGTCGCCGATATCGAGGTCGATGCGGTCGAGCGCGACGAATTTGCCGAAAGTCTTGTGAATGCCGCGAAGTTCGATGCTCATGCTGCTACCTGTTTCACCGTTTCAGTGGTCGGCCTCTCGCGCATCGAGGATAAGATGCGGCGACCGACCAGATACTTCAGTGCCAGTGTGACCAGAGCCAGCAACGCCAACAGGGAAGCGACGGCGAAGGCGGCGGAGAATTCGTAGTCGTTGTAAAGAATCTCGACATACAGCGGCATCGTGTTGGTCATGCCCCGGATATGGCCTGAAACCACCGATACCGCGCCGAACTCTCCCATCGCGCGCGCCGCGCACAAGACGACGCCGTAGACCAGCCCCCATCGCACGTTCGGCAGCGTGACGCGACGAAACATCTGCCATCCGCTCGCGCCCAGCACGATGGCAGCTTCTTCCTCGTCGCGCCCGGTAACCTGCATCACGGGAATGAGCTCACGCGCCGCGATGGGAAATGTCACGAAGATCGTTGCCAGCACGATGCCCGGCTTTGCGAAAATAATCTGGATTCCGTGATCCAACAGCCATCCGCCAATAGGTGTCCGGACTCCCAGCAACAGCACGAAGATCATCCCGGAAATCACCGGCGAGACCGAGAACGGGAGATCAATTATCGTCAGGAGGGCCTGCTTGCCGGGGAACTCGAAGCGCGTCAGGGTCCATGCGGCTGCAAGGCCGAAGGTCACGTTGAGCGGTACCACGATCGCGGCGGTGAGGAGCGTGAGCCGGATAGCCGCCGCGGCTTCCCGGGAGGTGATCGCCGCGACGTACACATGCACGCCCCTGGCGAGCGCCTCGACGAAAACCGCGGCCAGTGGCAAAAACAGAAACAACCCCATGAACCCGATGCTGATCGCGATCAGGACGCACTGAACCCAGAATGGATCCGCCACCGCCGGCCTGACCGGCCGATTGCCTTCATCTCCAATCCATCCGAAATTCTCCAGCACGTCGGTTTCCTATGCCGCTATCCGTCGCGTGGTCCATCGCTGCAGCAGGTTCACGCTGAACAGCAGACCCGCCGAGATCACCAACATCAGGACCGCGACCGCGGTCGCCCCCGCGTAATCGAATTGCTCGAGCTTGCCCATGATCAGCAACGGCAGCACTTCGGTACGCATCGCGAGGTTTCCCGAGATGAACACCACCGAGCCGTACTCGCCGATCGCGCGCGCGTAGGCCAACGCAAAACCGGTTAGCAGCGCCGGCACCAGGCCGGGGAAGGTCACTCGCACGAAGGTCTGGAGCCGATTGGCGCCCAACGTCGCGGCCGCTTCCTCAAGTTCCAGCTCCAATTCTTCGAGAACGGGCTGCAGGGTGCGAACCACGAACGGCAACCCGACAAAGGTCAGGGCTACAACTATGCCAAGGGGTGTGAACGCGATTTTGATTCCCAGTGGCTCGAAATAGTGCCCGATCCATCCATTGGTCGCATAAATAGCGGTAAGCGTGATCCCCGCGACTGACGTAGGCAACGCAAACGGCAGGTCGACCATCGCGTCGATTATTCCGCGAGCGGGGAATTCGTAGCGGACCAGGGTCCATGCCACCAGCGTGCCGAACACCGAGTTCACCAGCGCGGCAACGAACGACGCTACGAAGCTCAGCCGGCATGCGGCCAGGGTTCGTGGTGCCGTGATGGTCGCCCGGAATTCGCTCCAGGTCAGGGTTGCGGTACGGAAAAAAATCGTCGAGAGCGGCGCGATGACGACGATCAGCAGGTATATCAGCGTGAAGCCGAGTGCGAGTCGAAAACCCGGCAACACGCGGTTTGTTCGCCGGTTCATTTTCCCGCTTGCTGGATCTCGTCGAAGACGCCGCCGTCGGCAAAAAAGGTCTTCTGCGCCTTCGTCCAGCCGCCAAACTGCTCGCTGACCGTGAAGAGAGGAAGGCTGGGAAACTGCGACATGTACTTGGCGGCGACCGCCGGGTCGCGAGGCCGATAGAAGTTGCGCGCGACGATCTCCTGGCCTTCGGGCGTGTAGAGATACTCAAGATACGCCTTCGCGACTTCGCTCGTTCCGTGACGCTCCGCGACCCTGTCGACCACCGCGACCGGAGGCTCGGCTAGCACGCTGACCGACGGAGCCACCAGCTCGAACTTGTCCGGGCCGAATTGCTTGATTGACATCAGCGCCTCGTTCTCCCAAGCGATCAGCACGTCGCCGATTCCGCGCTCGACGAAGGTCGTCGTCGATCCGCGCGCGCCGGAATCGAGCACCGGCACGTTGGCGTAGAGCTTCGTCACGAAGTCCTTCGCCTTGGCCTCGTCGCCGTTGTTCTTGCGCAGCGCGTAGCCCCACGCCGCCAGGAAGTTCCAGCGCGCGCCGCCGGACGTCTTGGGATTCGGGGTGATCACCGAGATCCCCGGCTTCACCAGGTCGTCCCAGTCGTGGATGCCCTTCGGATTGCCCTTGCGTACTAGCAGAACGATGGTCGACGTGTAGGGGCAGCTGTTGTCCGGCAGGCGGCTCTGCCAGTTCTTCGGCAGCAGGTGCGCCTTGTCCGCTATCGCGTCGATGTCGTAAGCGAGCGCCAGCGTGACCACGTCCGCGTCGAGCCCGTCGATCACGGCCCTGGCCTGCTTTCCCGACCCGGCGTGCGATTGGTTTATGGTTACGTCGTTGCCGGTCTTTGCCTTCCAGTACTTCGCGAACACGGCGTCGTAGTCCTCATACAATTCGCGGGTCGGGTCGTACGAGGCATTTAGCAGCGCTACCTCCGCTGCGCTCGTGACGTTGGGGATCGCCAAAGCGCTCGCCGCCCCGATCAGGGCGGCGAGCATCGCAATCAAGCTCTTACGAATCACTTGCAAGCACTCCGGGTTCATTTTCTTTCAAAGCTGATTTGCAGCTGGGTCTCGAATACGCCTTCGTCGGGGCGGTCTTGCGGGAACTTCGGGCTCGAACCCGCGCCGCCGTTGAAGAAGGTTCGCGCGTAATCGATCTGCCACTTCACGTTGTTGTTGAGATACCAGTTGATGCCGAACGCATACTCGGTCGCGTTGTTCGCCGACACGTTCGCGTTGGCGTACCCGAGCTTGAAGACCCCGCTGTCCACCGCGACGTTGCTGATACGCGCGACCACATCAAAGGCGCCCCAGGAGCC
>DATJWT010000177.1:0-2320 GCA_035500975.1 Binataceae bacterium (SeqCode)
AGGTTCGTTAACGACCGCGAGATCGTACCGCAGCGCACACCGATCGGCTACTCCGTGACAGGCCGTCGCACTTGGGGCGGAGAACCGGTAGCCTGCGTGCTCGGATGAGCGAGCCGGGTCACGCTGAGCGCGCCGAAGAGCCGATGCCGAAAGGGGCAACTGAGACCGGTATCGCGGCATTCGTACGCACGGATTCCGCCAGTGGCAAATCCCGCCTTTCGCTGCGTACCGCGCTGGCGATGGTCGCCGCGGTTTTCGTCGCATCGCGAATCCTCTTCTACCGCCTTGAGATCTACTATTGGGGCTACAACCAGTCGTACCTGCAGATGCTCGATCCCGAGATGCTGACCGGGCATCTGTGGCAGAGCCTGTTCTATCTCCATGCGCAACCTCCGGCGCTGAATTTGATCGCGGGACTCGCACTCAAGTGGTTTCCGTTGAACCATCCGGCGGCGATGAGCTGGCCGTGGAAGGCGATGGGATTTGCGACTGCGGCGGCGATGCTGGTGCTGATGTGCGACCTGGCGTTGCCGGTTTGGCTCGCTCTGCTGGTCACGATTGTATTCATGCTCAGTCCGGAATCGGTGCTCTACGAAAATTGGTTCTACGCAACCTATCCTTCGATTTGTCTCCTGGCGCTGGGGGCGATGAGTTTGGCGAGGTTCCTGCGCGGCGGCCGGTTTGGATGGGGCGTGGCGTTCCTGGCCCTGATCGCGCTGCTGATCGTGGCCAATTCGAGTTTTCAGCTCGTATGGTTCGTTGCCGCCCTGGTCATTCTCAACCTCGCGGCTCCACGGCGGATGGCGCCGCTGAGGCGCGCATCGGTGATCATCGGGCTGCTGATCGCCGCGCTGTACCTGAAGAACTGGGTGTTGTTTGGATCGTTTTCGACCAGCAGCTGGTTCGGAATGAACCTGGCATCGATGAGCACTGCGCACGACGATTTCGGCGATCGCGAGCGGCTGGTCAAGGACGGCACGCTCTCGCACAGCGCGCTGATAGTTCCGTTCTCGAAGCTATCCGACTATGGACCCGGGGTGGCCGCGCCCCTCACGGGAATTCGGGCGCTGGATGTCGCGTCGAAGGCGGACGGCAGTATCAACTTCAACAACCTCGCGTACGTGAAGCTCGCGCAGCAGTACGGGAAGGACGCGCGGTGGATCATACTGCATCGTCCTCGCGTTTATCTCGCTTCGCTCGAGACGACCTTTGCCAACCAGCTTCAGCCCGCCAGTGACTACGGCATCCTGGACACCAATCGCGGCCGGATCGTGTGGTGGAACCGGATCTATGACCGCGCGTTGTTAGTGCGTCCCGCCGGTGAGGTCAGCATCTCGCTGGTATTCCTGGTCGGGTTCCCCCTGCTGTGGGCGTCGTCGATCGTTTGGCTATGGCGGGACTATAAAACAAGGGGAACGCTCGGCGTCGAAGGACTGGTCATTTTGTTCATGACGTCCACGATCCTGTACGTCACCGCCGTCGCGATCTTCCTGAACTTCACCGAGAACGACCGGCTGCGTGCGCCGATCGATCCTTATTATCTCGTGCTGGCAACCTTTCTCGGCTACCGCCTCGCGCACTTCCTTATCGAGAGGCGGAAACCTTCTACGACGGACGCTTGATCTGGAACGATGGCCCCGACCATCCATCTTCCAGCATCGAGGGCGCGTCCTGTGATCCGCGCGCAAGGCTTCCCGCGCCCATGCCCGAGGTCACGGCGCCATCGACCACCATCGCCTGGCCGCTAACGAATTCCGAATCGTCGCTGGCGAGGAACAGCGCCATCGCCGCGATGTCTTCGGGCCGGCCCGCACGTGGCCACGGCTGGAAGCCCGCGAACAACTGGCTCGCGACCTGTTCGCCACCTGGAATGCGATTGTAGGTCAGAGGCGTTGCAATAAGACCGGGGCAGATGCAGTTGACGCGAATCTTGTCCCTGGCCAATTCGATCGATGCGGAGCGCGTAAGGCTGATGACCCCTGCTTTCGCGGCGCAATACGCGTGCAGCCCGGCGGCGCCGCGTAGTCCCGCGATCGAGGCGGTCGAAATGATCGAACCGCCGCCGACCTTGCGCATCTCGGGTACGGCGTGCTTGATGCCGAGAAAGACCGCGCGCAGCAGAATCGCAAAGCTGCGGTCCCAGTTCTCGGCAGTGGTGTTTTCCAGGGGTCCCACCGCCCCGCCGAGCCCGGCGTTGTTATAGATGACGTCGAGGCGGCCGAATTCCTTGACCGCGCGATCGACCGACGCCTTGATGTCTTCTTCGCGCGAGACGTCGGCGAGCTGAAAGACCGCGTTGCCGCCGTTCTCCTTGCAATCG
>DATJWT010000178.1:0-17489 GCA_035500975.1 Binataceae bacterium (SeqCode)
TTTTCATCGGCCGCGCGTATCGCGAACGTCGCCGCGAGCATCGAGGTCACACGCATCGGCACCGAGGTCATCACGCGCGAGGACCTGGCGCGGGCGCTCAGGCCCGGGGATGGTCACGAGCGCAAGATCCTGTCGATCGAGGAACTGCCGGCCGCGCTCGACCGCGAGCGGCGCGCGGGGCGGCAAATCGCGTTCACCAATGGATGCTTCGACCTGCTGCATGCGGGCCATATCCAGATTCTCGATTTCGCGCGGGCGCAGGGCGATTGCCTGGTGGTGGGGCTGAACAGCGATCGCAGCGTCAAGGCGATCAAGGGTGCGGGCCGGCCGATCTATCCGGCGGCGGATCGCGCGCGCATCCTGGCCGCGCTCGAAAGCGTCAGCTACGTCGTGATCTTCGACGACTCCCGGGCGGAGAAAATCATCCGCGCGGTGCGGCCCGACGTGCTCATCAAGGGCGAAGACTGGAGCGGGCAGCAAATCGATGGGCAGGCGTTCGTCGAGGCACGCGGCGGCCGCGTAGCGTTCGCGCCGCTGCTGCAGGGGCACAGCACGACGAAGACCATCGAAAACATGAAAGTAAAAAGATAATCCGCGGATTGCTACTTTCCTGACAGGCGGCGGCGGACCATTGCTACGAAGGCGTCGAACTCGGGCATCTTGAGCATCTTCGCGGCGCCGAGATAAATCGCGCCGTACACGGGCACGACGATCAGACCTTGGGGACGCGGGCCCAGGCCCGCGGTTTCGAGCTTCACCGCGAATGCGACGAGGCCGGCGAGGATCGCAATCGAGTACAACTTGGTCACCATCGCACGATCGAGCCCGGTCCTTCCGATACGCGCGTTCATCCGCCATCGCAGCAGCGTGAATTCGACCCATCCCGATATACCCGCCGACGCGGTCAGGCCGGCGACGCCCCATCGCTGCGGAATGCCGAGGATCGGGGGCAGCGGAATCGCGAACAGGTAGCCGAGCACCAGCGTCAGCGAGACGCGCACGATCGCGAAGCGCAGCGGAGTGCGCGTATCGAGCAGCGAATAGAACGCCGCGTTGTAAAGCTGCACCATCGTGGTCGCGAGCAACCCGACTCCCGATCCGGCCATCACCGACCACAGGTACACCGCATCGGAATGACTGAAATGGCCGGATTGGTAGATAAACGCGGAGATCACGTCGCCCAGGAAAATGAAGGCGATGGCAGACGGCACGATCAGGAATGCGATCTGCCGCAGACCTGCGTTGAGGCGCGGGCGCAGGGCAGCGCCGATTTCTTCCACCGTGCCCGATGCCCGCGACATCGTAGGCAACTCCGACGCGGCCACGGATGAGCCGAACAGGCTCACGGGCAGCATGTAGAGAATCTGCCCGAAGTTGATCGCGGCGACCGCGCCGGTGGGCAGCAGGCTCGCGAGGAGCTGATCGACATACGCGCTGATCTGCGCGACGCCCTTGGTGCCGATGACTGTCGCCAGGTTGCTGAAGACGATGCGAAGTTCCGCGATGACCTTGCGGAAATCGATTTCGAGCCGGCGCATCAGTGCCAGCACCTGGGGCAACTGCACCAGCATCTGGACGACGGCTCCCGCGACGGAGCCCCACGCCACATCGATCGCGAGCGCATCCTGGGTGCGGCGCGGACCGAACCACAGCATCGTCGCGATAATCACCAGGTTCCAGAACACCGGCGCGATGTACGAAGCGAAAAATCGATGGTGGCTGTTGAGGACGCCGAGGCACCACGCCGACATCACGAGGATGCCGGTGCCGGGGAAGACGATGCGCACGATCTGAATGGTGAGTTCGCGCTTCTCGGCGGCAAAGCCCGGAGCGATCACATCGATCAAGTAGGGCGCGAACACCACGCCCACCGCGACCATGATCGAGACGATCAGCGCGAGGATCGCGCCGACCGCCCACGCAAGCAGGTCCGCGTCTTCATCGCCCTCGCCCAGCATCTTGCTGTAGACGGGGATGAACGATGCCGAGAGCACTCCCTCGCCGAGCAGGTTCTGGAGGATGTTCGGGATGCGCAGGCCGGCCGTGAGCGCATCGGCAACGGCCGAAGTGCCGAAGTAGTGCGCGAGCACGCTCTGGCGGACGAAGCCGGAGATGCGGCTCAGGAAGATCCCCGATGCGACGACGCCCGCGGCGCTGCCTGGAGGTCGCGGCTTGGTGTCGGCGGGCTTCACCGGCTCGGACGGGACGGATTTTGTGGCGCTCTCAGCCAATGCTGGGGCGAGTATACCGGTCCGTCCCCATGCGTTGCAGCAATAAGGATCAGAAATCAGCGGATTACGCAGATTTCACCGATTCAGACTCGCCTCAGTACGGGGCGGGCGCAGCGGTGAACTTCCCGGACACATCGCCGACCAGCTCCGGGTCGAGGGCGTTGAGGCGCCTCGATTGCGCTCCGTTGTGGAAATCGAACGAGGAGAAATTAACCCAGATGACGTTGGGCGAGAGCGCGTAGTTGAAATAGATGGTGCGGTTGCTCAAGTCCACGATATCGCGCCACCAGGTCGGATAGGTCTCGGAGATGCCGCCGTAGGGCGCGCCGAACGGCACTGAAATATTGTAGACCAGCGACATCATGTAAGCCGCCGCGACCTCGGGATCCTTCGGTTTCGGCAAGTAGTGAAGGAAATATGCGGCGCGGACGAAACGATCGGTCGCCGCGATATTCCCGGGCAGCTCGGTCTTCGCACTGAACGGCAAATAGCGTTTCAGGTTCGCGAGCTGCCGGTCATACGCGGGTTCATTGGTCATGACCTGGTACTGGCGTCCGGCGTGGACGACCGTCTTTCCATCGATAAATTCCACCACCGCGGAATTGCCCGAGACATCTTCCATGGCGAAATGCAACGGCAATCCCTTCTCATAGGTGGGAATACCAACGTTGACGATCTGGACATCCTTCAGATGCGCCAGCGCCTCATCGACGCTGCCGAAATTGTCGAGCAGGTATTGCGCCCACGAGGTCGTTCCAACGCCGGGCCGGCTGTCGCGCGCCTCGTACTTGCTGTTGTCGAGGTAGAGCAGATGGACGGCCAGGCCGGCTTCGTTCATTCCTTCCGACGTGGCCGCATTCGCCGA
This sequence comes from Binataceae bacterium (SeqCode), assembly GCA_035500975.1. Taxonomy (GTDB): domain Bacteria; phylum Desulfobacterota; class Binatia; order Binatales; family Binataceae; genus JAFAHS01. The sequence continues at coordinate 3,097 of DATJWT010000178.1, forward strand.
CACCACCACGATACTGCCGAACTTCGATGTCCAGGCCGCGGAGTTTTCACCCGCGCGTCCGTTTCGCTTTAGTCCTTTGGGCATGACCCAGAGCGCATCGTTGAAGTGATGCGCCCAGTCCATCGTGCGCCCCGTGATCATCACCACGCCGTTGTCGTTCCAGAATATGCGGCTGCACGCATCGGCGTGCCGGGCGATCGCGAGCACCGCAGCAATCGCCACAAGACCCATGGTCGCGAGGATTGGTCTTCGATTCATGATTATCGGCTCCCGCGCGGGCCCAGCCCGCTAACCTGTCTAATCTGCGTAATCCGCGAATTTCTGCAAGAATGGCCGAGTGAGCTTTTCGCTCTACATCCATATCCCGTATTGCCAGGCGAAGTGCCCGTACTGCGACTTCAATTCTTACGCGGCATCGGCGTGGCCGGAAGCGGACTACAGCGCCGCGCTGATCGCTGAGATCGAGCGGCGATCCAGCGAAGCGCCGTTCGCGGGCGCGTCTTTGCGCACCGTTTTCTTTGGCGGCGGGACGCCGTCACTGTTCGCGCCCGAATCGATCGGCAGCATCCTCGATGCGGCCAATCGCCGGTTCGGAATCGAGCGGGATGCGGAGATAACGCTGGAGGCGAATCCAGGCACCATCGATGAGGCCAAGCTCGCGGGCATGCGAGCGGCGGGAGTGAATCGCATCAGCTTCGGCGCGCAATCATTCGATGACGCCACGCTAAGGTTCCTTGGACGGATCCACGATGCGGCACAAACGCGTGAGGCCGCCGCGATGGCTCATCGCGTGGGGTTCGATCGCCTGAACCTCGACCTCATCTTCGCGGTCCCCGGCCAGACGCTGGCGAGCGTCATCGCCGATATCGAGCAGGCGGCCGCGCTGGGATCCGATCACATCTCGGCTTACAACCTTACCTTCGAAGAAGGCACCGCGTTCTTCACGGATCTCAAGCGCGGGCGAATCAAGCCGCTCGCGAACGACGAGCAGGCCGCGATGTACGCGGCGGTGCGAGAGGCGCTGCCGCGGCACGGATATGCGATGTACGAAATTTCCAACTATGCGCGACCCGGTCGCGAAGCGCGGCACAACCTGACCTATTGGCGCGCGCAGACCTGGCTCGGAATCGGCGCGGGCGCGCACAGCTTCGCGCTCACCCCCGGAGGCAGGAGCTACGGCCGTCGATGGTGGAATGAGCGCAACCCGGCAAGGTACATCGAGACGGCGCGCGCCGGCGGAATGGCAGAGGCGGGCGCGGAAGAGATCGATGCGGCGACCGGCGCGGGCGAGTTTGTGTTTCTCAATCTTCGTCTGCGCGCGGGCTTCGCGCTGGCGGATTTCCAGGCGCGCTTCGGCCGCAGCTTCGACGATATCTTCGGCGCACGCGCCGCGCGGCTCATCGAGGGAGGTCTGCTGGTGCGCAACAACGATCGCATCTTTCTCAGCGATCGTGGGCTGGAACTGGCCGACTCAGTATTTGCTGAGTTCGTCTGAACAACAAACCATCCAAATACAAGCCTTTACGTCATCCCGAGCGAAGCATTCCGATGCGGAGCCGAGGGATCTCAGCCGATGAGTCGTGTGCAGCCCTGAGCACAGACTAAAAGTGCCGCGATGTTTCGATTTATCGTGTTCGGCAATGAACTGTTATGAGCGTCGCTGAATGCACACCGTTGAACCCGCTCCATCGGCGCGTAAGTTGTCTGTAGTGTTTGTAGTGCTCGACACGTTCGCTGAGATCCCTCGGCTTCGCTCGGGATGACGTGGGTGGAGTGTGCAAACGGGTTTGAGGCGAGAGTTTTTTCTCAAGTCAGAATCAGGATTGGTCGGTGACCGAGTTGGTGCCTGAAGATTCCTGAAAGGCTAGCGGGCTAAAGACGCTTGCAGTAGCTCGACGATGCGGGCCGGGGTGGCCAACTTGACAAATGCGCCGAGGCGGGGGCCGCGTTCCTGCGCCAGGATCGATCGGTACATCAGGGGGAAAATCTTGCCGGGCTTGTCGTAGTGCGCGCGGCCCAGGTCGTAGATTTTCTTTTCGATCTCCTCCGCGCTCGCGTTGCCATTGTCGCTCAGCCACTGGACGAGGTCGGCGAGTTGCGATCGCTCGGCATCGCTGGGCACGTACGGCTTTTTCGTGGGCGCGACGAAGTCGTTGTAGAAGTTGAGCGCACACTCCATCAGCGCCCGCCCCATCGCCGTTGTATCGGGCTCCGCCGCGATCGCGGGGTCGTAACGCGTGATGTAGTCCCAGATGAAATCGCGGTCGGGGCTGCCCAGCGCCGAAACCAGATTCATCAGCATCCCGAACGTCAGTTGCGAGTCGAAGCGGCGCGGGCTGGTGCTCTGCAGCACGAATATCAGCGGCGAATTCTCGCGCGCGGCGTCATCGGGATGCGCCGCGTATTCCCGCAGCGCATCGAGGTATTCATCGACGTACTGCGGAATCGTCCCGAGGAAGAGCTTGCGCGCGCGGCGGGGGTTGGTGAGCAGGAAGAACTTGAGCACCTCGATCGGCGCATAACGCTGCCATTGCTCGACGGTGACACCGCGGCCAACCGACTTGGAAACCTTGTGCCCCTCGTCATCGAGGAACATCTCGAACGGGAATCCGAGTGGGGTGCGGCCACCGAGGATTTTCAGAATCGGCCCGGAGAGCCGCACCGAATCCGTCAGGTCCTTGCCGTAAAGTTCGTAGTCAACCTTGAGCGCGAACCATCGCAGCGCCCAGTCGACCTTCCATTGCGCCTTGGCGTTGCCGCCCAGCACGCTTTGCTCGCCGCGCGTGCCGCAGGGATGCGCGCCGCCGAACTTGCGCTCGCAGGAAAATTCCACTGTCGCGCGATCAGGATGGTAGGCCGTCACCAGGGTCGAGTTGACCTGCCCGCACTTGGGGCACACCGGCATGATGGGAGACCAGCCGGCGCGGTTTTCCTCGCGCAGGGTCGGGGCGACGATGTCGATGATCTCCTGGTGATGCTCGAGGATGCGCTTAAGGCCCTCGTCGAATTGACCGCCCTGGTACATCACCGACGAGCGCATCAGCTCGTATTCGACTTCCACCGGTTTCAAAAAATCCCCGAGCAGGCTGATCATGTGGTCGGCGAAGCTCGGATGGCATCCGAAGGGATCGGGGATGCGCGAGACCGGCACGCCGAGGAACTGCTGGATCTCCTCGCGCCGTGGAACGTTCTCGGGCACTTTGCGAAGCCCGTCGAGATCGTCGATGAAGACGATCAATCGCGAGGGGCGCGAGGGCTCAAGCCTGGCGAAGGCCTTGCGCACGTACGAGGGGCGCAGCACTTCGCACATGGTTCCGAGATGCGGCAGGCCGGAGGGGCCGAAGCCGCTTTCGAAGACTACCGGGCGATCCGGCGCATAGTCACGAACGCGCTCGCGCAGCCGTTGCGCTTCTTCATGCGGCCACGCATCGCCGCTGACCGGCATCTTGTCGAGTGATTGCGCTCCTGCCATCGCTGGCTATTCCTCGCCTTCGCCGCGCAAAACGCGCGCGACCGCATCGTGAATCCATGGGTCGATCTGCAGATCGCGATTCTTGGCGGAGGCCAGGCGCAGCTTAACCGCGCAATTGGCGCATATAAAGGCCCGCTGGGAAAAACCCGAGGCATCTTCGACGCTTATCCGCAGCAGCCATTCACCGGCTGGCCTGCGGCACAGCACACATTTTTCCACTGGCGATGAGGAATCTTGATGATCCATGCCACGCCTATTGTAACATCATTGCTTCGCGGCTGGATGCTGTGGTAACTCCCCATTCGCATGGAGCCCGACCCGGGCGCTATCATTCCTTTAAACCACTCCGCATTCAGTGACCGAACTTCGCGCGTCCCTGAGCCGCGGCGCCGCACTTTGGCGCGCGCGGGTTGAAGGGGCGAGATTGCTCTCGATGGACCAGGCCCTAACCAAGCAAAAAGTAAAAGAACTCCGCTCGATGGTCGATGAAGGCGACCGGGTGGCGGTGGTGTTGCAGGACGATCCCGATCCTGACGCGATGGCCAGCGCGATGGCGCTGCGGACGCTGCTCGGCCGCAACAAGCAGACCACGCCACTGTTCGCCTTCAAGCCGGTGACGCGGCCGGAAAACCGCACGATGGTGCATCTGCTGGAAATCGATATCGAGCCGGCAACGACCGAAGAACTGGCCGAGTTCGACAAGATCGCGATGGTCGATGTGCAGCCGCCGTTCTTTGGCGAGCGGCTGAAACACGCCGACATCGTGATCGATCACCATCCGAACTACGAGCCGAGCGACGCACCGTTCATGGACGTGCGCACCAAATACGGCGCGACGTCCACGATCATGACCGAGTACCTGATCTCGGCCGACGAGCACATCAGCGAGCGGCTCGCCACCGCCCTGCTCTACGGAATCCGCAGCGACACGCTGGCGCTCTCGCGCCGCGTAACCGACGACGATCTGCAGGCGTTCGTTACACTATATCCGCTCGCCAACTACAACATGCTCAAGCAGATCGAACGGCCGGAGCTGCCCGCCGAGTTCGCGAAGATCCTGTCGCGCGCGCTGGCGCGGATGGAAGTCGTCGATGGACTTGCGGTGCTGAACCTGGGGCCGGTGGTCCGCGATGACATCATCGTGCAGGTGGCGGATTTCTGCCTCCAGTTCGAAGGCGTCGAGTGGGTGGCGGTCGCCGGAAAACTCGGCAAGGACCTGGTTATCTCCGTGCGCAACTACGGGATGAGCGGCGACAACGCGGGCGAGGCGGTGAAGAACCTGTTCAGCGATATCGGCAGCGCCGGCGGCCATCGCAACATGGCAAAGGCGGTCATCAAGCAGACCGCGTGGCGGCGGCGCGAAGGCAGCACGCGCGATCGATTCATCGAAGAGCGTTTGCGCGAGATGTTCCTGAAGGAAATCTCCGGCGAGCATCGCGCCTCGCGCAACGGCAATTAACAACATTAATCCGCAGATTACGCAGATTTCCCGGATTTGGATTTTCTGAGTCTGCGTCAATCCGCGAAATCTGTTGATTGCTGCTGGTCCGGTTTACCCGACCCTCTGATGCCCGTATCGTATAGGGCGTGAATGTTGCGGAGGCGACGGTAGAAATCAAAAACCGGCTCGGGCTCCATCTTCGTGCGGCTTCGACACTCGCGCAGACAGCGGGGCGCTTCGCTTCGAAGATCACTGTCGCGCGGGGAAAGAACCAGGTCAGCGCCAAGAGCGTGACCGGCCTGATGATGCTCGGTGCGGAAAAAGGCGTGAAAGTGAAGGTGCGTGCCGAGGGCGATGACGCACGAGAAGCGCTCAAGGCGGTCGAGAATTTGTTCGAGGAGCGCTTCGGCGAGGACTAGGCTCACTCCGAAGAGCGCCTTGATTCCACCTGACCGGTCGGTTATGTAGATCGGCAGCCAAAACTCAGACAAGAACTCCGCAGAATTGCCACACTTTACAGGCTCTTTCTTTCCAATCGCCGCCACTCAGCGGATTTCCTCTCTGCCGTTCCAAGGAGCGATCGCGAATGCCGCTTAAGGATTTTCTGTTCACCTCGGAGTCAGTCTCCGAAGGTCACCCGGACAAAATGTGTGACCAGATCTCGGACGCCGTCCTCGATTCCCTCCTGGCGGAGGACCCGGGCTCGCGCGTCGCTCTCGAATCGCTCGCCAAGACCGGACTCATCGTGCTGGCGGGAGAAATTACCACACGCGCCCGGCCCGACTTCGTGAATATCGCGCGCACCGTCGCGCTCGAGATTGGCTACGACAGCACGGCCAGCGGCTTCGACGGGCACACGTGCGCCGTGCTAACCGCGATCGAGCCGCAGTCGGCCGATATCTCGCAGGGAGTCACCGAGGGCGAGGGACTGCACAAGGAGCAAGGCGCCGGAGACCAGGGGCTGATGTTCGGGTTTGCCTGCGATGAGACGCCGGAGCTGATGCCGCTGCCGATCGCGATGGCGCATCGGCTGATGGAGAATCTCGCGAAGATGCGCAAGGACCGCAAGGTGAACTGGCTGCGCCCCGACTCCAAGAGCCAGGTTACCGTGCGCTACGTCGATGGACGCCCGGCGGAGATCACCGCGGTCGTGATCTCGACCCAGCACACGCCGGAAGTGAAATACGAAACGATCCGCGACACGATGATCGAGGAGCTGATCAAGAAGACCGTCCCCGCCGAGTACCTGACCAAGTCCACGGTTTACCACGTCAATCCGACCGGCCGTTTCGAAATCGGCGGCCCCCACGGCGACTGCGGGCTGACCGGCCGCAAGATTATCGTGGATACCTACGGCGGCTACGGACGTCACGGCGGCGGCGCCTTCTCGGGCAAGGACCCGAGCAAGGTCGATCGCTCCGCCTGCTACATGGCGCGCTACGTCGCCAAGAACGTGGTCGCGGCGGGACTCGCAAAGAAGTGCGAGATCCAGGTCGCATACGCGATCGGTGTTGCGGAACCCGTGTCGCTGCTGGTGGACACCTTCGACACCGGCACTGTGCCCGACGCGAAGCTTTCTTCCACGCTGCGTGAGCTATTCGATTTTCGCCCGGCCGGGATTATTCGGACGCTGAACCTGAAGCGCCCGATCTACCAGGCCACGGCAGCGTACGGACATTTCGGCCGCAAACCACACGACGGACTGTTCCCGTGGGAACGCACCGACATGGCCGAGCGACTGCAGAGCGCCTTCGGAAACACCGGCCGGCGCTAACTCAATCGACATCTACTGAAAACTCTGGAGAAGCAAATCGCTATGCCTTCGACTGCCAGGAAGAAGACTCCCCCGAAAACTCGCGCGGGCGCCCAGGGCGCAGCCGCCTACGATGTTCACGACCTCGGCCTGGCTGAGGCGGGATTCAAGCGTATCGAATGGGCCGAGCGGCAGATGCCGGTGCTGCGGCGAATCCGCGAGCGCTACACCAAGGAGCAGCCGCTCAAGGGACAGCGGCTGGGCGCGTGCCTGCATATCACCTGCGAGACCGCGAACCTGCTGCGCACGCTCAAGGCGGGCGGCGCGGAAGTATTCTGCTGCGCATCGAATCCGCTCTCGACGCAGGACGACGTTGCCGCTGCGCTGGTCAAGGAATACGACATCCCGACCTACGCGATTCACAACGAAGATCGCGACACCTATTACAGCCATCTGCGCGCGGTGCTGGATCGCCGCCCGACGATCACGATGGATGATGGCGCCGATCTCGTGAGCCTGCTCCATACCGAATACAAGAATCGCGCCGAGGAAGTTCGCGCGAGCATGGAAGAGACCACCACCGGAGTGATTCGGCTGCGCGCAATGGAAAAAGACAAGGCGCTGCGGATCCCCGTGGTTGCGGTCAACGACGCGCAGACCAAGCACATGTTCGACAATCGCTACGGCACGGGACAATCGACGCTGGACGGCATCATTCGCTCGAGCGGACTGCTCATCGCGGGCTCGGTCATCGTGGTCGGCGGCTACGGATGGTGCGGACGCGGTATCGCAACGCGCGCCCGCGGACTGGGCGCCGACGTCATCGTGACCGAAATCGATCCGGTGCGCGCGCTCGAAGCCGCGATGGACGGACTTCGGGTCATGAAGATGGTCGATGCGGCGAAGATCGGCGATATTTTCATCACCGCGACCGGCGACAAGCACGTGCTTACCGCGCAGCACTTCACGCAGATGAAGGACGGCGCGGTGCTCTGCAACTCGGGGCACTTCGACGTCGAAATCGACATGGCGTACCTGAACGACAGCGCCAAAAAGATCGATCACGAGATCACCGACGGCGTCGATGCGTACCATCTCTCGAACGGGCGCGTGATCTACGTGCTGGGACAGGGGCGGCTGGTGAACCTGGCGTGCGCGGAAGGCCATCCGGCCCAGGTGATGGACATGAGCTTTGCGACGCAGGCGCTCGCATCGGAGTGGGCCGCGAAGAGCGACGGCCTGGCGGTAAAGGTTCACGACGTGCCGATCGAGATCGAACAGGAAGTCGCGTCGGTGAAGCTGGCCGCGATGGGCATCAAGATCGATACGCTGACCGCCGAGCAGAAGAAGTACCTGGAAAGTTGGGAAAGCGGCACGTAAGAAATCCGCCGACTCCGTGATTTGTCACATATGACAAACCGGAAGTGCCTGCGTAATCTGCGGATTTCTTTTTCTAGGCCTCGATCTTTACCGAGGAGCGGCGGCGCCAGATTTCGCCGCACCCCACCGAAATCGAGATCAGCAGCAGCGCGATGAAAAATCTCGGCGAGAGCGGATGCCACAGCGCATCGCCGAGAAACGCGAACAGGATCGTCCCGGGGATCATCCCGATGACGCTCGCCCACAGGTAGTCGCGAAAGTCGATGCGCGATGCGCCCGCAATCAGATTCAATGCATTGTAGGGAATGACCGGGACCATCCGCAGATACAGGATGATGTGAAAGCCGTGCCTGGCGATTCGCGCGAGCATCGCGTCAAACCGCTTCCCTACCACGCTCTCGACAAATCCGCGCCCCAGAAACCGTCCTGCTCCGAACGCGACGATCGCACCGATATCGGCGCCGATCAGCGAATAAACCGACCCCCATAACGTCCCGAATGCGAGTCCACCCGCAATGGTCATCACCGCTCCCGGCACCAGGAAAGACGGCCCGACGGCATAGAGAGCCATGTAGATGACCGGGCCCCAAACGCCCCAGGCGAGCACCTCCACCTTGACCTGCCTGGGATCCTCGAACCACTCGCGATGCGCCAGCAGCATCCATAGCGAGCCGCCGGCGATGACCGCGATAATGGCGACCTTGAGAATGTTCAGCCACAAGGCGCTTCCGCGCTGGGGCTCTCCGGACGCATTTCCAAAAGGGGTTGCGGCTGCCATGAAGAAAAGACGCCCCAATGATATGGGCTGGCGCCTTCGCGAGACAAGCACCGTTGCATAACGCCACGAAAATTAACCCGCGTTTGTGGGGTGGGAACGATGCGACTAGATTCTCGATGGGCGCCGCCCACATCCAAATGGAGTCTTTGAAGACATGAATGAACTAAAAGACAAAGTCGCCATCGTAACCGGCGGGGGCTACGGAATCGGCAAGGAAATTGCCCTCGCCTACGGGCGAGCAGGCGCAAAGGTAGTGGTCGCGGCGCGCAGCGAGAAGCCGATGCAGGAAGCCGTCGAGGCACTCAAGAAGGCCAATGCGTCGGCGATCATGGTTCGCACCGACGTTTCGAAAGAAGCGGATTGCGCGCGCATGGCGGAGGACACGCTCAAGGCCTTCGGGCGAATCGACATTCTCGTCAACAACGCAGGAATTGCCGGACCGACCAAGCGCATTCCCGAGATGAGCCTGGCGGAATGGCAGGAGACGATCGATATCAACCTGACCGGCGCATGGCTTGCCGCGCGCGCGGTGCTACCGACGATGGACAAGCAGCGCGCGGGGCACATCCTGAACATCTCTTCGGGCGCGGGACGCCGCGGCTACCCGATGCGCTCGCCGTACGCCGCATCGAAGTGGGGCATGATCGGACTGACGCAAACAATCGCGGGTGAATGGGGCGCACGCGGCATTCGATGCAACTGCATCTGTCCCGGGCCGATCGCGGGCGATCGAATCGAGCGCGTGATGCACGCGCGCGCCGACGCGATGAAGGTGCCCTACGAGCAGATTCGCGCGCAGTTCCTGTCGCAATCGGCGCTGAATCGGATGGCGACGGAAGAGGAATGTGCGCGGGTCGCGCTGTTCCTCGTAAGCGACGCATCCGCAGGCCTGACCGGTCAGACGATCAACGTCGATGCGGGATCGATTATGAACTAGATCCTAGTTCTTGATGTGGTGATCGCGAATGGTGGCTTCGAATCCGAGCTTACGCAGGCGCTCACCGAGTTCCCGCGCCAGCGCGGGGGAGCGATGCTTCCCGCCCGTGCATCCTATTCCTATCATCAGGTAGCTCTTGCTCTCGCGCTGGTAGAGCGGCAGCAGGAACTTGAGTAACGACGTGATTTCGTCGACGAAGCGACGCGCTTCAGGAGCGGCCATCACGTATTCCTGAACTCGCGCGTCGGTCCCGTCCAGCTCCCTCAATTCCTCGACGAAATACGGATTCGGCAGGAAGCGGACGTCGAGGGTCATGTCCAACGCGACCGGAACACCGTACTTGTAACCAAATGAAGCGATAGAGATCGCCATCCGCGATCCGGTCGCCGCGCTCAAGACCGCGCTGGTCACCACCTCGCGCAGCTCATGGATAGTGAGCGTGGTGGTGTCGATTATGCGGTTGGCGCGCTCGCGCAGCTCGGCCAGCGCGAGGCGTTCGCTCTCGATCCCTTCCGCCACGGTCAGGCCGCGATCGGCCATCGGATGCGGCCGGCGGGTCTCTGAATAGCGCCGCGCCAGGACCTCGTTCGCCGCATCGAGGAAGATCACTTCCGGATAGACTCCGGCTTTCTCCAGTTCCTCGAATATGCGCGGCCATTGCGGGAAGAACATGCGTTCGCGGGCGTCGACGCCCATCGCGATTCCGACCAGGTTCGGGTCGCGTTCCTGGGTAACGCGAATCACGTCGGGCGCGAGAGCGACCGGGAGGTTATCGATACAGTAAAAGCCGAGGTCTTCGAGAACGCGCAACGCCGACGCGCGGCCGGAGCCCGAAACGCCCGTCACTATGATGAGCCGGGAGCGGTTGGGACCCTGGGGCATCGGCGTTTTCCGCACGGCGGCGCGTGGCGCCGTGCAATCAATACTTGCTGTCTTCTTCCTTAATGAGCCGGAAGATTTCGGCCGCATCGGGCGCTTCGATCAGTCGCGACCGGAAGCCATCATCCTTGAGCAGGCGGGAAACGCGCGCCAGCGCCTTTAGATGCAGGCTTGCGGAGTCTTCCGGCGCGACCAGCACAAAGAAAATCTGCGTCGGGTTGCCGTCGAGCGATTCGAAATCGACCCCGGCCGGATGCCTGGCGAAAGCGCCGACGATCTTGTTCACCCCGCGAAGCTTGCCGTGAGGAATCGCAATGCCGTCGCCGATCGCGGTCGAGCCCAGGCGCTCGCGTTCGCTTAGTACGGCAGCCAGGTCTTCGAACCTGATGTCTGGATACTTGCCGGTAATTCCCTGCGCAAGTTCCTTGAGCACCTGATCCTTGGTCGTACCCTTGAGATCGGTAAGCACCATGTCCGGGGCGAGGATTTCGGTTACTTTCATCTGGAGTGTCTTCGAGTCGTCGATTTCGCGCCGGACTACGGCGCATTGTTTCTCATCCGGGAGCTACCGCTCTTCCGCGTCGCTCAGGACTTCACCGGTTGACGGAGCACGCACCTTGCGCGCCGCTAGTTTTTCGAGATGCCGGGTGAGCTGGCGAACGACCTTATCCTCAAGCAGATCGATAACCGAGTAAAGGTCTTTGGCTTCCTGCTCGGCGGTCGCGGACAATCGGCCGGATTTCACAGTAACTTCACCGTGCTGCCGGTATTTGTCAACCGATAGTATTACGTGCGCTTCGCATGCGCGCTTGAGAAACTTGCCCAGATGCCCGAGCTTGCGCTCCGCGTAACGCCGGATCGCATCGCTGGAATCCACGTGCCGAAAGGTGACCGTGACCGTGGTCGCGACCGGACCGCGTTTGCGAGCGGTCTTCGCAACGCTTTTGCCCTGGACTTTGCCGCTCTTCATTTTGCCCTCGCCCAGGCAGGTTTACCCGACCTGCTTGCGATTTGCCGAAGGCAGGATGCCTAGCGCCTGGCGATACTTGGCAACCGTGCGGCGCGCGATATTGATCTGCTTGGCGCGCAGTATTTCCGCGATCGCCTGGTCAGACAGCGGGTTACCCGGCTCTTCGGCCGTTACCAATGCGCGGATTTTTTCCTTCACCGTCTCCGCGCTTACATCCTCGCCGGTCGATGCTTTCACGCCGGAGGTGAAAAAGAACTTGAGTTCGTAGATGCCTTGCGGGGTATGCGCGTACTTGTTGGCGGTCGCTCGGCTGATAGTCGATTCGTGCATCCCGATGTCTTCGGCCACGTCCTTCAGTACCAGCGGTTTGAGGTGGCTCACGCCGTGGTCGAAGAACGCGCGCTGAAACTTCACGATCGAGTTTGCCACTTTGAAGATGGTCTGCTGGCGCTGGTAGATCGATTTGACCAGCCACTTTGCCGATCGCAGCCGCTCCTGGAGATATTCGCGCGTCTCGGGGGCCGCGTTGCTGTCGTTCATCACCCGCTGGTAGTAACCCGCGATTCGCAGGCGCGGCACCGCTTCGCGGTTGAGCGTCACGATATAGTCTTCGCCGACCTTGTGGATGTACACGTCGGGCACCACGTAGGTCGGTTCTTCGCCGCCGTAATCGCGGCCCGGCTTGGGTTCGAGCAGCGCGATAATCTTGTGTGCCTGCCCCACCATCTCGACGCTGACGCCGAACTGGCGAGCGATTTCCGTGTAGCGATGCTTCTCGAGCAGGTCGAGACGCTCCCGCACGACGCGAGCAGCCAGCGATCCTTCCATCCCGAGGTTCTCGAGCTGGAGCAGCAGGCATTCGCGCAGATCGCGCGCCGCGCAGCCCGGCGGATCGAATCGCTGCACGCGCTTGAGAACGCGCTCGACTTCTTCGGGCGTGGTTTCGAGCTGCGTTGCGAGTTCCGCCAGGGGAGTTTCGAGGTATCCGTCGTCGTTGAGATTGTAGATGATCGTCGCGCCGATTCGCTGATCGGCATCGCCGAGGTTCGAGAGCCGCAATTGCCACATCAGGTGGTCTTCCAGCGAGCTGCGGCGAATCGAGGTGTTCTCGAGCGCGCTGCGATGGTCGTCGTCGGGGTCGGCCGGAGCAGCCTCCTGCCAGTTGTTGGAATAGGTTTCGAGGTAGTCGCCCCAATCGAGCTTGTCGAGTCCGTCGAGTTCCTTCAGCTCGACGGCAGCGTCGTGCTCCTGGGTTTCGATGGTCCGTGGAGGTTCTTCAGGCGCTCCTGCTCCCGGCTCCCAGTCATCGACGGGTTCTTCGGGTGCGGCGGCTTCGGGTTCGGCGCCGAGGCGATCCTCTTCGGCGGCGGGTACCGGGTCATTGTCGTCCGGAGCCTCGGCTTCGCGCGCGGCCTCGGCCGGGCTCTGGTCGAGCGGTTCGAGCATCGGGTTCTGCTCGAGCTCGGTCTGGACTACGGTTTCGAGTTCGGGCAGCGAAAGTTGCAGGATCTTGATCGCCTGCTGCAACTGGGGCGTCATCACCAGTTGCTGGCGAAGTCGTAAGTCCTGTCCGAGTTTTACCTCTAGCGCCATTTAACTTATCGCGTCAGGGGTTGGTGTCTTCGCTCGGGCTCCCCTGCATCGACGGAGGGGCTTGCGCCGACCGATCTGGGGCCGACGATCCGGCGGAATTGCCCGGCGAGGAGTTGGATGCGGCTTCGGTCGGGGAGTTTTGCTGTTTTGGATAAATGACCGCGCGCGCATTCTCGACATCGCTCTGGTTGGTATCGAGATGCACGGTGATCTTGGTGCCGGCGATTTGATCCTCGCCGTCGTGCACGACCGGGGACCCGGTCAGCACCACCGTATGCCTGGTCTGATCGAGCACGGCATGATCGCCGGTGGCCCAACGCGTGCCCTGGCTGATGCGCACGTTGCCGTCAGCGATCATCTCTTTAACATCGTGGAAATCCTGGCCGTAGTTCATCTTCAATGAGTCGCTGGTGACCTGGCTGTTGCCATTCACCACTTTGACATGGCCGGACCAGGTCACCGATCTGCCCTGGTAATCGAGCGACATGTGAGGACCATCGATATGGATGGGCTGACCGCCGCTAGAGAACTGCAATCCTCCGAATGCGTTATCCGTTGGTTCCTTGGAGGCCAGCTTGGTCGGCTCCCTGGACGCGGCTTGCGCTTTGGTCTGGCTCTTCCTTGCGGCCGCAGCCAGCGCGTCAGGTTTCGGTTCGGTCGATGTCGTGTCAGGCGCCGGCGCAACCTCCATCGCGGGAGGTGTGGAGCGCGTAACTGTCTCTGGGACCGCGGCGACCGGAACGGCAGCCGCGACTGCGGCGGGCGTTGCAATTGACGGCGCAGCGCTCGGTTCAGGCGCCGGCGCGATAGCGGCTACAGGAGCTACGGAAGGGGCGGCTTCTGGAACTGGCGCCGCCGCGGCAGGTGCCGCTGACGATTCGACTGGAACAGGGGGAGGATTGCTTGCTACCGGTGCGGGCGGCGCAATCGCAGCTACCGGAGCCACGGACGGTGCGGCCTCGGGCGCGGGAGCGGCTACTACCGCCGGCACTACGGCAGGTGCTTCAGGCGATGGTGCCGAGGCAGGCGCAGCTCCTGATTCCATCGGAATCGGCGGTGGATTGCTCGCAACAGGTGCAGGCGAAGCCGCTGCGGAGGGCAACGGCAGCGAGCTGGTTCCCGGTTCAATACGTACCTCCGAGACGGGAGGTGCTTCAGGCGCCGGCGATGGAGCAGCGGCCGCTTCCGGT
>DATJWT010000179.1:0-2174 GCA_035500975.1 Binataceae bacterium (SeqCode)
CTTCGGGAGAGGAACTGCGCTGCTGGAATTACGCCAGCTCTCGCGGATACGCCTTCGTCAGCTCCGGCACATCCAACCCAAGTTGCCCGCAGCGCTTCTCGATCATCGCCAGGAATAACTCCGCCAGTTCCTGGTTGTCGCGGCTCTTGAGGCCGTAGCGGATACAATCGTAGGTGAAACCACTCCCGGGCGGCCCAAAGAAGTTGACCGCGCGCGGCAGCCATTCGCGCAACGCCGCGTTCACTCGCTCCGCACCGAAGCGCTCTACCGCGCGCCCCAGCTGCTCCACGGCGAATACGTCGTGGTCCGCTTCTTCTTCCAGGATTATCTCGGCGGCTTCCGCGTGCGGCGTGTAGCTCGAATCGCGATAGTTCACCCCGATCATCACCAGCCCGGTCGCGTCCAGCGAGATCGATGCCATCAGCAGGTCCAGCTCGCCCTCCGCCTCCTGCGCGAAGAACATCGGCGCCTCGAACGACGGTGACTTGACCACCGTCATCATCGAGCGGTCCGCCTGCTTCTCGCCAATACCGAGATCGTCGAGCGCCTGGTAGATCAGCCGCGCGTGCTTGTGTTCTTCATGGTAGTTCTTCTCGAGGATCGGCCGGATCGATTCGTTCTCATTCGACTCGATCGCGCGATAGTACCCGAGCGCCGTGAGCTTCTCCGCCATCGCGTGCGCGGCCAGCAGCCGCGTCAGCACGCGCCGGTAGTTGGGATCGATTCCGGCGACCTCGGCCGGTCCGATCGATCGCGGCGGATACTCACGCCTGGTCGGCATCTCAGTGCGCGTGCCGCGCGGGCAGCACCACGGTTGCGGAACCCGGCGTGGTCTTTTCGCCCTTGGCGTTCTCCAGCCAGATTTCGCAGTCGACCAGGTGCTGATCCTTGTCGTGGTACTTCTTGATGACCTTGCCGCGGCACACCACCTTGGTCCCCGGCTGATCCATCCCGCGATACTGCACCGACAACTTCCGCAGCCATCCCTCGGGTCCCGCGAAGTCGGTCATGAGCTGCGCCAGGAATCCGTTCTTCAGCGCGCCGTGCAGGATCACTCCCGGCAGCTTGTTCGCGAGCGCAAAGTCCTTGTCGTAGTGAATCTGGTAGAAATCGCCCGATGCGCCTGCGTACCTGACCAGTTGCTGCGTCGTCGGGTTCTTTTCCAGCGGCCCGATCTCGGTGCCGACTTCAACATCATCGTAGTAGATCTGCTTCGCCATGATCGTTTCCCCCTAGTAGCGGATTCCCGTCGAGCGCTGCGTCGCGCACACCTTGCCGAACTGGTTGGTGTAGGTCGTTTCCATCGTGATGAACACCA
This sequence comes from Binataceae bacterium (SeqCode), assembly GCA_035500975.1. Taxonomy (GTDB): domain Bacteria; phylum Desulfobacterota; class Binatia; order Binatales; family Binataceae; genus JAFAHS01. Next base: position 1,319 of record DATJWT010000179.1, read on the forward strand.
TCGGGCCCAGCCGTCCTTCCGATTCGCGAAGATCGGCCAGCCTGGTCTGCACGGTGATTCGATCTCCCACGCGGATCGGATGGAAATATTCCCAGTCCGAGCCCCCATCGAGCCCGCGGAACGAATTTCCCAGCTTGCCGATTCGCACGTCCGGTATCGGCGACCCCATCGAACGGCAGAATGTCGGCGGCGCGATCATTCCCCCGAATCGCGTGTGGCGCGCTTCCTCTTCATCATTGAACAGCGGATTCGGATCGCCAATCGCTTCCGCAAAGCGCCGAATCGCGCCCCGCTCGACCTCATATGTGCGCGGCTCGCCCGCCCTGCCTACCTGCTTGAGAGACTCTTCGTCGAGAATTTTGTTGGCCATCGCTCGGGTCCCTTCGCTTTTTCTCCTTATTACCACAGGCGCGCGCGACCCGTTAAGGGAATTCGACGCCACCCAGCGCCCGGCCTATGATCGACCAAGGGGAACTACCGCCCCAGGAGGTCGCCCGCGATGGCCAAGCTGAATGACGCTGAAGTCTCTGAAAAGCTGAAAGCGCTGCCCGGATGGGAGCGGCACGAAAACTCCATTCGCAAGCTGTTCCGCTTCAAGGAGTTCATGGACGGAATCCACTTCATCAACCGGGTAGCCGAAAAGGCCGAGGCCGCCGATCACCATCCCGATGTCACCATCAACTACACCCGCATCACGATGACCTGTTCCACCCACAGCGAGGGCGGCATCACCGACAAGGACTTCAAGCTCGCGCAGGAAATCGAAAAACAGGCGGGTAAGTCTTAGGCAACCGATGCGCGACGGCGTCGCTGCCCACCCCCTGCGTCATTCCGAGGGTTTGTGAAAAATTGCCGT
>DATJWT010000180.1:0-5724 GCA_035500975.1 Binataceae bacterium (SeqCode)
AGATCGTGACTGACAAGGCGCTGCAGGACGAGGTCATCGAGGAATATCCGCGCAAATACATCCTTGCGCGGGTGGGCTTTGCCAGGCCGACGCGCGAGAAAATCGACGACAATCGCATTTGCGTCATCCGCATCACGCCGACGCGCGATTTACCGGACGGGTTTACCAACTCGCCCGGCACTCCGGCTCCGAAACTGGAGGCGGCGCAGTAGAGGCGCCTGGCTCAACAGCACATACGTGCGTCACGCGAGCACGTGCGTTAAGATTGGTAAAGTGGCCCGAGAATCGGCATCGACCCTGATCAAGCGTGCGCTGCTCCGGAAGTGCCCGGTGTGCGGAAGCGGCGCGATCTTCGCCTCACACTTCCGAATGAACGAAACCTGCCCGGCATGCGGCGTGAAGTTCTGGGCAGACCCGGGGGAGGGGCTGGGCGCGATGTACCTGGACTACGCGATGGCGACGGCGGTGTTCATCGTCGCGTGGTTCATCCTGGCCTGGACGACTTCGCTTTCAGACGTGGCCCTGTGGATCGTCATTTCGATCGTTGCCGTCGCGAGCGTGCTGATCTCCTATCCGATCACGCGCAGCTTCTGGACCGTGCTGGTGTATATTTCCGGCGGCATCGAGCGTCCGCCGCTCAAGGCCGTCCGGGGAGGCCGCACCCAGGCGCGCTAGCGTCGGCGCGAGCGGACTTTTTCCTGCAGAGAACGCAGCCGCTCGGCCGCGGCGGCGATGGTTTCATCGCTCTTGGAGAAGGTGAAGCGCACCTTGTTGCGTCCCAGTTCCGGGCGGCTGTAGAAGCTCGACCCCGGAACGGGCGCGACGCCAACCTCGTTGAGCATGAAGTCGGCCGCGGCGAAGTCGTCGTCAAAGCCCAGGTGTGCGATATCGGCCATGATGTAGTACGCGCCGGCGGGCAGACTGCATTTCAGCCCCGCGTCCGAAAGCGCGCGATACAGCATCGAACGCTTCCGATCGTACATCGCCGCAAGCTCCGCGTAGAACGACTCAGGCAGGCGCAGTGCGACGGCCCCGGCTTCCTGGAGCGGATGGGGTGCTCCCACGGTGAGGAAATCGTGGACCTTGCGGATGGCCGAGGTGATGCGCTCGCACGCAATCGCGTATGCGAGACGCCATCCGGTTATCGAGTAAGTCTTCGACAGGCCGCTGATGGTGATCGTGCGCTCGGCCATCCCGGGTAGAGTCGCGATCGAGATATGTCGCGCGCCATCGTAGATGATGTGCTCGTAGATTTCGTCGGTGATGGCGAGCGTGTCGTAGCGGCGGCATAGCGCGGCGATCATTTCGAGTTCGGCGCGCGTGAAGACCTTGCCGCTCGGGTTGTGCGGAGTGTTGACTACGACCGCCTTGGTGCGGTTGCTGAACGCGGCTTCGAGCTCGCCGCGATCGATCGAGAAATCGGGATCGCGCAGCGCCACGTAGCGCGGCGTCGCCCCGGCCAGGATTACGTCGGGGCCGTAGTTCTCGTAGAACGGCTCGAAGATGACAACTTCATCGCCGGGATTGATGACGGCGAGCATGGTCGCGACCATCGCCTCGGTGGCGCCGCACGTCACGGTGATGTTCAGGTCGGGATCGCATTGAATGCCGTTGTAGGAGCGGACCTTTGCCGCGATCGCGTTGCGGAAATTCGGAGAGCCGTGGGTGATCGCGTACTGGTTGTACTCCGCGTCGATGGCAGCCTTTGCCGCTTCCTTGAGTTCGGCCGGGGCGGCAAAGTCGGGGAATCCTTGCGCGAGGTTCACGGCGCCCGATTTAAGGGCGCGCCGCGTCATCTCGCGGATGACGGACTCGGTAAAGAACCTGGTCTTGCGTGAGACTTCGGTCGGCATCGACCGACTAGTTTACGCGCGAACTCGCGACTCGGCCATCAGGCGCGAGCACTGGAAACGAGAGAGTGATTCGATTTCGCGGAACAAAGGCCGGGAGCCGAACGAAGACTCCGCGGACGGATGATCGCGCTAGAAATAACGTCGCGAGGTTTTCGACAGGCCAGTCCTACTTGACCGCCTCGACACCGTCGCCATTGAGCAGAACCGCGCCCTGCTTCATACGCCACTGATCGATCACTTCGACGTTGAAGCGCCAGTCGCTTCCGATCTTGAAGCCGGGCAGGAGTCCCTTCTTGAGCAACCGATAAATCGTCGAGCGATGGACTCGGAGATACTCGGCCAGCTCGTTGACCGTCAAAACTTTGGCAGATGCTTCCATGGAGTTATCTAACCCCCTCCCAACTTCTCCTATCATAGCTTATTTCATACTTATAAAGCCATAGGGGTTGGATTAGGGCAGCCGCTTGTTTAGAACAACTAATTATATTCGTGGCTAACATGACGGCGGTGTTCTCCCTAATGGCCGTTAGTACGCCAAAAAACCCTGCAATTCTCTAATGGTCCGAAATCGCGCCGAAGCCGTCGGGTTGTAATTTTTTGGGCGAATGGCGACAGATTTCGCCATCTGCGGGGCGTTGAGATCCTGTGAGCGAACGGAAATCGGGCTTGTTCCTTTGTCCCCGCTGCGGTTACGTTGCCGCAGACGATGATCCCTACCGGCACATATCGTTACGAAATTCGGCGTGCGGGCAACCTTGTGGCCCGCGAGGAGACGACCTTCGACGGCGCCAGGATCAAAGGGTGGCGGGAATCGGTCGACGGCTCGGACCGCAGCGAGGTGGATGCGGAGATTTCGAGCGAAGGCTTTGTAACGCGAATTCGGCTGCGTTACGTGCGTGGACCTTTTTCCCGCAATGCGAACTACGAAGCTAAAGACGATTTTCTGCGCGGCAGCGTGAGTGCGCTGGGCGGGCGCAACGCTCTCACTGCCAAGTTGGGAAGGTTTCGGGAGCTCAACGCGGACTTTGTGCTTTTCAGGGCGCTCACCATCGCGCACGTTCGTGCGCGCGGGCAAAGCCGCTGGACTGGCAGGGTTGCGAATATCGATTCCGCGACGCTGGTGGCGGCGTCGAACAAGCAATCAGCGCGCTCTGCCGACAGTGGAGGACTCAGATGGACCTACGAGCCGCGGATGGGAGACCTCGAAGAGATCGAGATAGACGCGGCGGGGAAAATACTTCGCCGCCGCGACAATCGCGGCGGCGAGGCTGTGCTCGTAGAAGAGTGAGGCGGCTTAAGCGGCGATCTTGCTGCGCGGCATCCGGCAATCGCCGTCGAAGCTCGCGCCTTCGTTCAAGACGAGGCTGGGAGTGCTGATCGTGCACTGCGCACGCGCGGTGGCGAGCAACTCTACGCGCTCGCGAGCGGTGACTTCTCCGCTGAAGACGCCCGCAATCGTTACGCGGGCGGCCGAGATACGCGCGCTGACCACGGCGCCGTTCGCGATTATCACGTCTTCGCCGGTTATCTCGCCCTCGGCCTCGCCCTCGATTTTCGCGGGACCGCGAAAGTTGAGTTTGCCCGAGATTTTCGTGCCTTTGCCGATCTTCGATTCGGTTGCGTCATCCAGCGATGCCATGTTTTGAACTTCCCTTCGGTTTGTACCAATAGCGAATAAACGCGGGCGTGAGCAATCACCTCAGATGTTACGAAATCGAGACAAGGTCGGGTGTGCCCGAATTTTCACTTTTGCGCGCGCAAGCCGTGCGCGTCACAATGATGTCCGATGAGCTATCCGGTTGAGCACGGCCCCGAGCGTCGCGGTGGCCAGGGATTAGACGGTAACCAGCAAGAATCGGGCGACCGCGCGATCCTGGCATTGCTAAAGGATACGCGCGCGGCGGAGGAAGTAGACCTTGTCGCGACGTGGCGTGACGGGTCGTACGAAGTCTGGGCGCGTCGCGGGATGGTTCGATTCAAACGCTACGCGGATTCATCGGGCGCGCTGCGATTCGAGATCGTCGAGCAGATCGGCGAAAATCCGATTGCCAACCAGGACCCGTTCGCAGTCGCATCGATTGAGCAGGAGCTGGCGGCGGCCGGGCGTTCAGGGAATCCCGCCGATGACCCCAACAGGGCGTTCTTCGAGCCCGAGGTCCTGAGCCACCCTTATGCTTACGAGCGAATCGCGCAGGTTTTTGACAGCCCGCGCGGTCCCGATCTGATCGTCAGCCCCAAGGCCTACGCCTACGGCATCCAGCCCGGGCAGCATGGCGCGCTCGACGTGGTTCAATCGCGCGCGCCGCTCGTGTTCGCCGGTCCGGGCATCAAGCCGGGCCGCTACGCGCTGCGCGCGCGACATGTCGATATCGCGCCGACCATCGCGCGCATCATGCGGTTTCCGGAGATCGATGGTCGCGGCCCGGCGGGCATCCCGGCGCGTACGCTAATCAAGAGGCAGGACGGTGTGCCGCTGAATGAGATCGTCGACAACGGCGCGCCGACGCCCAGGCTCGTGTACATAATTCTTCTCGACGGCCTGTCGCATACGGAGTTGCTCTGGCAGCTGGAGCGCGATCGGGGGGCGATTCCCGCGATCGCTTCCATCGTCGATCGCGGAGCGATGCTCGGTCACGGGTCGATCGTGAACTTTCCGAGCATCACCTGGCCGAGCCACTCGACGATTATGACCGGGGCCTGGTGCGGGCATCACGATGTCGTCAATCCGACGTTCCATCTGCGCGAGCATCGCGAGACGGTTCCGATCCAGGGCAACATCTTCGACGGGGAGCATCATCTCAATCCCGAGGTCGAGACACTGTACGAAGCGTTCAAGCGCGCACTCGGCCCGGCGGCGATCACTGCATCGATTCACGAACCGCAGGGCAGGGGCGCCGATCACGCGGTGTTCGAGCGGCGCGTGATCGGAGACAAGGCGAGGCTCAAGGCACTGACGCAGGAGATGATCGGCGAGGTAAGCCCGCGCTGGAACGCCGACAACCAGCCGGGGATGCATCGCGAGGAAATCGTGGACGTGCGCGGGATGGCGCAGGTGCTCAACCTGTTCGAGCATTGCGGCGACAAACCGCCGGTGTTCGTGGCGCACGAGTTCGTGCTCACCGATGGCGCGGGGCATGACTACGGGCCGCATCATGACGGGCTTCGCGAGGCGATTCGCGTCACCGATCGGCGCATCCAGCGAATCTTCTCGATGCTGCGGGAGCGCGGGCTGCTCGATTCCACGCTGTTCGTGATGACATCGGACCACGGGATGGCCGCGCAACGTATCGAGTTGAAAGCGAATCCCGCGTGTGAACCGGGTGAAGCGGGAATGAAGGGCGTGTTCGTGGAGCCGATGATTTATCTCCGCGACCTGGCGATCGAATGCGAGCGCGCCCGGGACTTGCGGAGCCTGCGCGTGATCGTGACGGACAACGATCACCTGCCCGACGGCGAGCGTCCGCCAGTAGCGGGGGCGCAGGTGACTGTGACCGGACGTGGCGGCCGCATGATTGGTGAAGCGACGACTGGAGAAACGGGAAGAGTGGCGTTCGCAACTCCAGGCGACATGCGCGATGATGAGCTGACGGTGCGAATCGAGCACAGGGATTTCAATCCGCGTAACGTGACGGGCGCAGGCGTCTCGATCCGAATCAATGTCAGGGAGTTGCTCTACGGGAAAGGCTGAACCGCGAACTCTGCGCGGCTGATTTTTCTTGCCCGCATCGGCGCGTGCTAAGCTCCGCGCCATGCACGATCTCAAAGGCAAGGCTGCACTTGTAACCGGGGGTACACGCGGGCTGGGGCGCGCTATCTCGCGGCGGCTGGCGACGTTGGGAGCGACGGTCGCGATGAATTATCGGCGCGACGA
>DATJWT010000181.1:0-13665 GCA_035500975.1 Binataceae bacterium (SeqCode)
GGCTGGTTGAGCGCATTGCGTTTCTCGGGTCGATTGAGAGTGAGAACAACGTAGTTCGGATGGCGCGTTATCTTGAGGACTTCCTCGGCCATGGTGGTCGCTCCTTGAATTGATCGATTAACCGCCGAAGCATCGCACGGCAATTTTGCACGTTCAAGGTGAAACGCGCAGCCGAACGCAGCTCAGACAACGATGCTGAGCATCCGATTGGGTACGAAGATGATTTTCTTCGGCTGCTTGCCGTCGAGATGACGCGTCACTGCCTCGCTCTTCATCGCCAGCTCGCGGACTTCGGCTTCTGATGTGCCCACGGCAACCTGGAACCGATCGCGAACCTTGCCGTTCACCTGAACCACGATCGTCGCGGTGTCCTCGCGCGTCATCGTCTCATCGAACTCCGGCCACGACTCCAGATGCACCGACGCGGAATGCCCCAGCGCTCGCCACAGCTCCTCGCCGACGTGAGGCGCCATCGCGGCCAGCATCAGGACGAACGATTCGATCGCGAACCGGTTGAGCTCCGGCGGCTTCAGCTTCTCGATGTGATTCAGATGAGCCATCATCGCGGCGAGCGCCGTGTTGAAGCGCATCTGCTCGACATGCTCGCTGACGGTGCGAATCGTCTTGTGAGCCTTGCGCAGCGTATCGTCGGAGAGCCTGCCTTCGGGGCATCCCGCCTCGACGTACCGCCTGATCATCGTCCAGACACGCGTGATGAACCGCTCGGTTCCGACGACACCATTTTCATTCCACTTGGTGTCTTCATCGTAGGGGCCCATGAACAGCTCCCACAGGCGGAGCGCATCGGCGCCGTATTTCTCGATCATCGCGTCCGGCGTCACGACGTTGCCCTTGCTCTTGGACATCCGCTGGCCGTCCGCCGCCCAGATCACTCCCTGGTTGCGCAATTTCAGGAACGGTTCCTTGAATTTGATCAGCTCGGAATCGAACATCACCTTGGTCCACATCCGCGCGTACAGCAGATGCATGACCGCGTGCTCGGCGCCCCCCACGTACAGATCGACCGGAAGCCAGCGATCTACCGCTTCCTGTGTGAATGGCTCCTTGTCTTCGTGGGGAGAGGCGAAGCGCAGAAAGTACCACGATGAGCACGCGAAGCCGTCCAGGGTGTCAGTCTCGCGCTCCGCAGGCCCGCCGCAGATCGGGCAAGTGGTGTTCACGAACTCCGGCACATTGGCCAGGGGAGACCGGCCCGTCCCGGACGGTTGATAATCCTTCATCGGCGGCAAGCGCACCGGAAGCTGGTCGTCCGGAACCGGCACGATGCCGTGGGAGCCTTTGCAATAGACGATCGGAATCGGGCATCCCCAGTAGCGCTGCCGCGAGATGTTCCAATCGCGGATGCGGTAGCTCACGGTCGCTTTGCCGATTCCGTGTTCCTCCGCGTACCTGCACACCTCGCGCAACGCTTCCGCGGTTGGCTTGCCGTTCAAGAAAGCGGAATTGATCGTGATGCCGTGATCGCTGAAGGCGCGATCGGTGGGCGGCGCACTGCCATCGAGAGGAGCGGTCACCCTCGGAATCTCGATGCCGTACTTCGATGCGAACTCGAAGTCGCGCTGATCCTCTCCGGGTGCCGCCATAATCGCGCCGGTTCCGTAGCCCATCAGCACGTAGTCGGCGATCCAGATCGGGATGTCTTTGCCGGTGAAGACGTTGTGCGCGTAAGCTCCCGTGAAGACTCCGGTCTTCTCCTTGGCGGTCGATAAGCGCTCGATATCGCTCTGGACGCGAGCCGAATTTACGTAGCTCTCGACCGCGGAGCGCTGCGCAGCGGTCGTTATTTCGGCGACCAGCGGATGCTCGGGAGCCAGCACCATGAACGAGACGCCGAAGACAGTGTCCGGTCGCGTCGTGAAGAACCTGACTTCCTTGCCGGTGTGCCCGGCGACCGGAAATGCCAGTTCGGCGCCTTCGCTCCGCCCGATCCAGTTGCGCTGCATCAACTTGATCGGCTCGGGCCAATCAATCGTGTCGAGGTCTTCCAGCAGCCGATCGGCGTACTCGCTGATCCTGATGTGCCACTGCTCCAGGTCCTTCTTGCCGACCGGCGTGTCCGGATGCCGCCAGCAGCAGCCGTTGACCACTTGCTCGTTGGCGAGCACGGTGCGGCACTTGTCGCACCACCATTGCGAGCTCATCGCGCGGTACGCCAGGCCGCGCTTGTAGAGCAGCAGGAACAGCCACTGGGTCCATCGATAGTATTCCGGCGAAGAAGAATTGATCTCGCGCGTCCAGTCGTATGCGCAGCCCGAGATGATCAGCTGGCGTTTGAAGTTCGCGGCATACTTCGGGACGGTTTCCGTCGGATGCGCCTGCCGCAGCAGGGCCTCGTTTTCAGCCGGCAGTCCGAACGCGTCCCAGCCCATCGGGTGCAGGACGTTGAAGCCCTTCATCCGCTTGTAGCGGCCGATCACGTCGCAGGGAACGTAGTTATGCAGATGGCCGACGGACAGGCCGTTGCCGGACGGATATGGAAACATCTCCAGCAGGTAGAACTTGGGACGCCCCGGATCCTCGCGGGTCAGGTAGATCTGGCTCCGCTCCCATTCAGCCTGCCAGTAGGGTTCGATCTTTTTGGCGTCGTAGCGTTCGTCCATTTCGGCAACGTGCAGCCTTTCGAAAGGTGAAGTTTATCGCGGCTGTTACGGCGGCGAAACCCGCTGCACCATCACGGCAGGCGAACGCGTGTTAGGCTTGCTTGACAGCCCGCGACCGCGCACGTTATTCGCAATGCAGTTGAACAGGCGGTATGGAAGTGAGCCAGGCGATATCGATCGTCACTGATTCCAGCGTGGATTTGCCCGCCGAAGAGGTGCGCAGAATCGGCATCGAGGTCGCGCCCATCCAGGTCGCGTTCTCGACCGAGTTCTTTCGCGATGACGCCCTCTCGCGCGCGGAATTTTACCGCCGGCTGCCTGGCGAGCCGCGTCTGCCGGTCATCGCCGCCGCGATGCCCGCCGACTTCCTCGCTGCGTATCGAAAAGCGCACGACCGCGCCGCCAACGTCCTTTGCCTCATCAATCCGTTCGAGTCCTGCTCGACATACACTGCCGCGTACTCGGCGGCGGTCGTCGCAAAGCGCGACCACCAGATTTCGGTGGAAGTTCTGAACACCGGCCGCGCGCTCACCGCGCTTGGCGCGGTCTGCATCGAAGCGGGTGAGATGGCGGCGCGAGGCGCTACGCTTGAGGAAATCGTTGCCGCGCTCGAAGAGGCGACGCCCCGGATCGATACATACCTGGCGCCGTCCACGACTGAATACCTCGAACGCGATGGCAGGATTTCTATCTACGAGATGAGAGTTGGCCCCCTGCGCGGGATGGTGCCGCTTATCCGCATCTGGGGCCGCGTCTCGGTGGTCGACAAGGCGAAGACCCAGGCCGAGAATATCGAGAAGATGCTGTCGCGAGCCGAACAAGAGCTCGGTGGCTCGGAAGCCACCGTGGTGGTTACGCACGCATCCAATCTCGATGGCGCAGGGAAGCTGGCTGCCGCGGTGAAAAAGCGTTTGAAGGCAAAGCGGTTGATCACGACCGAACTGGGACCATCGGCGGGCGGCTACTGTGGTGCGGGTACGGTCGGGCTTGGATGGTGTCCGAGCCTGGTCAAACTGAACTGAAGGTGCGAGGCGCGTTATGAAATTCGGAATCTTCTACGAACATTCAGTGCAGAAGCCCTGGAATCGCGAATCGGAGCTGCGCGCCTATCATCAGGCGCTGGAGCAGATTGAGCTTGCCGACGAGCTGGGCTTCGACCAGGTCTGGGAAGTCGAGCATCACTTCCTCGAGGAGTATTCCCATTCATCCGCGCCCGAGGTTTTTCTTGCCGCCGCCGCGGCCCGCACCAAGCGCATCCGCATAGGGCAGGGTATCGCGGTGTGCCTGCCGCAGATGAACCATCCCGCGCGCATCGCGGAGCGCGCCGCCGCTCTTGATTTGATTTCCAACGGCCGCCTCGAATTCGGCACCGGCCGCTCGGCGACCTGGACCGAAGTGGGCGCGTTCGGAATCGATCCCGATAACACCAAGGAGATGTGGGACGAGGTTATCCGCGCGATCCCGAAGATGTGGACCGAGGACGAGTTCGAGTGGAACGGCAAGTACTTCAAGATGCCGCCGCGCAACGTCCTGCCCAAGCCGATCCAGGATCCCCATCCTCCGATGTGGGTCGCCGTGTCATCGCCGGAAACCGCCGTGCAGGCTGCCGAACGCGGCATCGGAATGCTTGGCGTAACGCTCGGCACGCCGGCCGACTACAAGCGCCTGGTCTCCGACTATCGCAGGATCATCAAGAACTGCGACCCGGTCGGCAAATTCGTGAACAATCAGGTCAACGCCGCGAGCTGGCTCTATTGCGGCGAGGACGAGAACGAAGCGCGCGCGGTCGGCGGCGCCGCGGCATTCAATTTCTTCCGGACTGCCGCACATCTCGTGGGCCTCGGCGGCATCTATCCTTCGCACGCATACACCGCGCAGGCTAACGCGACGGCGCTGCTCAGCCAGGCCGAGATCTTCTCCTTGCGTGAAGGCTTTCCGGTCGGCACTCCGGAGCAGATCATCGAAAACCTGCGCTACTGGGATGAAGTGGGGGTGGAGCGCGTCTGCTGCATGATCAATTTCGACCAGCAGATTCCACAGAAGAAGGTCCTGGCCAGTCTCGAGCGCTTCGCCAGGTACGTGATGCCCGAGTTTGCCGAGGACAAGCCGCGCCCGACCGGGTCATCCAAGAGCGGACCGGAAGCGCCGCCGATGCCCGCTTGAGGAGTAACGTCGGTGCCTGACGAGGGACGCGCCCGCCACGAAGATTACCTGATCGACCTGCCGGGGAGGCGTGCGGAATATCCGCCGCTGCCCTGGACCTGTTCGAACATCCGGATGATCAACGTGTACTTTGAGGTTCTGAAGGGACCGCTGCTCGATCGCTTGCCCGCGGAATATTGCAGGACGTCACCGTCATACTGCCGGCTGACTATTATCGATCATCCCGAGTCGCCCGCGGGGCCGTTTCGCGATGCGATCATCGCGCTGGGATGCCGCTTGAACATGATGCCGGCGGCGTTCGTCGCCGGGTCCGTCACCAACAGCGAGAAGGCGCTCGCGGCGGGCTTGTTCGAGCGCGGCTTCCCGAACGTGCTCGGCAAGATCGAATTCGAGAGCAGCGTCGGCAGCGCGCATGCGATTGTCAGCGATGCCGGGGGGCCCCTGCTCGAAGTGCGGCTCCCGCTGCTTCAGACCATTGAGCCGAGTCGCCTTGCGTACGACCACGTCGATGCGTTGAGAACTTTGCCGGAGCGCAAGACCGAACTGACCATCACCAGGCCCGACATCAAGGTTGAGCGCGCCGCTATCTGCAAGAATGCCACTATCGAGTACCCCTCGGAGCGCGCGGAAACGCCGTGGCAGGCTTTGCAATGCCGCAACGTGGTCAGCGCGCAGCTCGTTCACGGTACGCGCACCTTCGCCGGCGGCGGCCAGCCGGGCTGATTCCGATCGCTACACGTTAGATTTATTGACCCGGCCTTTCGCGCACGGTACGAAACTAGGAAGCTTTTTTCCTGATTCTTGGGAGGCACCTGATGCGCTACGGCGGCTGGTACCAGATAGCCTTTGAACGTGATCTTCAGCAGGACGTCACTTCGGTCCCGGTCGGCGATCGCCGCCTTCTGATCGTTCGGCACGAAGGAGAGATCAACGTCTACGATGCCATCTGCCCGCATCGCGGCGCAGACCTCGGCGTCGGCGGCAAGATGGTCGATGGCCGCATCATCACCTGTCCCTACCATGCACATAAGATCGCCCTGGGCGGTGAGGGCGGCGGGCCCTACTGCGTTCCGCAGTATCGCTCGATCGTCAAGAGCGGCTTGATTTTCGCGATGGTCGGCGATTTCGAGGTGGGCAAACTTCCCGACATGCTCGACTACCTGGAGCGCACACACAAGATTTTTCCGGGCTTCACCAAGACCATCAAGGTGCCGCCCGAGATGGTGATCGAGAACGCATTCGACTGGGCGCATTTCCCTCCCGTGCACGACGTACTCAAGGTGGAATACGGACAGCCGACCATCGAAGAAGGCGTGTTTACCGCGACGACCACGCTGCGGGTCGGCCCCTCGATGTGGCAGGGCACCGACGACGGGTCGCATCACGACGACGGCTCAACGTTCGTGGAAGTTCCGCTGCTGGCGCGCGCCTACAGCCCCAACCTTACCATCACGCAAGTCGCAGTCGGCGGAGGGGACCATCCGCATTACGTGATCGCGTCAGCGGTCCCGATGCTCGACGGCACCTCGACCATCCGGCTGTCGGTAGCGATGCCGCGGCTGGTGGAAGGATTCGATCCACCGCAGGAACTCGCCGATGTCATCATGCAGTTCGAGGACATGGGCCTCGAGCAGGATCGTCCGGTGTGGGAAAACCTGGCGCTCGGCATGACACCCAAGTACACCGCCGAGGACGACAACGTTCTGCAGTATCGGAAGTTCTGCGAGCGATTCAGCCTGAACGCCCGCGCCTGAGATAAACCGGGTCTTTCTAGCGCACGCCGCTGCCGCGGCTGGCATCGCGTAGCAACGGCGGCTTGCGTTCTTCGGCGTGCGCCGATTTTGCCTGCCCTGGAATAATCGGTACGCCGTTTTGGCCGAGCACCTTTCTTAGTTCGAGCAGAACCGGCGATACTTCTGCGTTCCAGTCTGCGCCTTGCTCGTCCCACGCGCGTTGCTCGGCTTCCACTGCCATCCGATCCTGCTCGAAGACCGAGCGCGCGAAATAACCGATAACCGGCCATGCCATGCTCAGGATCAGCGGCGCCTTCGGCCGGCGCACCATCAGGATTCCGAAGCTTTTATTGGTTCTCTGCTCGGCATCCATCGGCACGTACGATGCCCACAGACGGATGACGGGGACTTCCGAATGAGCGCGCCACACGGTCAATCCCTGGTGCGGGTATTCGGTGCGTATGGTCATCAGCTCATAGTCGCGCTCGACCGGCGACGTCTCGCTTTTACCGCCCATCACCATGAAGTCTGCGCCGATATGCTGGCTGCCGCCTTCGAACTTGTAGTCCGCCTCGGTCCAGTTGGGTCCGGTTCGATACGCCAGCATCACGGGCTGGATGCTGCCCATCAGGCTGCGATGGAGAAACTGATGGTTCATATCCATCAGGTTCTCGTGCATGAAGGTGTAATGGCACTTGAGCGTGCGCTCGAAGTACATCGTGCGATACTCAGGTGAGTCCCACTCCGGGATTGCGGGCAGCGGCGAGCTCTCCGCGTTCTCCGGCGCACCCGGGAAAATGAAGATCAATCCGTACGCTTCGCGACACGGATAATGACGAACGTGACGCGCGGCCGCCGGCATCTTCCCGCCGTCTGCCAGGTACGGGATGCGCGCGAGGCGGCCGGTCCCGTCGTAGCACCACCCATGATACCCGCACTGGAGTTGCTCGCCGCGCACGACTCCGAGATGGAGCGGGAGCTGCCGATGCGCGCATCGATCTTCCACTGCGAAAACCGACCCGGATTCGGTTCTCACCAGCACCACTGGTTCGCCGGCGAACATGACCGGCAGGAGCCCGCTTTTTTTCAGGCTGCTCGCTCTCGCGACGGGGTACCAGAAGTCAGGATGGATTCCGACTCGACGTAGATCAGTGTCGCTGGTTGAGGTGGCGGTTGATGACATGCTGATCCTCAGCGTTTGCGAGCTATCGTAACTCCATCCGCGATTGGAAGCATAACCGCTTCTACACGATCATCCTGCGCGACAAAGTCATTGACCTCGCGAATCGCCCTAGTGTCCTCGCTCTTGTCGTTTAGGTCCAGCACCGCTCCGCTCCACAAGACGTTGTCCAACAGGATCAATCCATTCTGGCGCAGCCGTTTGAGGATTTCTTCGTAATAGTTTCGATAGTTGGACTTGTCCGCATCGATAAACGCGATATCGAAGCAGTTGCTTTCGGGCAGCGCGCGCAGGGTCTCGAGCGCCGGACCCAGCTTGAGCGTCACCTTGTGCGCCAGCCCGGCCTTTTCCCAGTAGCGGCGTGCGATATCTGTCCATTCCTTGTTGACGTCGCAGCACAGGAGCTTTCCGTCGGCGGGCAGGGCCTGTGCCACGCTCAAGGAGCTGTATCCGGTGAAAGTCCCTACCTCGACCGCTGACTTCGCGCCGATCGAGGCAGTCAGGATGGCCATCAGGGTGCCCTGCTCGGATGAGATCTCCATCATGCTGATGGGTCCCAGCTTGGCGGTTTCTTCGGAAAGCTCGCGGCGAATCGGATCCCGATTATGACCGTGAGCCACCACGTAGTCATACAACTCCGGGGTCAGCTTGATGAACTTGTTGAGGGTCGCCATGGCCGAAGAATTACATCTTAGCGTGAGGCAGAAAAGCCGATTTATGGACCGTGACGGTCCACAATTGGAATGACGCGGGCTGTTGCCTGCGCTCTTAGGTACCACGTACTGGCGCCGGAACGGCAGGAAGGTCGGATGCAGGTTCTACTTGCCGCCGAGGTAGGCGAAATCGCCGCGTTCGTTCACGGTCAACGTCCCGGTGAAGATCGCGTGTTGATGCGACCCCATCGCGATCTTGTAGATCATCTCCGGTTCGCCGACTTCGAAGAAGGAGTCGTTCCCGCTCAGCACGTAAAGCTTCTCGGACCCGTCGGTGTCGGTCGCCCCGATGTACATCGCGCCGTTCGCCGTGAGGACCGGATCGCCGAGCGACTCCAGCTCAGTTCCGAAGGGGGTTAACTGTCCGCGCTGCAGCCGTACATCGAGTCTCTGATGCGCCAGGCGGAAGATGACCGGAAATCGCGCGCATCCCGCCAGCACTGCCGTGGTGCCATCAGCCATCAGGCCCGGCCGCCCCGGCGACAAATACGTCACCGGCCCCAGCGGAGTCGTGATGCCGGTGGGCAGGACGCGAGACATCTGCCCGTTGCTGTACAGGAACAACGCCGACCCGGATCCGGTTTTCGCGGTGAAAGCGATAAGGGTTCCTTGCGGCGATGAAATCGATGCGGGCAGTCCGAGGGGCCGTGCGTAACGGCTGTGATTGGGGCCGTATTCGCCTTCGACCGCGAGTTCCGTGATTCCACCCTTTTCTGAACCGATGAGCAGAGCCTGTCGATGGCCGATCGGCGCATCCTTGTCGTTCTTGTCCGGCGGGTAGGCCAGGAAAGCGTTAAATACGACCTGCCCGGTTTCTCCCATCTGCGGGCTGCCGAAGCTCAGCACCGCCATCTCGTGGCCTTCGTTGGTTTTGCCGCCGGACCGTGCCACGCAAGTCATCGTGCCGTGCGAGTAGTAGACGAGCGCATCGTGCTTGTCCGGCAGATGCGACATGAAGGCGATGTTGCCCTTGGCGTCGGCGACCGGATAGGGGTCGCCATTGAGAAGCGGCGCGCAGTCTTTGGTGGGTGTGACCGAATCCATCGCGCGCACCACGCGATACAACGGGGAGACGTTGGGATCGCCGATATAGATGTTCCAGTTGAGCTTACGTTCTTTGCTGGTGGTTTCGGCGCCGAAGAGAACCCGCCCATCCTGCATCATCGAGGGGACGCCGAGTTCGGTGAAGGTGGCGCCATCGGGCGCGGGAAGGCCAACTGCCGTGACGAGCACCGACTCGCCATCGCTATCGCTGGCATAGAGTACGTTGGAATTGGAATCCTCGAGGTTTGCGTTCTGACCTTGCAGGCTCAGCGAAACCGCATGCGCGTTTACCGCGTATCCGAGAAAAATAGCGAGTAGCGGGCCCCAAACCCAAATTTTCATCGCGATCCTCCCCGCCCCAAATCAGAACCGGCGACTATTTCAGCACGAATTTCTTATAGTCGCTTTGCCAGCGATCCTGCAACGCAGAAATTTCCTCTACGTTATTCTCCGGTTTCAGAGGCCTTTTTGAGCGCCTACCGCCGCTTGGCATGCTGGCGCGGTCAATCTTGACCGCGCCAGCTGATGCCCCCCTATTCGCCGGCTATATGAGGATATAGCCCGGGATCGAATTGGTCCGATGCGTGCGAACGCTGGCGAGCCAGGATCTTGTGGTACTCGGCGGCGATCTCGGATGGCAGGTTGGGCAGTGAGCGCGCCACGAAATCCAGCTGACAAACCGACAACCGGCTGTAGCCATCGCACGCGCCCAGGAATCGATCGCCCAGCCGAATCATCTCAAGCAGGTCGTCGATCGCCGGCGCATCGTCATCGAAACTGAGTTCGCCGCGTGCGCGTTCTTCCTCGGCATCCTGGCAATAGATAGCGGGGGCATATAGAAGGTTCCACGCCTCGCACCGTGTGTAGTCCACCTGGACCTCCGCTGCCGCGAGCAGTTCGAGCACCGTCTTGTTCGTGGTCCAGTATGCGGACGGATTCAGGTCGCGGATGGCATCGGCCAGGTCGGCAAGGACGAACCTGGTCGCGACCTGCCGGTACTCGGACATGAGACGCGCTCGTTCAGATCGGTCCGTCGACCTTTGTACGAGTCCGCCGTAGAACATGCGGTGCAGGGCCTTGAAGACCGCGCGCGGATGGCGCGCGCGCCGGGCCATCGCAAAGCCTACCGCGCCGGGCCGGTCGATGCTGGCCAGCGCATGGGAGACATCGTGACGGTTGGTGAGCAGACGCTCGGGGCAGGGCACCTTGCCGGGATTGTCAAAGAAATCGTCGATCCAGTGAGAGGCGTACGTCAGGTACGATTTGCACCGGACCTCGATCCATCGAGGCACAGACACGATTCCCAGGATGACGGCGTGCAACTCGATTTCCCGGTAGTCGTGCACGATGCTGGTCGAAACACCGAAGCTATCCGACAAGCCTGCCGCCTCAAGGCTGCGCGTGAACTGAACCTCTCCATCGCGCACGGCCGCGAGCAATTCGGGCCATGCGGGAACCATCCAGTCGGCTGCGAGAGTCGATTTGTAATCGCGCGCCCCGGCTGGGCTTATTGCTACAGTCTGAACATTCATTTTCTGACTCCTTACAATCTCAGTCTCAAACCGCGGTGACGCTGATGCGGTCGGTTCCGAACTCAGTCCGATGTGTCTGTGAACGCGTGAGGTGGCGAGTGCTGGGCATCTGGACCTGGAAGACCTGCCGGCCCTGATCGTTGCGAAAGATGGAGTCGAAGCCCCAGCGGACATACGCCTGGAGTTTCTCGCCTTCCATGATCAGCGGCTGCATCCATATTGGTCCTCCCTCTAGCGTGTGTGCGGATCTGTTCAGGATCGGTTCACACGCATCGATGAAGCCGAGCTCTCGATGCGGAGCCGTCAGGTCGATTGGCTTGCAGATCGGGTACAGGAGGACCGCTTTCGCCTGAAGCATCCCGATGATCACCGGCGCGATCTTCCGGGCTACACCTGCTGCGCCCCTGGAAAGCGACCACAAGGCGCCGCCCTCGATTACGGACTCGGGCGGAAGATGGCTCAAGTCCGGCTTGGGAAAGCTCTGTGCCGCTGATGCCAGATCGTGCATTGCAAAGCCCGCAATCATTTCGTCGACCTGAGCGTTTGCGGTTTCGAAAAAACCGTACACAGTTTCCAACCTGAGTGTCTGACTTAGCTGCGGGGCGCTCTTGTATTTGAAACCGAAACCTTGAGTTGCTCGCGCGTAGACGGCGCGCTCCGCAAAGACGCGCTTTTCGTAGTCCGTAGTGAGCTGTCTTATTTCCATTGTCTTTCTCCGATTTCCTCAGAAATGATGAGTTCTGTTAGCCGGTTGGTTCGTTCCCCACGCCGAGGCGGTGAGCGAATGCGAGCGGTTCCGGCCAATGCGATGGAAACAGGTTTTGAAGTGAGTGCAGACATGCTTTTCAGAGCGAATACGCCTATCCGGGAGGGTCAACAACCTGGGGGGTTGCGGATGCTCGGTTCGCCAGCTGTCAGCGCGCAACACGTGGGGTGTTGCGAAGCCGGCGGAGGGACGAATCTTGCCAACCGAAGATGCTTCCGGCTAGCATCGGAGCCGCGGTGAGCAGATGCCAGCTTTGAGAACGCCTGTTCTACACAGTGGCTTGACACGGAAACTTCTGGCAGCCGCTGGTGATCGAGGCCAGAAAACCGGCTTCGGCCAAGCCGGAGGATACTTCGATCGTATCTCCAACTTGGACTACGGGTCGCGCCTTACGAAGCGTTTTGATCGCGGCCAGATGAAGGAATTGTTGGCTGATCTGCGCCGTTCACTTCCAGAGCTCAATCGCAACGTCTTTCGGGAGACCAACATCGCTCGCCTCACGTCGTTGGCGAGCGATTTCGGTGTTACCTTGCGAGTGGAACCCCTGCCGGGCCAGGGCTTGGGGGTTCGGGGGTTTTACCTGAACGACTCCGCGTTTTCCGCTCGTCCTTTGATAGTCCTGAACGCCGCGAATCCGCCCCTGACCGTGGCCGCTGCCTTCTGGCACGAGATCGGACACCACCTGACCCAGGAGATTTACGGAAAGAGCCCCGATCCTATGTACCTGAACATCTCTGGTGGCTCCGAAGCGCATCTGGACGACCCGAGGGAACTGCTCGCAGACATCGTCATGACGCTTGGTGCCTATCCCGCGTCAACGGCCAAGTACCTCTTCGGCGTTGCGAAGCCACCGAACGATTCAGAAGGGTTGGTCAAGTTGGTTTCAAAGGCTAGTGGACACGTGAAGTCGGTGTCCGGCTTTGAGGTATCAGCAGGCGGCCCTTTGAAGAAAAAACTTCAAATGGTAGCGAGCATGATTCACATCGCCAGGTTGCGGATCGCCCTCCTGCAGGAATACGGCCTATGACGCCGGGCAAATTCGCGATCGAGTGTCTGTCCGCAACGCGTGCTGGTGCTTGCGGCATTCGGTCTCGTTGCTGTGTGTGGGGACGGAGAGGAAGGGGGACTCTGCCAATTGCCGAAGCCTCGGGGTAGTAGTTCCCTTCGAGAATCAAGCCAGGTTTCCGGGAACGAGCGACGGCGCGCGGACTGGCCGCCGAGCCCATGACTGCCGCGGGCGATCCAGTCGGATCACCTCCCGTCGCTCGGACAGAGAAAGATTTCTCCCACCTCTGCCATCGCAATTAAACGCTGTATTTCGCGAGATGTTTCGCTCCGGCTGAAATTTCAGAACCATCTGCCCAACTTCGGTGCGCGCGGTCGTTGTCCGGGCTTGAGTTTTCGCGGAGCGGATTGGTCAACACCTGCCTGGACATTGTCGGTCGCATGCTTCACATCGCCGAGCTGAGGAGCGCTTTCCTCCAAGGCCATGGTATTTGAGCTCGAGGCACTGTGAATAACGAAATTCCAGTGGCTCTGTCCGCCTAATCTTTGTATAAGACGTATGGGACTTTTAACCGGAAGTCGGTTAGAATATCCGAGAGATTTCAGAACCCAAACCCATATAGGCGATAAGATCGGTGACAACAAACAACAAATTCGGACAATTGCTGAAGGAACACCGCCAGGCTCATGGGCTCACGCAGCGTGAGTTGGCGGCGAAGATCAACGTCAAAGCGAGCCACGTTGCGTACCTGGAGACCGGCCAGCGCAAGCCTTCGCTCGGTCTGCTCGGGCGCATCGCCGACACCCTCAAGCTCGACAAGCAGAAGCTTTTCGTGCTCGCCCATCCGGAAGCCCGGTCCATGATGCCTTCGAACCGGCCGGCCAGGACCAAGACGCCGAAAGAAGCC
>DATJWT010000182.1:0-5233 GCA_035500975.1 Binataceae bacterium (SeqCode)
TTTCTCCCTCGATGAAACCTTCGATGTTGGCGAAGACACCGGAACTCCGGTGGTGGAGGATTACGCGGACAAAATGCCTTTCCCATTCACAGGCACCCTTAAGAAATTTGTCGTAGTTCTCGAACCGGAGAAACTAACGGCTGAAGAACAGAAGCGACTACTCGCTGAGGAGGCAAGCGCTTCTATGGCCGCGCAGTGAGTCGACCGCAAGGCGCGGTCAGATCGGCGAGCGGCAGGTGGCTAGCGGAGCAGCGCCCCAAGCAGTCGTGGGGAGCTATCGCCTTTGAGCCAAGCGGTCCGGCTCGGCGGTTGGCATGTCGTCCAGCGTCGTTGGCTGAGCCAAGAGACTTCGACAGCTCGGCCGCTACACGTGGGGTCGAGCTGATAGAGCCGAGGGTGCGCGAGCGGGCTTCACTTCTGCTCCTTGTCTGCTTGCACGAAAGCCGACGCCCTGCCTGCTTCAAGGAACTTTTTCGGATCGAGTAATCCGAAAAGTTGGATCAGTTTCGCCACCAATCCTGTCCATCCGGTCTGGTGACTCGCTCCGAGCCCGGCCCCGTTATCGCCATGAAAGTACTCGTAAAAGAGGATGTGGTCGCGCCAGTGCGGATCCGACTGAAATTTTTCTGTTCCACCGTAGACGGGGCGACGGCCGTGCTGGTCGGGAAGGAAGATGCCGGTCAGCCGGTGCGCGATCTCCCTGGCCACCTCGAAGAGGTTCATCATTCTGCCCGAGCCGGTCGGGCATTCGATCGTGAAGTTGTCGCCGTAGTACAGATAGAAAAGGAGAAGGGCCCGGATGAGCAGTGCATTGATAGGCATCCACACCGGACCGCGCCAGTTAGAGTTGCCGCCGAACATACCGGTGTTCGACTCCGCGGGCAGATAGTCGACCCGGTACTCCTGACCGTGCACCCGGAAGATGTACGGGTGCTGCTGGTGGAATCTGGAGAGCGAGCGAATGCCGTAGGGGCTTAGGAACTCGTTCTCATCAAGCATCTTCGTGAGAACCCGGCGAAGCCGCTCCGGATTGAGCAGCGCGATCATCCCCCTGCCGGCTACCCCCAGATGCCCCAGGCCTGCGGGGTGGATGGTCTCCGCAAGTTCCGGAATGCGACGAAGGCGTGTCATTACGGCCTCTAGTGCCATCGGGACGCGCTCCCGCTGCCAGGGCTCGATTACCGTGGTGGCGCACAGGGGCAGGAGACCCACCATGGAGCGCACCTTGAGACGCGTGGCACTGCCGTCGGGGAGCCGCAGCAGGTCGTAATAGAATCCATCCTCTTCGTCCCACATGCCGTCCTGGCCGGGCCGGTTCATAGCACGGCCGATGTAGAGGAAATGATCTGCGAACTTGGAGACCATGTCCTCGTAGTTGTGGTCATAGGCAGCAATCTCGACGGCGAGCTCCAGCATGTTCTGGCTGAAGAGGGCCATCCATGCCGTGCCATCCGCCTGCTCCAGGTGACCACCGGTGGGCAGCGGGGCGCTGCGGTCGAAGACGCCGATGTTGTCGAGGCCGAGGAAGCCGCCCTCGAACACGCCCTTGCCAAAGCGGTCCTTGCGGTTGACCCACCAGGTAAAATTCAGCAGGAGCCTGTTGAAGGCCCACTTCAGAAAGTCCGGGTCCACTTCGCCACGCAGCGCCTGCTCGGTGCGATGGAGGAACAGGGTCGCAAAGGCGTGGACCGGGGGGTTCACGTCGCTGAAGTTCCACTCGTAAGCGGGTATCTGGCCGCTGGGGTGCAGATAAGAGCCCCGGAGCATCAGAGCCAGCTGCTGCTTGCCGAAATCAGGGTCCACGATCGAGAGCGGGAGCGTGTGGAAGGCGAGGTCCCAGGAGGCGTACCACGGATATTCCCACTTGTCGGGCATGGAGATGACGTCCTCGTTGAGCATGTGGAACCATTCCGAGTTCCGGGAATTTCGATATCCGATATGCAGGGGATTGGACTTGTGCTCATCGAGCCAGCTGTTACCGTCGAAGAAGAAGAACTGCTTGCTCCAGAGCATGCCGGCGATCGCCTGGCGCATCACCTGGCCTACTTCCGGGGAGACCGCGGGCGGGGTCACCGAGCGATAGAACTCATCCGCGTCCTGCAGCCGGAGGGCCAGCGTCTCGTCGAATTCCGCGCCGAAGGCGGCCGGTTTCCTTTTCCCACTCTTCTCGGCAGTGGACTGACGGGTCAGGCGCAGCCGCACGGTCGCCGACTGGCGGGGAGCAATCGTTACGCGATAGTGCGCCGCGACCTTGGTACCACGCTGTTCGGGGTTCACTGCTCCCTGATTGCCGTGTACCACGCAGTCGTTGACGCCATCTTTGACGTACCGGCTCTCGTTCTTTCGACCCGGGAAAAGCCGCTCGTGATTGGTGGTGTTTTCGGTGAAGAGCAACGGTGGCTCGCCTTCGCAGGCAAGTACGAACTCACCCAGCAGCGCATGGGTCGCCGCAACCGCGCTCGTTCCAGCCGCTGCATCGATCTGTCTCAGGTTTGGTTTCTGTGTGGCTCGGTTGGATTCGGCAATCCACGAAGCCCAGTCGTTGCGGAACCACAGCGTCGGCAGCAGGTGCAGTTCAGCGGAGTCCGGTCCCCGGTTACTCGCCGTGATCCGGACGAGAATATCTTCGGAACTTGCTTTGGCATACTCCACGAATACATCGAAGTAGCGGTCATTCTCGAAAACGCCAGTATCGAGCAATTCGTACTCAGACTCATTGCGTGAACGGCGGCGGTTCGTATCCACGAGGTCGGCATACGGATACGCTGCCTGGGGATACTTGTAGAGATATTTCATGTACGAATGAGTTGGGGTGCTGTCGAGGTAGAAGTAATACTCTTTGACGTCCTCGCCGTGGTTGCCCTCGCCGTTGGTGAGTCCGAAGAGGCGCTCTTTCAGAATCGGATCCTTCCCGTTCCACAGGGCCAGCGCGAAGCACAGGCGCTGTTTATCATCGGAAAAACCGGCGATCCCGTCCTCGCCCCAGCGATAGGCGCGCGAGCGGGCGTGATCGTGGGTGAAGAAATTCCAGGCGTCACCCTCTTCGCTGTAGTCCTCGCGGACCGTGCCCCACTGCCGCTCGCTCAAGTAGGGTCCCCATTTTTTCCAAGGGACTCCCGCCTCGCGCGCCTCCTTCAAGCGTTGCTGTTCCTTCACATCTGCCATTGCTGAGTCCATGCATTGTCTCGATTGAATTGCGTGACCTTGCCCCTTCTGCCCACCGCCGTTCCGTCTGTACTAGATCCTTGTTGCGCCGGCCATCTGGCTTGCCTGGCTCGCGCTTACCATGATCCAGCGCAGCATAAACCCGCCTGCACCACGTTCGAGCGCAAAACTTCGACGAGGCCAAATGAAATTTTTTGTCGCATTCGATCGCCAAACCGAACGCGACGTGTATTCAAATGGGTCTGCTACGTGCGATGCTTGCCCGACCGTACAATGCGAACGAGTTATCGAGGTTCATTCTTGCGATCGAGTGTGAAGGAAGACACCAGACGCGCCCTGCGAGCTGTCCGGGTTAGACCAGCGTCAGCGGGTCGGTAGCTCCGCGGGGTGCCAGGGAGAATCAAATGAGCAAGCCGACGAGCGCCGGCGACGCGTTGCGTGACCTGTTCCGGGCTCACGCCAGGCCCGCCCACATTTGGCTGCCAATATTACTGGTGGCGATCGCGGGCGGAGCAATTGTGCTGCACGTGAGAGACATTATGCTCGTCCGGCCCGGTCCCGATCTTGTGCCGCCAGAGTTCCGCTCCACTGTCGCGTACGAAGCACTGATTTGCTGGGCAGTCTCGACCGTTTGCGCTTACGTCGGAGGCTTCGTCGTGGGTCGGCTCTATGAATCCTGAGTTTGAAGTAAGGACTCTGCGGTCACCAGGAACAATTGCGCAAGATCGCCTATCGATTCGGAGGTCGCGAGGGTTGACCGATTCCAGGTAGGCGCGGCTCTCCATGCGGTAGCCTCACGGCGGAAATTTGACCAGGTCGGTCGGGTTTGAGGCGCGGGGTCCAGCGCGAGATCTAATCCGAACCAGCCTGGCGATGATCACGGGCCAATTCTACATGGCGATCCTGGTTGCTCGACTGGTTGGAATACAGATGAGTCGCACCGCGAATAAACTCGCGAAAATTCAAAATGCCTGACAGAGCGTCGAGGTTCGCGATGCTGCAAACCTCGACGTCGATGCCGTAGTTGCTCGCCCAATCAAATCCAGGAAGGCGTCTTGTGCACGAGATCAGTTAGCGCCTGCCAGGCGGCTCGCATCGTGGTCGCGGGCCTTCCGGCCGATACACCGCCATCGACTACCAGGTTGTGGCCGTTCACGATAATCCCCTTGGACAAGGGAAGGAGATCACGAGCGGAGGTGCGGCAGCACTTCGGTCGCGAAGCGCTCCAGCGAGCGCAGGGCGTTTCCCGGTTCGAGGCCGGGCAGCTGCGTCGCGAGGATCAATTCCGTCATCGGGGTTCCAGCGATGATCGCCTTCAGCCGCTCCGTCACCTGCGCCGGATGCCCCAGCACGGCGTTGCGCCGGATGCGATCGCCGTCGGGGCGAATCGGGCTTTGGCCATCGGCCGCCGAGAGCCACTTGCCGTAGAGGGCAGCCTGGTACAGCGCCGCCTTTTCGATGTCCTGCCAGGCCTGCTCTTCGCTGTCCGCGATATAGACCACGCGATTGTTCACGATGTTGTAGTTCGCGGGGTCCTTGCCCAGATCGCGCAGCGCAGTGCGATACATCTCGACCTCGCGCTTGCCCAGGTTGCATGCAAATGACAGCCCGAGTTTCGCGCCGCGGCGAATCGCAACTTCGTTCATGCCGCCCCACAGCAACTCCGGATGCGGCTGGCTGACCGGGCGCGGCAGGATGTGCGCATCGCGGAACTTGAAATACTTGCCCTCGAAGCTGAACGGCTCTCCGGCCCAGGCGCGTTTCAAGATCTCGATCGTCTCCAGGGTCCTCCCAAGCCGCTCCTTGCGCGAAATCTGAAAGCCCTGGAACTCCTCCTCGCGGTACGCGAGTCCGATTCCCAGGCGCAGCCGCCCGTTCGAGATGACGTCGATGAACGCGGTGTCCTCGGCCAGCCGCAGCGGATGGTAAAAAGGCGCGAGCAGCACGTAGGTGCCGATAGCGGCGCGTTTGGTGCGTGCCGCAATCGCGGCCAGCGCCGGCATCACGGCCGCCAGGTAACCGTCATCGACGAAGTGATGCTCCGTCAGCCAGATCGAATCGATACCGG
>DATJWT010000183.1:0-9033 GCA_035500975.1 Binataceae bacterium (SeqCode)
GCGTAATCGCGCTGCGCGGAGAGCCAGGAACGCGTCTCGGCGGCCTGGCCATCTTCCAGCCATCGATAGGGGTCGCTCACCTCGACGCCGTGGAGGATCTCGCGGACGTCGTCGCGGCGGGTCAAAGGAGCGTGGGGAAGCCTCGTTTCGTTCCTCTCGTTCATAAGCGCCTCGAGCGGTCAGAATCCGAAACCGGGCGACTCCAGATCCAGGGAAGGATCGCCGCAAACCTCTTTTATCTTGCCGGCAATGATGGTGCGATGTGCGCCGCGGCCACCCGGGCGTATCGCGCGGCAGTGCGGACCGCTGTTCGCGCAGCTACGCTGTCGGGTACGGCATCGGGGGTTGTTCCGCGCCGACCTCGACCGCGGTGACGCCATCGATCGAGCGCGCCACTCCGCTGACCAGTTCGTCCCACGGCGCCACCAGGCCAGGACCGTTGAGCCATACCCTGCCGCCGCGGCAGGCCACCGAGATCTGCGCGTCGCGAATCTTCGGATGGGCGAGCAGGGCGCCGTGCACTTCGGCCGCGATTGCCTCATCGAGCAGCGCGGCGCGCGACGATGCATCCGCGGTCGCATCGATCTCGCGCGCGGCATTCGCCAGCATCCGGGCGATCGATTCGATCGGCTGCGAGGAAGAATTGACGATCAGGTCATAGAGCGTCGGGTCATCGACATCGACGCCCGAGAGCGTCTGGCTACGGGTCTTCGATTCCTTGTCGATCTCGCGCACGTGCTTTTCCGCGCCGGCCGCCGACAGCTTTTCTTCCTGCTGGGTGCACTTGATGCGATCCGCGAGTGGTCCGATCACGCGCACGCGCAGGGCATAGCGAACCGCGGGTGTCAGATGCGCCAGGGCGCGGCCTGCAACCACGATCGAATCGCTCGCGAGTTCCTTGAGCAGCACGGCGCGGGTGTATGCGAGGTAGCGATGGCTCTCGCTGCGCAGGCGCTCCCAGAAATGAGGAGTGCGCAGATCGAACACCAGCATCTGGTCTTCGCTGACGCCATAGCGGCGAGCGGCTTCCGCGATAAGTTCCTGCCCGGTTATGAACCGCCATCCGAGCTGTTCCGCCGCCAGGCGTCCCAGGTCGGTGCCGCGGCTGCCGATTTGTTGACTGATCGCGATTACTGCCAAGGGACTTCTCCGGGGCTCGCGATACACCGTGCCCGCGCCGCATCATAAGAACATGGCAATCGAACAGCAAACGTCCGAGATGGAATCCGCGCGACGGCGCGGCTAGGATGTCGCCTGCTTTTTGAGACCCGGAGTAAGAAATTCCATCCTTTGGTCGAGAACCCAGAGTAGAATGTCGAGGTAACCGAATCTCCATGGCACCCAAAATGGCTCGACCGCGCCTGGCTGGCGCGGAAATCAGTCCGCGCGGCGTGAGCGGCGACATGACCGCCGCTGAACTGATCGATACCGCTTTCCTTGCCTACAACGGACGGAAGTTGCGCGATGCGTGCCGGCTGTTCGCCGAGCGTATGCTCGAGCCCGACGTGACGGTCGGGATGAGCGTGACGGGCGCGCTGACACCCGCGGGACTCGGCATGTCGTGCCTGATTCCCCTCATCGAGAACGGGTTCGTGGACTGGATGGTGTCGACCGGCGCCAACCTCTATCACGACACGCATTTCGGGATCGGGCTCAAGATGTACCAGGGGAATGCGGAGGCCGATGACGTCGCGTTGCGCAACGACGGCGTGGTGCGCATCTACGACATCTTTTTCGACTATCGTGTGTTGCTTTCCACCGATGCTTTTTTTCGCGAGATTTCACGCCTCGACGAATTCCAGCATCCGATGAGCACGGCCGAGTTTCACTACCGCGCGGGCCGCTACGTCGCCGAGCGCGAGAAGGTGCTCAAACTGAAGCGTCGTTCGCTGCTCGCATCGGCGTATCAATACGGCCTGCCCATCTACACGTCGTCGCCCGGGGACTCGTCGATCGGGATGAACCTGGCGGTGCTCGAGATGGAGGGGCACGGCCTGCGTATCGATCCGTTGGCTGACGTCAACGAGACCGCGTCGATCGTCTATTCCGCAAAGAAGCGCGGCGGCAAGAGCGCGGTCTTCATTTTGGGCGGCGGTTCGCCGAAGAATTTCGTGCTCCAGACCGAGCCGCAGATCCAGGAAGTGATGGGCGTGGCGGAGAAGGGCCACGACTACTTCCTGCAGGTGACCGATGCGCGGCCGGATACGGGCGGGCTTTCCGGTGCGACGCCATCGGAGGCGGTGAGCTGGGGCAAGATCGATCCCAACCGGCTCCCCGACACGGTGGTGTGCTACGTCGACTCGACCGTCGCGCTTCCGTTAATTACTGCGTATGCGCTCGCACGCAGAAAAAAGCGCAAGCCGCGCCGGCTTTACGATCGTCGTGGAGAAATGATGAACACGCTTACGACCGCGTATGAAAAGGTTCGCAAACAGCGTCTGAAACGTGGAGAGAATTGAGAAGTTGACGAAAGTAGTGTTGCGCAAGAAGAACAAGAACGTATCGAAAGCGCGTGCAGCCGCTGTGCGCGTCGCCGCACCGGCAGATGGAAACCTGAAGCGCGAGCTGGCGCTCGCAAAGAAAGCCGCGCGGGCCGCAGGGGAGATTCTCCGCGGGCACTGGCGGCGCGGCGGCTACGAAATCGGATCGAAAGGCAAGGACAATCCGGTGACCCAGGCCGACCTGGAAGCCGATCGTGCGCTCAAAAAGCTGCTTCACGATCCCTTTCCGGGATACGGATGGCTTTCCGAGGAAACTGCGGACAGTGAGGCGCGGCTGGAATGTCGCCGCGTGTGGATTGTCGATCCGCTGGACGGGACCAAGGAGTTTATCAAGGGGATTCCTGAATTCTGCGTCGCGGTTGCGCTGGTCGAAGAAGGCGAGCCGGTGCTGGGAGTGACTTACAATCCCATCACGCGAGAGATGTTCTGGTCGGCGCGCGGGATGGGCTGTCATCTCAATTCGAGCCCGGCGCGAGTGACCCGGACCCGCGCGCTCCATCGCGCGAAGGTTCTCGCGAGCAGAAGCGAGACGGCGCGCGGGGAATGGGAAGTGTTCCACGGCCGGCTCAAAGTCAGCCCGACCGGCAGCGTCGCCTACAAGCTGGCACTGGTGGCGGCGGGGAAGGGCGACGCGACCTTTACGCGCTCACCGAAAAGCGAATGGGATATTGCCTCGGGTGCGGCGTTGCTGGCAGAAGCGGGCGGCACCATGACCGATATTCACGGCGCGCCGATCCGGTTCAACCAGCGGCACGTAAAGGTCGCGGGAATGATCGCCGACAACACGGTGCTGCACGAGCAGCTCGTTAAGGTCGCGCCGCATTCCGATCGCGCGCCGAAGTAAGAGAGGTTTGCGGATTGCATCCATGCTGACGCGGTCGCGGTAGGGGCCTGAACATGCGCGGTTCAGGCGAGTCCGGACAGCGGGCTCACGGCGAGCGGCACCATCATCTCATCGCGAGTGAGACCGCCGTGAGTTCCCGGGAGCTGATAGGGCTGGGTTCCCGGATGGCGGAACCAAATGGTTCGATTGCCGCGAGGCAGGATCAGAATGTCGCCAATGCGACTCCTGAATTCAGGATGGTCAACCTCACCGCTGCCAAAGAGGCCGTCTCTGACGGCTTCTTCCGAGGTGAGGATGTCAGCCCGCCCGGCCAGGAGTTGCCGCAGTGTGCTCGCCGTGAGGTCGAGCTGATCCTCTCGAATCGAGAGAAACACGTCTCTCACATTTCCTGATGGCAGAATCAGCCGGCCCCGTGGCCCGTTCCGGAATGCATCATTTATCCCCGGCCACTCGTGTTCCAGGTAGATGGTTTCCTGAGGGTTTACCCGCACTCCGCCGTGATCGGCGGTAAGCAGCAAAAGCGTATCACGTCTCACGCTCTCATCGAGATGATCGAGCAGGCCGCGCTTCAATGCGAAGCCAAGCGTATCCAGCCCCACTTTCGAATACTCACCACCTGGACCATACCTGTGAGCCATATTGTCGATCGCGTCCCAATAGACGAAGAAGTAGGTCGGCGATGTGGTGCTCGACAGACGGGCCGCCAGGTTTACAAACAGATCGGCGGTGTCGAGGGCGCCCACCACCGTGCTGCCTCTCAGGGCGACCCGTGAGTAAGGTCCGTCGGAGTAAGCGGAGCGTACAAAGGTGAACGACTGAACACCCGCCTTGCCGAGTTCCTCATACATGGTCGGACCGTCGAACAGCATCTTCGGGTCGGCGTTGCAGAGAGTCCCATCTTCCAAGCGACGAAAGGGCAAGGACTCCAGGATTTCATCCAGTTCCCGAAAGTAGATGTGCCACTCGGGAAGGCCATGTTCCCGTGGCGTCAAACCGCCGCTGTGCAGGGTGGTCAGGGCCGCCGCAGTGGTAGATGGAAAGACGGTCGTGATGGGCGTAACCGATCCTGCACGCCTGAACCCCGCCAAGGCCGCCCAATCAGATGTTTGGGTGACACCCGCTCCATCGATGAGAAGCAAAATCACGTTCCTGAAACGACCAGGCTTGGCTCCCGCCTCGAGCAGCACATCGATCAATCCGAGTTTTCTATGCGGGAGGCCGAACTGGTGCCGGATGGCATCGGGCAGATTGGAAATGCATCGACGATCGTACTGAGGGCGAACCAAGTCCCGGTCGTCAGGCTTCAAAGACTAACTCCCCTTTTCAAAAGTGAACGGTAGGGGAGGGGTCGAATAAGAACGCCCACCCGGATGCTACGGGTTCGGCTGCGTGCCGATCGAGCCGACCGCCGCCGCGCGTTCGGCCTCCTCGATTTCGTAGCGCGTCTTGCCGGGCCCGGTCTCGGGCAGAAAATACATTGCCACGATGGGCAGGAACTGGAATACCAGGAACCCGAGCATCACCGTTTTCAAGCCCATCGACGCCGCCAGCTTGCCGCCCAGCACCGGAGACACGAACGCGCCGAAATAACCGACCGCCCACACGAAGCCTTGCGCGGCGCCGACGCGAGTCGGGTTCATGCCGGGCAGTTCCATCATCAGCGTGGTGATCGCTGCGAGCGATCCGGCCGCGCCGATTCCGACCAGCACCAGCGAGAGACGAATCATCAGCGGATCGCTCAGCGTGATCGCGCCGACGCATCCGACGAGCGTGAAAATCGCGACCGGCCACGTGAACGGCTTGCGCAGGCCTGTCCATCCCGTCCCGAGTCCGCCGAGGACGGCGGCAAAAAATCCTGTGAACGGCAGCACCTGCGTCATTAGCG
The DNA here is from genome assembly GCA_035500975.1 of Binataceae bacterium (SeqCode). Taxonomy (GTDB): domain Bacteria; phylum Desulfobacterota; class Binatia; order Binatales; family Binataceae; genus JAFAHS01. The sequence continues at coordinate 5,231 of DATJWT010000183.1, forward strand.
ATGCCTGCTCCAGGCTCATCCCGCGAAAGGCGCGAAAATATTCGGGCAGAAAAGCGGTATAGATCTGGAACACCCACATGCCGCCGAACAGGCCGGCGGCGATCAGCAGGATGTTCCGCATCTTCATCACTTCGACTATTGCCGATCCGCCGGGCGCGTCATCGGCGGACGCCGCCACATCCGGGGTCTCGATCGATGGCGTCCTCGGCTGGCGTCCGAGGATGATCCACAGCAGCGCAACCGCGGCGGTTAGTAGCCCGTAGTCGAGCAGCACCGATTGCCACGACTGATGCACGGCGGCGAACAGTCCCGGAGTGATCCGGAACACGGCGGTCAGGCCGACATAGCCGAACGCGAAGTTGACCATGTTGATGTAAGCCCACTCGTGTTCGCCGAACCACTGCATCGTCAGTGCCCCCGGCGGGGCGATTACCATGCCAAAGCCAATGCCCTCGACAACGCGACACAGGAAAAGCGTTCCGAAGGTGTCGGTGTATCCGCTGGCGATCTCGGCAAGGGCCATCAGCCCGAGTCCCAGTTGCAGGCAGCGCAGGGCGCCGAGCTTCTCGAGCACGATCGCGCCGAGGATCGAGAAGATGCCGATGCAGAGAGCGATGATCGAAAGGATGAGGCCGGCGCTCCCGAGATCTATATGCAGTCCTTTCTGGATTTCCTGGAGTATCGGGGCCGGCGCGAGCCACGTCAGCGACTGCACCGTCAGCAGCAGAAGCAGCAGCAGTTCGATCATCCATCGATAAGGCGAAAGCGGTGCCCGTTCGTTCATTGCTTATGCCACTCCGCTGGGATGCCTCCGGTATAGCTTGTCTGGTGAGGCAAATACCACCGTTATTCCGAATGGTCTGATCATAGGCGGCGGTCGCCGCTGGCCCAGGTTACGTAGCCGCACAAACCGATTGCATAGACCACCGCGATAAGGACGAAGACGGCGCTGAATGAATTGGTGGCCTGCACGATGAACCCTGCGACGGCCACGCCGACGATTCCCGGAATGGTCGCGAAGGTGTTGGAGATACCCATCAGCACGCCGGCGTATTCCGGGCCGACATCAAGATGGTTCACTCCGTAAGCTGACAGGCCGAGTCCGTTCGCCGATGCTGACAGGGCGATCAGGGCGACGGCGGCGCCCGGGGATGCCGCCCATGGCAAGGCCAGCAATGGCAGCGCGCCCACGCCGAACGCAACCGATTGCATCAGCTTGCGGGTCAGCCCCACGCTTACGCCCCGAATCCGCATCGTGTCCGCAATCCATCCGCCAGTGTTGACGACCGCGAACGATGCGACCCACGGGACCAGCGAGTAGATTCCAACGCGGGCGACGGTGACTCCGAATGCGTGATGAAGATACGTTGGCAGCCAGAGCAGGAGGATGTTGAAGCCAAAGTTGCTGCAGAAATGCGCGAGCACGATTGCCCAGACCGCGGGCTCGCGGGCGATTGCGTGCCAAGGGACGGCGCCTGGTCGCGAATCGCGGCCGCTGCCCGACGGCCGGGAATCGCCGGGTCCATCCGCGGCTTTGATCGACCACGCGATCACCCAAATCACTCCTATCGCGCCGGACAGATAAAACAACGCCGGCCAGCCCATCGCTTCGATCACTATCGGGCTGAACACCAGCGCCACCACTGTCCCCAGGTACATGCCGCTGAAATTCAAAGAGAGCGTGCGCGCCCGCTCGCGCTGCGGCATCCATCGCGCGGTCAGGCTGTGAATCGCGGGAAAGTTGACGCCCTCGCCAAGGCCCATCAGGATGCGCGCGGCAAAGAGCACTCCCAGCGATATGCGAGCGGCCGCGGGGGTTAAGATTGTAGCGAGCGACCAGACGGCGACGCCGAACCCCAGGACTTTCTTGCCGCCGTAGCGGTCCGCCATCCATCCGCCCGCCAGTTGCGGCCACAAGTAACCCCAGAAGAAAGCCGACAGGATGAGGCCCTGGGCGCGCGAGTCGTAGCCGAGTTGTCCCGACAGCGGAATTATCGCGACCGAGATGCTGACCCGGTCGAGGTAGCAGAGCAGTGTGCCGAGAAAGAACAGGCCCGCGATGGTGTAGCGCCGCGGCCATCCGGTGGTCGCAGGAGCGGCGTTAACTTCGACGGCATCCGACATCGCGGGCGCGAGATTAGTCGCGTCTTACTCGTCGCGCCAGTGGAAGCGCGATTCAGGGACAGACGGGGATATCCGGCAGCAAGGAACTCTCCTTGCTGCCCAGCTGCAGGTGATGTGCGGTAAGGTCAGCCGCTAGCGGCCGACGGCGTGACGAACGGTGTTCAGGATGTAGATGAAGTCGCGGGGCGAGCGGACTTCCCCGAGCAGCGCGGCGCGCGACAGCATGTCCATCTCTTCGTTGCTGATATTGTGCACGCGGCGGAGTTGCTCGTTGTTCCGGAACTGCTCCCAGGCTGACGACGAGTTAGCGTCGGGGGCGGGGCTGAGCAGCGCCTGCGCGCGCGGGTTGGCAAGGAAGAAGAGTTCGCGCCGATCGAGGCCCAGCACTTCCGCGAGCCGGGTTACGATCTTGTCGGACGGATGGCGCTTGCCGGACTCGAGGTGGCCGACATAAGGCGTGGAGGTTTTGATGCGCCGCGCGACTTCTTCCTGGGTAAGATCGAGCTGGCGGCGGCGCTCCCTTATTACCTGACCGAAAGTGCGTTCCTTGGACCGTGCCATTATGGTGCCCTTCGCGTGATGATCGGCACGCCACCCCAGCATCGGACGTCCCGCCCATCAAACAATTGGATCAAGTTATCGACTACAAGTAACATTACGGCCAAGAGATCGGCAAACCCTGTGCGCGACAGGTATGGCTCCACGCAGCTATAACCGTCATAAGCACACTTGAGCCAAAATGCTTATCTGAAAGTGGCTTAGACGCCAAGCAGGTAAGTTTCACTGATGAGTAGTATAAGTATTTTTCATTTCAGGTCGGGTCAGTTTCCGTACGGATTCCGACCGTGATTCAGGTACAGCGAAAATGACTGCGCGTTGTCGATCGCGCGATGGGGGGTCTGGAACCGGGCGATGACTCCCTGCGCGAGCTTGTCCACCACGATCTTGTCCTGCCCGACGGCGTGCCCGCCCGCATCGTAGTAGCGCACTTCGATATCGATCGGACCGGTGTCGGGACCGCTGTTCTGAATCTTTCCCGACACGAAAACCTGGCCGCCGTCCCGCTTGAGCTGACTTTCCATCACGCGCACCGGCTCCGCGCTGCGCAGCGCGTAGAAGACCCAACCGATGAACGCGAGCGACGCGACCAGGATGGCGATCTTGGGCAAGCGCATCGCGGATCAATAGGAGCGCGGCAGACCGAGCACGTGTTCACTAATGGAGTTCAACACCATCTCCTGCGACACGGGCGCGATCTTGAGCAGGCGGCATTCGCGGAAGTAGCGCTCGACATCGTACTCGCGGATGTAACCGTAGCCGCCGAGAGTCTGCACCGCGCGGTCGCACGCCTCGAATGCCGCATCGGCCGCGCGCAGCTTCGCGGTGTTGGCCTCCGGACCGCAGGGCTTGCGATGGTCGAACAGCCACGCCGCCTTGAGCATCAGCATCTCGGCTGCTTCGAGCTTTGAGTAGCTGTCCGCCAGCGGGTGCGCGATGGCCTGGTTCTGCCCGATCGGGCGCCCGAACACCACGCGCTCCTTCGCGTAACGAACGGCGCGCGACAACGCGAGGCGTCCGATCCCGATAGCCTCAGCGGCAATCAGGATGCGCTCGGGATTGAGACCATCGAGGAGCGAGTGGAAGCCGCGTCCTTCGCCGCCGACCAGGTCGCCCGCCGG
>DATJWT010000184.1:0-8221 GCA_035500975.1 Binataceae bacterium (SeqCode)
TGCGGGAGCGCGCCAAGACCCTCGTCGAACTGGTCGACTTCGCGGGCTTCTACCTGAAGGACCAAATCGAAATCGATCCAAAAGCCGCGACCAAATTCCTGAAACCCGAAGTCAAGGAACAACTCGCCGCGTTGTCCGAGCAGATCGATGCGATCAACGGCGAATTCTCGGAGCAGGCCGTGCAGTCCGCCTTCGAGCAAGTGCTGACGCGTTTCAACATGAAGCTCGGCCAGCTCGCACAGCCGGTCCGCGTCGCACTCACGGGCGGCACCGTCAGCCCTGGCATCTACGAAGTGATCGCGGTGCTCGGCAAACAGCGCACGGTAGATCGCCTCCGCTCCGCGATCGCGCACATCTCCTGATTCCCCATCCTTTCCAGGGAGAGGGCAAGCGAGTGGTAGAAGAGTGGAACTCCCCACCAACTCGGGCATTCTCCCCTCGCACTTCTCGACCCGCTCCAATTCGCGGAGTACCTTTGATCCATGAGCATCCTCGTTCCCTACGTCGTAGAGCAAACCGGGCGCGGCGAGCGTTCCTATGACATCTACTCGCGCCTGCTGAAGGACCGCATCGTCTTCCTCGGTGGCCCCGTCACCGACGACCTGTCGAACCTCATCACCGCGCAGCTTCTGTTCCTCGAATCGGAAGACCCCGAGCGCGAGATCAACATGTACATCAACTCGCCCGGCGGCTCCGTGACCGCGGGACTGGCCATCTACGACACCATGCAATTCGTCAAACCTCCCGTGTCCACCCTCTGCGTCGGACAGGCCGCAAGCATGGGCGCGGTGCTGTTGTGCGCAGGCGCGAAGGGCCGCCGCTACGGATTGCCGCACAGCAGGATCATGATTCATCAAGGCTCCGGGGGGTTCGAAGGACCGCCGACCGACATGGAAATATATGCGAAGGAAGCGTTGCGCCTGCGCGAACTCCTGAACGAAATCCTCGCCAAGCACAGCGGCAAGCCGGTGAAACAAATCTCCAAAGACACCGAGCGCGACTACTTCATGTCAGCCGCGGAGGCGGTGGAGTACGGTCTTGTCGATGAAGTGTTGGCGGGACGCACCGCCAAGGTTCCGCCGCCGGGACAGAACCAGGACAAGTAGTCAGGACAGACAGAGATGGCTGCGAAGTTGAAGTGCCCCACCTGCGGCTATGAGCAGGATGCGCCGAAGCACTGCAATCGTCCGATGCAGATCGAGAAGGACAAGCTCGTTTGCTGGATGGGGGCGGACTGCGGCACCGCCGAGATTCCGCAACATTGCGGCGCTCCAATGAGAGCGGCAGCCTGAAGCGCCGCCTCTACAGAATCGAACCTTCGTGACCCAGCATCGCGCGCCGAATCAGCGGCACCGGTATTGCGCCCTGGCGCAGGAAGTCATCGTGGAATTTTCCCAGGTCGAACGCCGCGCCTTCCTTCTTCTTGAGGTCTTCGCGTAGCTTCAGGATCATCAGCTTTCCGAGTTGATAGCGCAGGTAACCCGGATCGTCGGTGCCGCGCAGCGCCTCGACCCGCGCGTTGTGCGGCGTCTGGTAAGAATTCCTCTCGAAGAACGCCGCCGCCTCATCCACCGTCATGCCCTGGGTGTGCATCCTGATTCCGACCAGGTAGCGGCACGCCCGCATCAACGCCATCTGTAGCTGCGCCAGCCGATAGCGCGGATTGTCGCCATGCAGACCCTCATCGAGCATCATTTGCTCGCAGTACAGTGCCCATCCCTCACTGTTCGATCCTGAATGATAAATCGTTCTGACCGCATCCGGGTTCAAGCGATTGTTGAGGAACTGAACGTAGTGTCCCGGGTACACCTCGTGCACCGAGGTGTCCGAAATCGTCGGCGGGGAATAGAAGGCAAGCAGCTGATCGGTCTTCGACGCCGGCCACGATGGGTCGGGCAGGGTGACGTAGAAATAGGCTTCGGTCGATTTCTCCAGCGGACCCGGCGAGTCCATCGATGCGAATGTCGTCGCGCGCATGAACGGAGGAGTCTCCGCCACGATCGGCGGAACCTCCGACGGAATTGTCGCGAGATGATGCGCGACCACGTATGCGCGAATCGCGGCCAACCCGCTGTTCACTTGCGGGATTACCTCGTTTGCGGCGGGATGATCTTTGGCGAGCGCCGCCGCAACTTGAGCCGGCGATGCCTTGGGATCGATTTCAGCGGCGGTCTTGCGAAATTGCTCCTGCAACCGCGCCAGCTCTGCAACTCCGATCGCCTCGAGCCGATCGAGCGGGAGGTCCACCATGTCGGCATCGGCGAGCATCCGCCGGTAAGCTTCCTTGCCGATCGCGTAGTTGCCGGTAGCGTGCGGGCGCAGATCATGCTGCATCCAGTCGCCATAAGCCTTGATCGCCGCGATCAACTGCTGGTTCGCAGCCTGGAACGCACTCTTGCTCGGACCATCGGGTACCTGGGCAAACGCCTGCGGCAGTGACTTTTGAAAGAAGGCGATCGTCGCCGGCATCTGTTCCAGGTTGATATCGACCGTCACCTGCGCGACCTGGTCGGGACGCAGATTCGCTTTCGCGTAATCGAAGTTCTTCAACGCCGCCTTCTCGCGCTCGGTGACTGATTCCATCCGGCTCTGGAGCGGAGCGAAGTTCCGCTGGATCAGCGAGAAGATCGCCGAGGTGGGCAGGTACATGCCCGGGTCGCGCTGGTAATCTCTGATTTTCTGGGTGTAGAGCAGTTCGCCATCGCATCGAGCGATGAGCCAATCGCGGTCGGCGCGATTCGCTTCCGCGAGGCCATGCGGATTGATTGCTCCGAACTTCGCCATCCAGTCGGTGGCGTGCAGGATTTCATCGGCGATTCCGTCGGCGGAGAGGTCGTCGATGCGGTTGTCGAAGCGATGGTCACCGAGGGCGGTCGCTCTCTCGGGGAACATCCTGAGCTCCGCTTCGATGAATTCATCCACGGCCGCGCGAAAGGCGCCGTCGGCCGATGGTGCTTCCTGGCCACCGATGGTCGAAGCGACGGCCCCCAACACCAGGGTCAGCAACACGGCTGCCGTGATAGAGAAGTTTCGATGGTTTGGTCTGCGCATCATGACCTTTGGCCCCTGGAGAAGCGGTAACAGCCCCTTAATTCTTAGGTGATCCCCGACTGACAGACGAGCGGAAACCCCTACTTGACTCTGTCCGGCGAATAAATCAGCATCCGCGCGACTGCTTTACGACGCCGAAAAAGGAGATTTGCTCATGGGTTTCACCAAAAAAGTCATCGGGTGCGTGACCGCCTCGCTGGCCCTGCTCGCTGTCGGGTTTATCGCGCCCGCGATGGCTCAATCCGGATCGCCGTCGCAGAGGCAGCTCGATTTCGAGGCCGCCAAGGCTAATCGCAAGGCCCTGGTAGGACAGGCGATGGCGCTGACTCCGCAGGAAGCGTCGGGCTTCTGGCCGCTCTACGATCAGTACGAGGGCAAGATGGATGCGCTCGAACTGCGCCACGCCGCCGAGGTGCGTGCGTTCGCGAAGGCGTTCCAGAACCTGACTGACGCCGATGCCAAGGCCAAGCTCGACGAGGTGATGGCGATCGCGCAGGCGCGGCTGGACACGCAGAAGGAGTTCATCCCGAAATTCCGCGGGGTGATCTCGCAGGTCAAGACCACGCGCTTCTTCCAGATCGACAACAAGCTGCACGCCCTCGTGCAGTGCGACATCGCGCAGATGGTTCCGCTCGCCGGCGACGCGGCCAAGATGGGCGCGAGCCAATAGCGGCAACTTTCCTGGATCGATTTCAGGCCGGATGTTCCCGAGCAGGGGGCATCCGGCCTTTCGTTTCCTTCTCGAGAGCGAGCGTTGCAATTTCACGGACAATCGGTTTCGATGGGCGACCGTGAGCGAGCAGGTCGATTACAATCCATTCGATCCGTCGTTTCTGGTCGATCCCTATTCCCGCTACGAGCCGCTTCTGCACGGACCGCCTCGCCGCGCCAACTTTGGGCTCCCGATTACACTGGCCGCGCGCTATGCTGACGTTGTCGCAGTGTTGCGGGACCATGCGCGCTTTTCCAGCACGATGCCTGAGTACATCGTCAATCGCGACGCTGACCCGTTTGGCGGCGCGCCCACGTTGCCGTTCTCGGACCAGCCCATCCATACGCGCCTGCGCAGGCTGGTAGCGCGCGACTTCACTCCCCGGCGAATCGCCTCGCTTGAACCTCGTATCCGCGACCTGGCGCGGCAGCTGCTCGATCGCTGCGAGCCTGACGGGAAGTTCGATGCGATGGGTGCGCTTGCAGATCAGCTCCCGGTCATCATCATCGCCGAGATGCTGGGAATTCCGCTCGAGGATCGCACGCGCTTCCGAAAATGGTCCGACGTGGTCGCGTCGAACACCGCCAGCGTCCCCGGCCTGCCGCCACCCAAGGAGAACCTGGAAGCCGCGACCGCGCTGCGCGAATACTTCGCGCGGCAAATCGAACTGCGGCGCAGCGAGCCCGGAGAGGATCTGGTCAGCGCACTGGTGGCCGCCCACGATCAAAACGAATCCCTCAGCACCGACGAGCTACTCGCGTTCGTCGTGCTTCTCCTGATCGCCGGCAACGAAACCACCACCAACCTCATTGGAAATGGCCTGCTGGCGCTGGCGAGGAACCCCGGCGAATACCAGCGGCTGCGCCGCGATCCCGCCCTGATTCCGTCGGCGGTGGAGGAGATGCTGCGCTACGATGCTCCCGTGCAGACCCTCGTGCGAATCGCGAAGACGGACTCCGATTTAGGTGGTACTCGCATCGAAGCAGGGTCTCTGGTGGCGATCCTGTTTGGCGCCGCCAACCGCGACCCGGCCCAGTTTCCCGAGCCAAACCGCTTTGACATCAGCCGGACGCCGAACGATCACGTCGCGTTCGGCGAAGGCATCCACTTCTGCATCGGAGCGCCGCTCGCGCGCATCGAGGCGCGCGTCGCTTTCGAGGAAATTGTCGCGCGCTTCGCGAACATCCGGCTCGCCGATCCCGATGCGCCCCTGGTTTACCGCGGCTCGATGGTCACCCGCGGATTGCGATCGCTTCCGCTCGCACTCGCGCGGAGCGGCATCTAGCCGCGTGTCAGCTCCGGCGGAATCCACGCTCCAGCATTGAAGCCGCCATCGATTGGCACTGCAACTCCCGTGATGAATGCCGCCTGGTCAGACGCCAGGAACGTCGCGAGTGCCGCGACTTCCTCGGGCTTTCCGTTGCGGCCGAGCGGATGCATCATGCCGCTGCGTGACCAAATTTGCTGCGATGCGCCGGCGGGAATCTGGTTGCAGTTCTCCGCGATCGGGGTCTCGATGACGCCGGGGCATATCGACACGCAGCGAATCTTGTCGCGTGCAAAGTCCAGCGCGATTCCCTTGGACATGATCACCACGCCGCCCTTTGCGGCCTGGTAGGCACCCAGGCGCGGTACGCCTTCAATTCCGGCGCCGCTGGCGGTGTTGATGATGACCCCGCCGCCCCCCTTGATCATGTGGGGGATCGCGTACTTGCACCCGAAGAAGACTCCCTTCAGGCACACATCGACCACCCAGTCCCATTCTTCCTCACTGGTCTCGACGACGGTCTTGGGAATGTACACACCGGCGTTGTTGAAGAGGATGTCGAGACGTCCGAACGCCCGCACCGTCTCGTTCACCATCCGCTCCACGTCAGCCGCGATTCGCACATCTACCGCGAGCGACTTGGCGGTGCCTCCCGCCTGCCCGATTTCTGCCGCGGTGTTGCCGGCCGACTCCGTGCGAACGTCGGCGACCATCACCTTGGCGCCTTCCTGCGCAAATCGAATAGCGCTGGCCCGTCCGATTCCCGAGCCCGCACCCGTTATCAACGCGACTTTGTCCTTGAGCAACATGCCGATACACCTCTGGGTCAGATGTCCGACACGTGCCACAACCGGCGAGGTTTTGAAAGCGCCACGCTCGGCGCCTGTTTTCATGCTCGTGTCAGGTAGGCAGCCAGTCGTTCAAACGAGCTGTTCCAGCCGCCGCGATGAGCATCGCGGGCCGTCACCGATTCAAACACGGCGTGCAAGGTAAGCCGAGTTCTCCCGCCCCGGTCTTCGAAGGTCACGGTGGTCGTCGTTTCCGGAGTCGTTGGATTGCCCTGCTCGTCGGTCCAGCTTCCAACCATCACCAGCCGCTTCGGCGGAACGATTTCTCGATATACGCCCTGCGTCCAATGGTCGGTATTCTCGGGCGATCGCATGTGAATTCGATAGGCACCACCGATGCGGAAGTCCATCGTAAGCACCTCGCTCGTAAACCCGCGCGGCCCCCACCAGTGTTTCATGTGATTTGGATCGGTCCAGGCTTTGAAGACCAACTCGCAGGGCGCATCGAAAATGCGCTCGATGACGAGGGTGCGCTGTTCAAGATCTGCGGCCGTGCCGTTTCCTGGTGCCATCGTTATTGCCTGCTCACATCGTCACCAAGTACTCCGCGGCGTTATCGAGCATGCGCTATAGCCGCGCGAGATGCTCTCCGATGCGGTCCAGTGTGTCCCTCCATCCCCGACCGTGCGCCGCGCAGTTTTCGTCGGAATCGAAAACGCCCTGATGGAGCGTGAGCCTGGTTTTCCCCTGTAGATCTTCAAGGGTCAGGGTAAGGACCGTTTCGGCACTGATAATCGTTCCATCCAGGTTGCGGATAGTGCAAGTCAGAACCAATTTTTCGGGTTCGACAAGCTCGCGGCATACACCCGACCACACCACCTCACGCCCGGACGCTGCTCGCATCAGGAATCGGTAGGAACCGCCGTTCCGCGCATCCATCTCGCACTGGGGTGTGAAAGAACCACGAGGTCCCCACCAATTGACGAGGTGCTGCGGGTCGGTCCAAGCCTTGAATACCAGCTCGCGCGGCGCATCGAGGATTCGCGTGATGGTCAATTGGCGCTGCGTGGATTGGGTAGGTGCGCTGCCCACAGTGACTTTACCTCTTTCGTTACTTTGCTTCTTTTCCAGGTACGCATCCAAACGATCAAGGCTTCCGTGCCAAAAGCCGGCAAGGTCGGCGCTGGAGTCGCGCGGACCTTCTTGCCCGTTGGCAGAGGGCCCAAGCGAACCGTCCTCTACCAACAGGTGTGGGTGCCATCTGGGGCCCCTCGGCAGAGGTCTCCTCCGCCCTCAGGCCTTCGCCGGAGTCTGATCATACTCATCGTGTCGGCGAACCCAGTCTGTCAAGTTAAAATTGGGACCGGTTTCGTTGCGGCCTTTCGGCGTCACGTCGAGGAACATGTAGGTGCCCAGGCTGCGCTCGTCGCCGCGTCCGTACGATGAGTAGGTGTGGTAGATGGCGCCGGTGTCATCTTTGAAGAAAACGCTGGTGCCGTGCAGGTCTTCCATCGAGCCGTCGGTCATCTCGAAGTTGTAGTACACCTTTCCTTTGGCGAGGTCCTCCTTGCGAAAGGACACGTGGTAGTCGTAGTTGAAATCGCTTTCGGACGACGAAACCCAATTGAACCGCCATCCCATCCGCTTCTTGTAAGCCTCGATTTCGTTGAGTGGCGCGCGCGAGACGGCGACGAAGGAAACGTCGTGATGCGCCAGATGAACGTTGGGCCCGTCAACGTGATCCGCAAAAAACGAGCAGCCGACGCATCCGGCCTTCCAGCCCGGGCCGAGCATGAAATGATAGACGACGAGCTGGCTCCGACCATCGAAAAGATCAGCAAGGGTCTTTCTGCCGGTCGGCGTGTCGAACACGTACTCTTTGTCGACCTTGACCCACGGCAGCTTTTGCCGCTGCGCGTTGATCTCATCGGTCAGCCTGGTCAGCTCCTTTTCCTTCTGCAGTAGGGCCTTGCGGGCTTCTGTCCATTGCTCTCGTGAAACGACCTGGTTCATACGGTTCTCCTTTGCGTCGTTAGGAACGAGACGGTTAAATAACTATTTGGTTAAATACAACCGGATCCGCCTTCTGTCAAGCGAGTGGGGAATAGGGTCGGAAGCGCGCCTTGCCAGCATCGATTGCGATTGTCACACTTGGGCGCCATCGCAAAGGGGAGATTTCGTGGCTGCTAACGCACAGTCAGGTCAACAGCGCTTCACCGTCGTAAAGCTGCCGGTCGTTCAGCTCGTGCTGGAGAGCCTGGCCTTGCCGTTCCGGCATCTTCCGGAGCTGGTCAGGTACGGATGGATTCCTTTCACTGGCAGTCTGGTCGTCGCCTTTCTCAATTGGCTATTACGGCGATTATTTCTGTTCGCACCGTGGTCGGTTCTGTTCGTGAATGTCGC